>DASTQB010000357.1:0-27326 GCA_035761985.1 Pyrinomonadaceae bacterium
GTCCTGGATCGTGGACGGCTTTTTACATTGATTTACAGGATGCTCCGGATAAAACAGGATTTCAGAAAGGCGTTGGTGAAGGAGAGGGCGAAGGCGAGGGACGCTCGGACGGTGGAACCACAGCCGGGTTTGGATTGTCAGGTGACGAGTGCAGGTGGATTGCTTTCCACGCTGTCCCGACGCGTTTGAATACCAGGGTCATGCGGCCTGAGACGCTTTCCGGTGTTCCTTTGTAGTTTTGCGATTGCGTCCAGAGGCACGTGACGGTCGCAGCGTCTCTGCCGAGCATTGTCACTGACACGTCACGTACTTCGAGCTTTACGTCTTTGATCTCGGGATACGAGCTCTCGCGATTTTTCTTGACCTGCTGCCAGCCTTTGGTAACTGTGCCGTTGTAGTTGAAAAGATTCAGTTGTGATGAGTTCCAGTAGACGGACATCACTTCGTTCACGTTTGCGTGACGGATGCCGTCGAGCAAGGCGTTGAACGCGGCGAGGACGCCTTCCGCGCCCGCCGGCGTGGTCGCGGGCGGCTTCGACTGCTTTTCAGCCGGTGGCGATTGTTTTTCAGCCGGTGGCTTGGATTGATTTGTGTTCGTGTTTGTCGTGCGCGGTCGCTCAGTGGTCGTGGTTGAAGAGTTTGTGTTTTGAGCAACAACAGCTCCGCACGTGAAGACGAAAACGAAACCGACAGTCAGCAATTTAATCATCAGGCACTCCTCTTCACTGGGGCGGCCACGGAGGGCCGCCCCTACAGTTACCATGGAATTCCGCTTCTTAAACGTTGCACCGACCTCTCACGCCCAAGCACGTCGAAGATCTCGAACATCGATGGTCCAACTGCCTGCCCGGTGAGCATCGTGCGCGCGCCGTTTATCAGTAAACCAGCCTTCACACCTGCTTCATCTGCAAATGCTCGCAAGGCGGCCTCGGAAGTCTCGGCGGTGAACGGCTCGACGGTTTCCAGCTTGTCTGCAAGACCGTTCAACAGTTCGCGTAAGCGCGGGTCTTTGCGCAGGTTCTTCTGGACTGCCGCATCGTCGAAATCAAAGTCGTCGGAGAAATAGGCGCGTCCCTGCGTCGAGAAATCTTTGAGCGTGAAATAGCGCTCGCGAATCAGATCGACAGTCTTGCGAAACCACTCGCTGTCGTCGTCATCATACTCCTCGCGCCACAATTTGTTTGCGCGAAGTTCCGTCTTCACCATCGGCAGCAACTCCTCGAGCGGCATCGTGCGAATGTACTCCGCATTCATCCACAACGCTTTGTCGTCGGTCCAGCGACGCGGATCGTTCTCGTGGAAGTTGAAGATCGCGTTTGCGCGATTGATGCCTTCGAGCGAAAAGTATTCGACCAACTCCTCTTTGCTCAACACTTCCTTGCCTTCCGGTGGCGACCAGCCCAACAGCGCGAGAAAGTTGCGAAACGCCGCCGGCACAAAACCACGATCGCGATACGTCGTGAGCGAAACAACCTCGCCGTGCTTGCGCTTCGAGAGCTTGCCTTTGTTGGGCGCAAGTATCAGCGGCAGGTGCGCAAACCGCGGCACCGGCGCGCCGAGCGCCTCGTAAAGCAGCACCTGCTTGTGTGTGTTTGTGAGATGGTCCTGCCCGCGGATCACGTGCGTGATTCCCATCGAGATGTCGTCGATGACGACTGACAGGTTGTAAAGCGGATGACCATCGGAACGAAGCAGTACGAGGTCTTCGATCTCAGCGTGACTGCGCTCCTGCGTTCCGTAAACGATGTCGTCAAATCGTGTTTGACCTTCGGGTGGGACTTTCAAACGAATCGCAAACGGCTCGCCCGCCGCGGCGCGTGCGTCTGATTCTTCTTTCGGCAGATTGCGAAACGGATTGTTGCGCTGGTCCACCTGCGTACGCGCGCGTTCGGCGACGTCCTGCTTCACGTCTTTATCGTCGCGCTGTTCTTTCGGTGTGAAGTCCCGATACGCTTTGCCTTCTTCGACGAGGCGATACGCGGCTTCGCGATGTTGCGGCGCGTGATCCGACTGGAAGACGAGTTCTTCGTCGTAGTCGAGTCCGAGCCACTCGAGTCCTTCGATAATCGAGCGCGTCGATTCTTCGGTAGAGCGTTGCAGGTCCGTGTCTTCGATACGAAGCAGAAACTTGCCGCCGGTCTTGCGTGCGTAAAGCCAGTTGAAGAGAGCGGAACGAGCGGCGCCGATGTGGAGATAGCCGGTGGGCGATGGAGCGAAACGAACGCGAACAGTCATAGAAGCGCTTTAAAGAAATTGACGAGTGACATGATTGTCACTCGTCACAATAAAGTCTGGCGGAGATGACAGGATTCGAACCTGTGAAGGGCTTTTGACCCTTAACGGTTTAGCAAACCGCCGCCTTCAGCCACTCGGCCACATCTCCGTGCCGCAATTCAGGCGAAGCACAATTCTAGTCGCGAGCCGCAGATTGTCAAGGAAAGCCGTTATACGCCGTATAGGTCCCATAAGTCCTATATGACCTATTGACTTTCCGAGTTGAGCAGAGTACTTTGTATCGCCAAGTATCCTTGGCTAGTCCGGGGTAGCAAAAGACAGCGATTGGAGTACAATGCCGCTACGATGACGCTTCTTGAGAGTATCAACTCGCCAGCCGATCTGCGCGCTCTGTCAGTCGATCAATTACGTACCGTAGCCGACGAGATTCGTACCTACATCCTCGAGACCATGTCTCGTGTTGGCGGTCACACCGGCGCCTCTCTGGGTGCCGTCGAACTCGCAGTCGCGCTGCATTATGCCTTCGACACGCCTCGCGATCGTCTCGTCTGGGACGTGGGCCATCAGGCTTATGCACACAAGATCCTGACCGGCCGTCGCGAGTTGCTGCCAACGATCAAACAGTACGGCGGCATCAGCGGTTTCCTGCGCCGCGACGAGTCGGAATACGACACATTCGGCGCCGGTCACGCTTCGACCTCTCTCTCGGCAGCGCTCGGAATGGCGATCGCTCGCGATCGTAAAGGTGAAGATCATCACGTCGTCGCGCTGATCGGCGACGCATCACTTGCCGGCGGTATGGCGATGGAAGCCATCAACCAGGCGGGCCATCTGAAGAGCCGCTTGATCGTCGTGCTCAACGATAACGAGATGTCGATCGCGCCCGCTGTCGGCGCGTTGACCGGCTACCTGAATCGTATTCGCGGCGCGCACGGCTATCACCGCTTCAAAGACGAAGTGGAAGAAAAACTCCGCGCGATTCCTACGCTCGGAGAACGATTGCATCACGCTGCGAAGACGATGAAGGACGCGATCGCGGCGGCCGTATTGCCGGGCGCGCTCGTGAACGAACTCGGTTTCAAATACATCGGCTACGTCGACGGCCACAATCCGCGCGCGCTCGTCTCAGCGCTCGAAGAAGCGAAACAGATCAAAGATGGACCAGTCATCGTCCACGCGTTGACAGAAAAAGGCAAAGGCTTTCCGGAAACTGAACCCGACTACTATCGCTGGCACGCCACCGGCCCATTCGATCTGCAAACCGGCAAACCGCACAAGAGTTCAGCAAAGGTCCCAACCTACACCGCAGTTTTCGGCGACACGCTTGCCCAGTTGATGGAGAAAGATCCGGCCGTCGTAGCGTTGACTGCCGCCATGCCCGACGGCACCGGCATTTGCACCGCGCTCGAGAGATTTCCGGATCGCGCTTTCGACGTCGGCATCGCCGAGCAACACTGCGTTACGTTTGCAGCGGGCATGTCGTGTGAAGGACTGAAGCCCGTTTGTGCGATCTACTCAACGTTCCTGCAGCGCGGCTTCGACCAGATCATTCACGACGTCTGCATTCAGGATCTCAACGTTAAGTTCTGCATGGATCGCGGCGGCATCGCGGGCGGTGACGGACAAACGCACCACGGCCTGCTCGACATCGCATATCTCCGGGGAGTGCCAAACATCATCGTCATGGCGCCGAAAGACGAAGGCGAAATGCGCGATATGCTTTTCACGATGCTCGAACACACCGGGCCCGCGGCGATGCGTTACCCGCGCGGCAACGGCGTCGGCGTGTCGATCGATCGCGAACCCGAGCTGCTCGAGATCGGTAAAGGTGAAATACTCCGCGACGGCGGCGAGATTGCGATCGTGGCTTACGGTTCGATGGTCCATCCGTCACTCGCGGCCGCAGACCGACTCGCCAAAGACCGGATCGAAACCACAGTCGTCAACGCACGATTCGTCAAACCGCTCGATGCGCCGTTGCTCCTGGCGCTCGCACGGACGAAGCGACTGATCGTCACCGTTGAAGAGCACTACCTGGCCGGCGGTTTCGGATCCGCCGTCCTTGAGCTGCTCGAAGAGAATGGACTCCAGGACAAGGTCCGCGTGGTTCGCATGGGTATTCCGGATCGTCTGATCACGCACGGCGACGCCAAGTTGCTGCTTGCGAAATACGGCCTCGACGCGGACGGGATTTACAACCGCGTGAGAGAGAGTATCGAGGTGCTCGACGACCGGCGTGCGAAGGCCCGTCGCGGCGTCTCATAACATAGGTCCTATAAGTCCTATAAGTCCTATAAGTCCTATAAGTCCTATAAGTCCTATAGGGCCTATTCGCCGATTTCTTCCTGAAGATCCACAACCCAGCGCGTGGTTTTAGTGCACGAAAACGGAAGGTTTTCGTCTATTCCCCTCTGAACTTACCTCGAAACTAAGCCCTCCAGCCTGTGGCCTCGCGTTTGCAACGGTTTCCTTCAACTCGACTCTCCCGATATTTCGCTCGTTGCAGTTGAATGATGAAAGAGTACGACTTACAGCCACCAGCAGACATTTCTGCGCCGCCTGAACAGCCGCATTTCGACGACACGCGCGCGGTGTTGTCGGCGCAGCCCGTCGTGCCGCTCGATGAGATTGACGCGACGGTGAAGACCCGCAGGCGCTTGTTTGTCCTTGGGGCGTTTGTCCTCGCGATGGTGCTTGGCGCGGCTTCGGCGATTGTGGCTGCGTACGTGAAATGGCGGAACGCGCCGCAGGTTACGGCGAGTGAAACGGTTGAAGAGGCGCCGGTCGAGGAGGAGCCGGTTGCGTCGGCTGAGGCGATGCCGGGTGGGCCGAGTGAGCCGAGTGAGTCGGCGGTTGCGGAAGAAGACATTCAAGCACCCGAAGTTTTTGTAGCTCCAGTCGAACAACCGAGACGCAGATCTGCGCGGGTTAGAAACGCGGATGTGGCGCCTGCACGCCGAGAGTCGAGTGGAGATGAAGATGAAGACCTCGATCACATTCGCGATGCGGTGCTCTATGACGAGTGGCAGGAACGACGTGCGCGCCGTGTTCTCAGACGCGAACGCCGCCGCGCCCAGCGTGACAACAGTCGCGATCTCACAAACCTCGACGAGATCTTCGAAGGCCGTCGTCGTCGCCGTCCTTAACAAAATTTAAACTGTATTGACTGATTGCTGATCGAGTGGCATCATCTGACTCCAAGCGATTCAGGCGCTTACCTGTTTTAACTCACGCATTAATAACTTAACCCCCGACAATTGATTAAGGAATTAATATGACCAGGCAGATGTTTCGTGAGCGGGAGTGTATTCACCGTGAAGAAGGTGCGGAAGGTGAATACTACAACGGGGCATTTTACATACAGGCTTTACAACGACTCCGTGTTGACGATGCAGTCAAGATCGCGGGGAAAGTTGGTTCATTCTTCTGGGTCGATGCGCCACAGATCGTCGTTTGGCTTTGTCATGACTGTGCGACCGAGCTTCATCTGAATGACACACCACGCGCCGTAGTTGCACGCAGGCAAGCTTAACAGGCTATCCTGTAGCCCTGCTGTGAAACGTGAGCGCATAGATAAACTTCTCGTCGATCGGGGTCTCGCCGAATCGCGCACGAAAGCCCAGGCGATGATCATGGCCGGCGTTGTGCTCGTCGACGAGCAGCGCGTCGATAAACCTTCCCACCTCTTCGATACAAGTTCTTCAATACGCGTGAAAGGCAGCGACGATCCGACGAGTCGTTACGTCGGGCGTGGCGGTCTGAAACTCGAAGCCGCGTTGCGTGAGTTTCAGATCGACGTGCGTGGGCTGACGTGTCTCGACGTTGGCGCCTCAACCGGAGGGTTTACTGACTGCCTGCTGCAACACGGCGCGAAGCGCGTGGTTGCTGTTGACGTCGGTCACAACCAGATCGACTGGCGCATACGAAACGATCCGCGTGTGGAGGTTCGCGAAGGCGTCAACGCGCGTTATTTGCAGCCCGCGGATTTCGCGCAGCAGTTTGATATCGCGGTTATGGACGTCTCGTTTATCTCCGCGACAAAGGTGCTGCCTGCGATCGTTCCGTTGATTGTTGGAGGCGGCTCGATCATCACCCTGATCAAACCGCAGTTTGAAGTCGGTCGCGGAGAAGTCGGCAGCGGCGGAGTCGTGCGCGACAGTGCCAAGCGCCTTAAAGCGGTTGACGAAGTCAACGACGCAGCCACGGCGCTCGGGCTGAGCGTTGTCAGCGTGATCGAGTCGCCGATTCAAGGCGCGGAAGGAAACGTCGAATTCCTCGCGCGTTACCAGCTTGAACTCTGAACTCCGGCGCGCGTATCATCCGGCTGGCTTAGCGCTCCCACTTCAATTAACCATGTCGACAATCAACCGGATCGGGATCGTCCTTAAACCGAACCAGCCAAAAGCCTTGAACACGATCTGCGAGCTCGCTGTTTGGCTCGCCGAACGGAACATTCAACTCTTCGGTGGACCAGAGATCGAGCGCCAGCGCATCGAGCACGCGACCGGATGCGCCGTCGAAGAAGTGCCGACAAACAAACTCGCAGCCGCAGTCGATCTGATGCTGGTGCTTGGCGGTGACGGCACGATGATCGCCACGGCGCGAATGATCGGCGATCAGGAAGTGCCGGTCCTTGGAGTGAACTACGGCGGTCTTGGTTACCTGACTGAATTCCGCATCGAAGAACTTTACGGCGCGCTCGAGATGATTCTTTCCGGAAACTATCGTCTCGACAAACGCGTGATGCTCGACGTTGAGTTACAGCGAAAGGATACGACGCTGACGAGCAATCGTGTTCTCAACGACGTGGTGATTAACAAGTCGGCGCTGGCGCGAATCATCGAGATCGAAGTTTCTTTCAATCATCAGTTCGTCAGCTCTTTTCGCGCGGACGGTCTGATCGTCTCCACGCCGACTGGCTCTACTGCCTACAATCTTTCCGCGGGCGGACCGATCGTTTTTCCCTCGATGAATGCGATGGTCCTGACGCCGATCTGTTCGTTTACACTTTCCAACCGCCCGCTCGTCGTGCCTGACAGTGGCGAGATCAAGTTGACGCTGAAGACTGACAATGAAGACGTTGCATTGACGCTCGACGGCCAGGTTGGATGTCCGATGCAAGTCGAGGATCGAGTGACGATTCGAAAGAGCAGGACCACGTTCAATCTCATTCAGCCAAGCAATAGAAACTACTTCGACGTCTTACGCGACAAACTGCGCTGGGGTCGCTAGCTCACTAAAACGGAGCCTTCAACAATGCCTGACGACAACTACAATCCACGTCCGAGCTCCAGCCGCGGAGAGCGCGACGCCTTCGAGCGCGAGGTAGCAACAGATTTGGATGAAGACACGCCGGATAAGCCAAAGGGCCTGGCGCTTCATACGAAGATTCTCATCGGTCTTGCAGTTGGCGTGATTGCAGGCGTTACCGTGAACCAGATCTGGGGCGGCGATAATCCGCGCGTGGTTTGGATCGTGGACAACATCACGCAGCCCGTGGGCCAATTGTTTCTGCGATTGCTGTTGATGATCGTTGTGCCGCTCGTCTTTTCTTCGTTGATCGTCGGCGTCGCGGGTATCGGCGATATTCGTAAACTCGGGCGCGTTGGTCTGAAATCGTTTGCTTACTGTCTCATACTCTCTGCGATTTCAGTCGGCATCGGCCTCACGCTCGCCAACACGATCCAACCCGGCAGGCGCATCGATCCGGCCACTTCCGCTGCGTTGCAACAACGTTACGCCACTGACGCGACTAAAAGAGTCGCCGATGCGCAGGCGAGCAGCACGGCCTCGACGCCTCTGATGTCGGTGGTGGAAACGATCGTGCCGAAGAACCCGTTTTACGGAATCGGCGGCAAAGAAGATCCAAACATGCTTCACGTGATGTTCTTTGCTCTCGTTATCGGCATCGCGATCACGTTGCTGCCGTTGCCGGTCACGACGCCGTTTCTGCGAGTGCTCGAAGGTCTTTATGAGATCACGGCGAAGATCATCGAGATGATCATGAAGTTTGCGCCGTACGCAGTTGCGTGCCTGTTGTTCAACAACACCGCGCGGTTCGGACTCGATCTGCTGCAAGCGCTCGGATGGTTTGTCGTTGCTGTGTTGCTGGGCTTGTCGCTGCACATGTTTGGCGTGTATTCCCTTTCCATCTATTTCCTCTCGCGCATTTCCCCACTGGAGTTTTTCAGACGCATCAAGACTGTGATGCTGACCGCGTTCTCGACTTCGTCTTCAAATGCGACTTTGCCGACGGCGCTGCGAGTTTCGGAACAGAACCTCGGTGTGCCGCAGGAAATAAATAGTTTCGTGTTGACTGTCGGTGCAACTGCAAACCAGAACGGCACTGCGCTGTACGAGGGAGTGACGGTGTTGTTCCTGGCCCAGCTGGCGGGTGTCGATCTAACGCTGGGCCAGCAGTTAATGGTGGTCTATCTCGCAATTCTCGGCGGTATTGGGACCGCGGGGGTACCTTCCGGTTCGATTCCTTTCATCATCGGCGTGCTCGTAACGATAGGCGTGAATCCGGCGCTGATCGCGATCGTCCTGGGCGTAGATCGCATACTCGATATGTGTCGCACAACGCTTAACGTTACGGGCGATCTTACGGCGGCAACGTACGTGGCCCGGTCTGAAGGCTACGAATTATTGAGGCCGCACGAGCCCGCGCTCGCACACGCAGCCGCGCCGCTTGGAGAACGGGCCACGGATTAACGTTTTAGTAACAGCCACGGCACAATCTCCGCAAACCGCAGGCGTAAAGATTTCTCATTTCACAATGAGGTAATGGACCATGGTTTTTCCGCTGTATGACGATAACACTGATCGACACATCACACCGTTTGTTAACTATGCCCTCATTGCGTTGAATATTTTTGTTTTCGTCGTGTTGCAACAGCTTGGAAGCGACACGCAGTTTACGTACTCATTTTCAACCGTTCCGTACGAGATCATTACCGGCGATGACGTGGTTACGCAGCCCCGCGTGGTTAATCATCCGGCTTATGGAGAAGTGGAAATCCCCGGTCTGGGGAGAACTCCGGGTTCGGTTTACCTGACGCTTTTCAGTTCGATGTTCATGCACGGCGGCATCGCGCACATCTTCGGTAACATGCTGTTCCTCTGGATCTTCGGGGACAACATCGAGGATCGTCTCGGACACGTCAAGTACCTGATTTTCTATTTGCTTTGCGGTGTGCTTGCGTCGTTGGCCCACGTGTTTACAACTGCTGCGTTTGCGAACCAGGAAGCTGGGATGCTGGTTCCGAGTTTGGGTGCTTCGGGTGCGATTTCGGGAGTGCTTGGTGGTTACATCCTGCTGCATCCTTCGCGACGTGTGACGGTGCTGCTGTTTCGATTTTTCACACAGGTACCTGCGTGGGTGGCGATCGGGATCTGGTTTGCGTTTCAGTTGGTCAGCGGGCTTGGCATGCTGGGCGGCGGCTCGGAGCAGGGCGGCGTCGCGTATGGAGCGCACATCGGCGGCTTCATCGCGGGTCTTCTGCTGATCAAATTCTTCGACATGGGCCACAACAACCGCGGATACCGCGGATCTTAAATCCGGATTTTAAATCCGCGTCATCTGTGGTTTAAGATCGCGCGCGCGATGGCAATAAATATTCAGTCAACACCGCGGGCGGAGATGAATCTCTTTCCGCTCGAGACTTTTCCCTACGAGTTTCCCGGCAAAGAAATCAGAATCAACTTCGAGATACCGGAGTTCACGGCGATCTGCCCGTTCTCCGACTTTCCCGATTTCGCTATCATCCGGATCGAGTACGTTCCAAACGAGACCTGTATCGAACTGAAAAGTCTGAAGCTCTACATCAACTCATTTCGCAACATCAAGATCTTCCACGAACACGTCATCAACATCATTCTGGAAGACTTCGTCGCCGCATGCGATCCACTACGCGTCGACATCGAAGGCGACTTTCACGTGCGCGGAAACATCAAGACCGTGGTCCGCGCCGCTTACGTCAAGAATCGCACCTGAAAGGAGCGAACTGTGTCTGCCAATAGGGAACAGGACCTCGATCAGCTTTGGCTAAACGAAGCGCTTGACCGTTTAGACGCCTACGACCGCGGGGACCTCGAGGCGGTAAGTGCAGAAGAAGTGTTTGCCGAAATGCACCAACAAGGGCGCAATGAATGAAGTGCCTCACCTCATCTAAAGTTAATTTCGAGTTCTTAGCCTGCGAAGCAGGCGTCCAGCATAAAGCCTGGGGCGTAAGCCCCAGGATCGCGAAAAAAAATCCGTTTTCAGCCCGTGAAACGGGCGACAGCTTTCGCCCGCTTCGCGGGCTCGAACGCAGTAATTCAACCGGCCTACCTGGGGCTCACGCCCCAGGCTTTATGCTTGCGCCTGCTTCGCAGGCTTTCGCAGGCTAAGAACTTAATGGCAGATATCGACACTGACGCCGATCAGCTTCACGCAACTACAAAGACAAACGAAGTCTCTACCGGCATCACGGGTTTGTGGCGACGCTATCGCAGCCTCCCGCGGAATGTGTTTGCCATCAGTCTCGTTAGTCTGCTCAACGACGCTTCGAGCGAGATTATTTATCCGCTGTTGCCGGTTTTTCTAGCCACCAGTTTAGGGGCATCGGCGAGGGCGATCGGGATGATCGAGGGGCTGGCGGAGTCGATGGCGAGCCTGCTCAAATTGTTTGCCGGTTATCTCAGCGATCGGCTTGGAAAACGAAAAGCCCTCGTGGTTGCCGGTTACTCGCTCGCATCCCTTGTCCGCCCGCTTCTGGCGTTTGCGCAAACGTGGCCGCAGGTGCTCGGCATACGCATCGCGGATCGCGTTGGTAAAGGAGTTCGAACCGCGCCACGCGATGCGATGATCGCCGACACGGTCAAGGTCGAACAACGTGGGATTGCGTTTGGATTTCATCGTGCGATGGACCACGGCGGCGCCGTCATTGGTCCACTCCTCGCTTACCTGCTCGTCGCGCTTTTTGTTGTCAACAGGCAAGCTCCGACTCCGTCCGAGTTTACGCGGATATTTTTGATTGCATCGATCCCGGCACTGCTCGCGGTGATCGTCGCGATCTTCTTCATGCGCGAATCGCCGGTCGTGCAAAGACATCAGACAGCCGAGGTCCCGAAACTCTCGCTGCGCGGTTTCGACAGCAACTTCAAACGCTTTCTCCTCGTGCTCGCGCTGTTTACGTTATCCAACTCATCCGACAGTTTCCTGATCCTGCGTGCGGTGGATGCTGGCGTTTCAGTGGCGCTCATACCTTTGCTATGGGCCGCACATCACGGAATGAAAGTGTTGAGCTCGCTGCTCGGCGGCGATCTTTCGGATCGCCTGGGACGCAAACGTTTGATAGTTTCGGGGTGGATCCTCTACGCGGCCGTGTACGCAGGTTTCGCTTTCGCCACCAACATCGCGTCGCTCTGGGTCCTGTTCCTGATTTATGGAATCTACTTCGGTCTGGTTGAAGGCGCAGAGAAAGCCCTCGTCGCCGATCTCGTACGACCCGAGCAACGCGGAACGGCCTATGGCCTGTACAATCTCGCGTTCGGAATAACGGTGTTTCCTGCTTCGCTTTTGATGGGTATGATTTGGGATTGGAAGGGACCTACGACGGCGTTCCTCGTCAGCGCGTTCATGGGCGCAACTGCCGCCGTGCTCCTGTTGATTCTAGTCAGGCCGCGTCGTGAACTTCCGGTAGAGACTGCCGCCTGACACGAGAAGGGATTACGTAATGAGACGCAGAGTGTTAACACCGCAACCCGGCCTCTCTACCGGCATCGGTTACTACCTCGGCGCAATGGAGGAAGTCCGCAGCCAGGTGGTAGCGACGGTCAAGAATATCCCCGACGATAAAATCGGCAAGCCGGCGTTTCTCGGCGTGCATTCGATTGGCGGCCTCGTCCTGCACATCGGCGAGGCGGAGTGGTTCTGGATGCAGATGGTTTTCAGCGGCCACCAACTCACCGAAGAAGACAAGGCCATGCCGTACTGGGACATTCTAGAAGACGTTGAACGCATCTCGCGCAACGGTTACACCGCCGAGTTTTGCCTGCGCGAAGCCGAGCGCATTCGCAATCAAACGCGCGATGTGCTTTTCTCGTGCAGCGACAAAGATCTCGAACGGCTGATCACTTACGAACGAAACGGCAAGACTACTGAGTACAACTTGCGCTGGATTCTTCATCATCTCGTCGATCACGAGTCGCAGCACAAAGGCCAGATTTTGATGTTGAAGCGTTTGATGTTTTTATAGCTCTTGATGAACTATCAGGTTATTCAAACGGCCGAGGATCTTCGGAAAGCAATCGAAACCCTCACCAGCCAACCCGTCGTTGGACTCGACACGGAAACAACCGAACTCGATCCCTACACCTCGCGGTTACGTCTGCTCCAGCTCGCGACGCCCGATCGCGTGTACATCATCGATTTCGATCACTTCGCAAACGGCAATGCGGCCAAGAGTGAAGCTACGGCGCCGTTACGCCGGCTACTCGAAGCGCCACGCCCGATCAAGATCGCACACAACGCGAAGTTTGACGCGAAGTTTATCAAGCACAATCTCGGCGTGGATCTTGGTGGACTATTCGATACGTTGCTTGCAAGCCAGCTCGTCGGCGCTGGAGACATCGAAGAACGTCACGGGCTCGAGACGGTTGCGAGTCGTTACTTAAACGAGGCGATCGATAAGTCGGAACGATTGAGCAACTGGAACTTCGAGCTATCGGAGGCGCAGTTGGAGTACGCGGCGCGCGATGCCGCGATCCTGTTGCCGTTGAGAGAAAAGTTGATCGAGCGTTTGAAGTCGGAGTCGTTGATCAAGTGTGCGCAACTTGAGTTCGAATGCGTGATGCCGGTGGTGGACATCGAGCTCGCGGGTTTCTACATGCACAAGGATCGCTGGCTCGAGCAGTTGGGAATTGTTGAAAAGCGCAGGGCCGAACTTGCGGAACAGTTGCAGAGTGTGCTGGCGGAGGAGTCGTCGCAGGGTTCGCTGTTTGGTGGACCACAACGAGAAGACATCAACCTCGATTCGCAGCAGCAGTTGACGAAAGCACTTACCCGTCTCGGCATCACCCTGCCGGAGTCAACGCGCAACTGGAAGTTGCAGCCGCTCGCGGCGCAGTATCCGATAATCGCGACGTTGCTCGAATACCGCACCGTGCAAAAAGCCCTCACGAGTTACGGCGAAAACATGATCGCGATGATCAATCCCGTAACGAAGCGTTTGCACGCTGATTTCCGGCAGATCGGAGCGCCGACCGGCCGTTTTGCGTGTACGAATCCGAATATTCAACAGGTGCCGCATGCGGTCGAGTACCGGCGTTGTTTCAGTGGTTATCCTGAAGAGCGCAAGTTGATCATCGCGGATTATTCGCAGATCGAGTTGCGGATACTTGCGGAGTTTTCGGGTGACCAGGCGTTTACGAATGCGTTTATTTCGGGCGCGGATCTGCATCGTGTGACGGCGGCAGAGGTCTTCAACACGTCGGTGGACCAGGTGACGAAGGAGCAACGCGACTTTGCGAAGCGGCTCAACTTCGGCGTCGTTTACGGCATCGGCGCGTCACGTTTTGCGATGATGACAGGATTGAGCCAGCCTGATGCTGAAAGCCTGTTGCGCCGCTACTTCAGTACGTACCGGCAACTCGATGCCTACCTGCGTGAAGCTGCAAACCGCGCGGTGAGTGATCGGCAGGCGCGCACAGGTTCAGGACGGCTCGTGCGTTTTCGTTACGACGAGAACGACCGGCAACAGATCTCGATGACGCAGCGCAACGGCAAGAACACGCCGATCCAGGGGACGAGTGCTGACATTCTCAAACGCGCGCTCAAGTTGCTGAAAGATGAACTGAAAGATACGAATGCGGTGGTGGTGAACATCATTCACGACGAAATCGTGGTCGAAGCAGACGCGGATGACGCCGAAATGATCGCGGAGAAAGTTGAGAATGTGATGGTCGCCGCGGGTCAGGAGTATCTAAAGACTGTGCCGGTCAAAGTCGAAACGGAGATCGCGACAGAGTGGATCAAGTGACGTCAATCTGCGTCCATCCGCGTAAATCCGCGGCGCCATAAAAAGTAGATCGGAATGCCAGTGAATACCAGAAGGTATCCGACGCCCGACGTCGATGGCGCAAGTATCGCCAGGTCAATGATGAAGAGCCCGGCGATGACGATGTAAATCAGCGGCACCCACGGATACCCAAACGTTCGATACGGCCTCTCAATCTCCGGCGCTTTGCGACGCATCACGATCACCGCGCCCACCATCAACACGTAAAAAACCAGGTCCGCGGAGACGATGTACTCGAGCAACTGCGTGTAAACATTCCCGAACGAATACGCGCCGGTTTGCTGGTTGACAGTCACCGTCCGTGGCAGCACGAGAAACGACGCCCACACGCCCTGCGCAATCAACGCCACCGCCGGCACGTGATGCTGGTTAACCGTGTCGACGCGCTTGAAGAACAGCCCGTCTCTCGCCATCGCGTAATAAACACGCGCGCCCGCGAGTATCAAGCCGTTGTTACAACCAAACGTCGAGATCATGATCGCGATCGCCATGATGATCGTGCCGCTTGGTCCAAGCACTGCCTGCATCAGCGCCGTTGCAACGCGGTTCTGCGGCGCACGTTGAATCTGTTCGAGCGGCAACGTCACCACGTAAGCCAGATTCGCAAGCAGGTAAAGCGTGACGACGATCCCGCATCCGAGCAGCAAAGCGCGCGGCAGGTTCTTACCCGGATCGCGGACCTCGCCCGCAGTGAACGTGACGTTGTTCCATGCGGATTGTGCGAACAGTGGTCCAACCATCGCACGCCCGAGCAACATCAGCAGTGCGAGGACGAGCAATCCCTGGCTCGAAGGATCAAACCACACCTGCGCCGCGGAAGGCTGCCAGCCGTTTTCCCACGGCGCCCACCACGACGACGTGTAAGCCGCGCTCTGACGGTTCCAGCCGAGAAACAGTCCGATAAGGATCAATCCGAGCAGGGCAGCGGTTTTTGTGAACGTGAATGTGTTTTGAATGATCTTACCGGTCGTCAGTCCGCGAGTGTTGATGAAAGTCAGAAACAGGATCATCACGACGGCGAGGAGTTGCTGGCTCGATAAACTCAGCGCGTAACCGTTGAATGAGAGTTGATTGATCGTAAAAGGCTTGATAACGACGAGCGGCTGGATCAGATACCAGTCGCCGGAAACCCAGTTAGTGAGTACGCCGGTAAAGTTTGCAAATGCGACTGCGACAGCGGCGATGGTCCCGGTCTGAATGATCAGAAACAAGCCCCAGCCAAACAGAAATCCAACGGACGGTCCAAAAGCTTCTCGGAGAAAGACGTACTGGCCACCAGCGCGCGGCCACATCGCCGCCAGCTCCGCGCAGCAAAGCGCACCCGTGATCGTGAGCACGCCTGCGAGCGCCCAGGCCGCAATCAGCCAGGCGGGCGAGCCGACGAGCCGCGACGATTCTGCCGACACGATGAAGATGCCTGAACCGATCATCGAGCCCACGACGATCATCGTGGCGTCGAGCAGGCTGAGTCCGCGCACTAGTTTTTGCTGTTCGCTCATTGGTCCGAGTGGGTATAACACGGATAACGCGGATCGTGAACTGGTATCCGTGTTAATTCGCGAAAATCCGCGGCTTGACACTCTTCGACGCGCTTACTAGTCTTTCGACTTCTATGAAGAACGAGCTCATCGGTTCAATCACAAACAAACAAGCGCACGTGGGCGTCATCGGTCTTGGCTACGTCGGTCTGCCTTTGCTCGTGGAGTTTGCTTCGAAAGGCTTCCGCGCGACGGGTTTCGAGGTCGACGAAGCGAAGGCGAAGCAGATCAACGCCGGCAGTTCTTACATCGGCGACGTGCCTTCACGAAAACTGAAGGAAGTGGTCGACGCGAAGCGGCTGCGTGCCACCACCGATTTCGATCATCTGAACGACTGCGACGCAATCATCATCTGCGTTCCGACGCCGCTCAGGAAAACGAAAGAGCCCGACGTTTCTTACATCTTCGCCGCCGCCGAACAGATCACGAAACGTCTTCGGCGTGGCCATTTGATCATTCTCGAGTCGACCACGTATCCGGGGACTACGGACGAAGTTCTGCTGCCGTTGTTCGAAGAAAAGGGACTGAAGCTCGACGAAGATTTCCTGCTCGCTTTCTCGCCGGAACGCGTCGACCCCGGCAATCCGAAGTTTCTGACGCATAACATTCCGAAAGTCGTCGGCGGTGTGACACCTGATTCAACCGCTGTGGCGGCGCATCTTTATTCGCAGATCGTGAACGAGGTTCACGCCGTGAGTTCTGCGCGCGTGGCGGAAGCGGCGAAGCTGCTCGAGAACACTTTTCGCGCGGTCAACATCGGCATGGCCAACGAGATGGCGCGGCTTTGTTATGCGCTGAATATCGACACGTGGGAGGTGATTCGCGCTGCTGCGACGAAGCCGTTCGGGTTCATGCCGTTCTATCCGGGCCCCGGAATCGGCGGCCACTGCATTCCGCTCGATCCGCATTACCTGTCGTGGAAAGCGCGGCAACACGGTTTCGATTCGCGTTTCATCAGTCTCGCGGAGGAAGTGAATTCGCGCATGCCCGAGCACGTGGTCCAACTCGTCGCGGACGGTCTCAACGACGACAGCAAACCGATGAAGGGCTCAAACGTGCTGCTGATTGGCGTCGCTTACAAGAAAGACGTGGGCGACGTGCGTGAGAGTCCCGCGTTGTCGATCATCGATCGTCTCCGCGCGAAAGGTGCGAACGTCAAGTATCACGATCCGTTTGTACCGGAGATTCGTTTCGACGAGGCGCACACGGACGCCGCCGCGGAGCCGCTGAAATCCGTTTCGCTAACGAATGAAGAACTTGAGGCCGCGGATTGCGTCATCATCGTCACGGACCACAGCGAGATCGATTACAAGCGCGTGTGCGGTGTCGCGTCGTTGATTGTCGATACGCGCAACGCGTTGAATGGCGACGTGAGACGCGAGAGCCGCGCGCGAGTCATCCGGTTATAGCCGCGAATTTTTACGAATAAACACGGATCGGCGATCATCTGCGAAATCTGTGGCTACACTTAAAGTTATAAACGTCGTCGGGGCGCGGCCGAACTTCATGAAGGTGGCGCCGATCGTCGCCGCGATGAAGCGTCGCCCGGCGAAGTTTCTGCCGCTCGTGGTCCATACCGGTCAACATTACGATGCGGCGATGTCTGACTCGTTCTTTCGCGACCTCGACCTTCCACAACCAGACACTCATCTCGGCGTCGGCTCCGGCTCGCACGCGGCGCAGACTGCGGCCGTGATGGAGCGTTTCGAGCCCGTCGTACTGCGCGAGAAACCTGATTGGGTGCTCGTTGTCGGCGACGTCAACTCGACGATCGCGTGCGCGCTTGTTTGCGTGAAGCTCGGCGTGAAGGTCGCCCACGTCGAGGCGGGATTGCGGAGTCGCGATCGCACCATGCCGGAAGAGATCAATCGACTGCTGACGGACCAGATCGCGGATCTGTTGTTTACGCCGTCGCCTGATGCTGACGAAAACCTGATCGCCGAGGGTATTCCGCGCGAGCGAATCCGTTTCGTCGGCAACGTGATGATCGACTCGTTACAGAAAAATCTCGAAACAGCACGCGCGCTGGGCACGCGAGAGAAGCTCGGGCTGGCGGGCGTCGATTATGCTTTGCTCACGCTTCATCGTCCTTCTAATGTCGATATGCGTGAGTCGTTTGAGCGAATACTCGCAGCGCTCGAAGCGATCTCGGTGAAGTTGCCGATCGTGTTTCCTGTACATCCGCGGACGAGAAAAACGATCGCAGAGCTTGGATTGGCTGAGCGCGTTGAATCAATCAAAGATCTTCGCACCATTGATCCGCTCGGTTATCTCGAGTTTTTGAATCTTTCGTCTAACGCGCGACTCGTGTTGACTGACTCGGGTGGGATTCAGGAAGAGACGACCGCGCTCGGCATTCCCTGCCTGACGTTGCGTGAAAATACTGAGCGACCGATCACCGTAGAGATGGGGACGAATGTCGTCGTCGGCACTGACACGACAAGAATCGTCGCCGAAGCGAATGCCGCGCTGAATGGTTCCGCCAAAAAGAGTTCTAACCAGCCGCCGCTCTGGGATGGCCGCACGTCTGAGCGCATACTCGATGCGCTCGAAGCATTCCAACCACAGGCCTGATGGCAGCTCTGAAAAAACTCAAACGTCTAGTTCGTGGGAATGTGAAGCTGACGACGCTTGCTCGTGAAGCGATCCGCAGGATCCGTGTGGTGGTACGGGATCGAAAGGAACGAGCATTCGTGGAGAGTAACGCGTTAATTCAGCCGCGGATGACGCGGATGAACGCGGAAGGAAAGTTTTTTGATTTTGGGGTTTTTGATGGGGCTTTTGATACAGGTGAGGTGATTGCTGCGGCGGACGATATTGTTTCGGGGGAAGAGATTGAGTGGAGGCGTGATCCGCTTTCGAAGTATGACTGGCCGCTCGAGTATCACCGGGATCTGAAGTTGATGCGCGGTGATGGTTCGGATGTGCGCGTGGTTTGGGAAGTTAACCGGCTCGGGCACTTTGTGACGCTCGCGCGTGCGTATGCGCTGACGAGGGATGAGCGTTATAGCGACGCGTTTGCGAGGCAGCTTCGGAGTTGGGCGGAGCAGAATCCGTATGGGCGTGGTCCAAACTGGGCGTGCGCGATGGAAGTTGCGCTGCGTGCGATGAACCTGCTTGCGGCGGTTGATGCGTTTCGTCACTCGTCACATTTTGATCGGCAGTTTTTGTTGCAACTGTTTCAGCAGCACGGTAGCTACATCGAAAGCAATCTCGAGTTTTCATATCTTGCGACAAGCAATCACTATCTTTCGGACGTGACCGGGCTGCTGTGGCTCGGACTGATGCTTCCGGAGTTGAGCGATTCGAAAAGGTGGCGTGATTTTGGGTTGCGCGAACTGCTGCGCGAGATGGACAAGCAGGTGCTGGCCGACGGCGCAGATTTCGAAGCTTCGACAGGCTACCACCGGTTCGTTACGGAGCTGTTTCTGTATTCGTTCATGTTGTGTCGTGAGAATGGTGTTGAGATCGATCAGAAGTATTGGGCCAGGCTTCGCCAGATGCTGATCTACGTCCGGTCGTATTTGCGACCTGACGGATTTGCGCCGCTGATTGGCGACACGGATAGTGGACAGGTGTTGCCCGTTCTGCGCCGTCGCGCGGATGACCACGAATATGTGCTGAAGATCGGCGCGCGTGTTTTTAACGATCCGGAATTGGAGCGCGCGTGCGAATCTTCGATAGCGTTTCCAAGTACCGGCATTTACATCATGCGGCAGAGCGATCTTTATCTCTGCTTCAACGCGACCGATGCAGGGATAAACGGCCGCGGCTCTCACGGGCATAATGATGCGTTGAGCATCGAAGTTTCAGCGCACGGCACGGCGTTCATCGTTGATCCGGGAACATACGTTTACTCCGCGAATCTCGACGAGCGACACAAGTTTCGCTCGACTGCGTATCATTCAACCGTGCAGATCGACGGTGAAGAGCAGAACACGACTCATCGCGACACGCCTTTCGTGATCGGGAACGAAGCAAAGCCTCGCGTGCTGGAGTGGAATACGAGTGACGATTTCGACAAGGTTGTTGCCGAACATTATGGCTACAGACGTTTGCCGGATCCCGTGACGCACCGCCGTTCAGTTGAGTTCAACAAGCGCGAACGCTCGTGGTTGATCGAGGATGAGTTTTTTACTGACGCGGATCATTTGTACGAAGTCCGCTTTCATTTCGCCCCGGATCTCAATGTGACCGTCAACGGCGCGTCAGTCGAAGCACGCACCGCGGATAAAAAGCTCGTCATCCGCGCTCTCTCCACGGACACCCGGCCCGTTTTGGAAGATCAGGCAACATCGCACGATTACGGCCAAATCCGCGGATCGATCAGCGGCTGCTGGCGTATTTCGGGCCGACCGGGCAAGCTTAGCTGGCAAATCTTGTAAATCGTTTAATCGTGTAAATCATGTGCGGTATATGCGGAGTTTGGGAATATGGAGCAACGGAAGGTTCAATCGAACCGGCGCTGCTCGCACGCATGCGTGATGAGATGACGCATCGCGGGCCCGACGACTCCGGCGATCTCATCTTCGACAACCATCGTGGCGGTTTCGGTTTTCGACGCCTCTCGATCATCGATCTCTCCGCCGCCGGTCATCAGCCGATGCACGGCTGCGACGAGCGCACGTGGCTTGTCTTCAACGGCGAGATCTATAACCACGCAACGCTGCGCGCTGATCTCGAACAGCGTGGACACAGGTACGCATCGCGCACCGACTCCGAAACGATCCTGCACCTCTACGAAGAACGCGGCCTCGACTTCATTCACGACATCGAAGGCGATTACGCGATCGCAATCTGGGACGAAACGCGAGAACAACTCGTACTCGTGCGCGATCGCATCGGTGTCAAGCCGCTCTACTTCTATCACAAAGACGGACGCTTCATTTTTGCTTCCGAGATCAAGGCGATCCTGCAATATCCGGCAGTTACGCCCGACATCGACGAGCAAGCGCTCTATCATTATCTGACTTTTCTCACGACGCCTGCGCCAACCACGCTGTTTCGCGACATTCACAAACTGCCCGCGGGTCACGTACTGATCGTGAAGCGCGACGGTTCTGTAAACATGCAGCGTTACTGGGACGCACTCCCGCCCAAGCAAACAGCGCCGCGCGACGAGCAGGACCAACGCGCAGAGATTTTGCGTTTGCTGCGCGAGTCGATCCGGAAGCGAATGATGTCTGACGTGCCGTTTGGCGTCTTCCTCTCCGGCGGTGTCGACTCCTCGGCGAACGTCGCACTGATGTCGGAACAGATGTCGCGGCCGGTCGAGACCTTCACCGTGGGTTTCAGGGATGCTGAGTATCTAAACGAGCTAGAACCGGCGCGCCGGATCTCAAAGCAGTTTGGGACCAACCATCACGAGGTGATCATCTCCGAAAAGGAGATGCACGAGTTTCTGCCGTCGATGGTCTTCCACCAGGACGAGCCGATCGCGGATCCGGTTTGCGTGCCGTTGTACTACGTTTCCAAACTCGCGCGTGATTCGGGAACGATCGTGGTCCAGGTTGGCGAAGGCTCGGACGAGATCTTCAGCGGTTACGAAAACTACGTGCGCCACCTGCGCATCTACGAAAACTTCTGGCGACATGCGGAAGTTCTACCGCGTTCTTTGCGGCGCGCGATTTCGAATGTTTCCCGGCCCGCGCTCGAGGCCACAGGCAGGAAACGCGCGGCGATTGAGTTGATTCGCAGGCTCGGCGCGGACGAGCCGTTGTTCTGGGGCGGCGTGGTGGTTTACGACGAGACGTTCAAGCCGCGCGTGCTTTCGAAGCAGGTGCTGGAACGTTTGAACGGGCTTTCTTCGTTGCGGGTTGTCGAGTCGTATCTCAAGCACATCGAGCACGAGCGGCCGGACGCCGATTTTCTTGCGCGCATGACGTATCTCGAACTGAAGCTCCGGTTGCCGGAGTTGCTGTTGATGCGTGTGGATAAGATCACGATGGCGACGAGTGTCGAAGCGCGTGTGCCGTTTTTAGATCACCATCTGGTTGAGTATGCGCTCTCGTTGCCGCGCGCGTTGAAGGTCGAAGGTGCGAGTGGGAAGCACATACTCAAACGCGCGCTCGAAGATGTTCTGCCGCACGATCTGTTGTACGAGCGGAAGCGAGGCTTTGGCGCGCCGGTGCGCGAGTGGTTTCGTGAAGGACTGGGTGGGTGGTTTGACGATCATTTGATCAACTCGCCGATGCGTCGCAGGAATCTGCTGGATTACGGGTTTGTGAGCCGGATGCTGGACGAGCATCGACAGCGTAAGAAGGATTGGGGATTTCATCTCTGGGCATTACTGAACCTCAGCTTGTGGTACGAACGCTGGATCGACAATTGACAGGATTTGAAGATTCTCATGATTCACCAGATTCTGGGGACATTGGCGACGCGCGTGTTGATGATCGTCAACAGCGTCGTTGCGGGAATCATCGTCGCGTGGTGGCTGGGTGCTGAGGGCGTCGGGCAGTTGGCTGTCATCAACGTCACGATCGCAACGGTCGTTCAGCTCGGCAGTTTCGGACTCCCTTCTGCAAACACGTATTTCATCGCACAGGACCAGGAACGAATTCGCACGGCCGCGATTAATTCATTGATCTTCGCGCTCGTCATCGGATCAACTCTCGCGCTCGCAATCGCGGTGCTGGCATCGTTCCGTCCTCAGTTATTCGGTCTGGTCTCGCCGGAGTTGATTCGCATCGCATCGATCTCGATTCCATTTCAACTGATTAGTTTGATCGGCCTGAACGTCCTGTTGGCGATCGGGAAAGTAAAGCAGTTCAACTTGCTCGATCTCGCAGGCCAGTCGTTTGTACTCATCAACGCACTGCTGGCGCTGATCGTCTTCAACCGCGGACTCGAAACGCTCGTCACGCTCAACACCGCGGCAAGCATCGTCGTCAGCATTGCGATCGCAACGCTTCTCGTGATCGCAGCGCGCAGGCTACAAACGTCCGCGTGGCGCGCAGATCTCGCGCTGCTGCGTCGCATGATTGGATACGGACTCAGGTTTCACGTTTCGATTCTGGCTGGCGCGATCATCCTGCGCGCGGATCTGCTCGTGGTGAATCATTTCCGCGGCGCTGGTGAAGCCGGTGTCTACAGCGTCGCTTCACAGTTTGCGATGATGCTGATGCTGCTGCCGGGTGTGATCGCGACGCTCCTTTTTCCGCGCGTGACTGCCGAGCAGGATACGCGCGGCGAGACGACATGCCAGGTCACACGCCAGACCACATGGATCATGTTTATTTGCTGTCTGGCGGCGGTGCCGTTTAGCTTGCTGTTACCCGTGATGTATGGCTCTGAGTTTCGTGATGCGACGTGGCTGCTGTTGATACTTCTGCCCGGCGTGTATCTCATCAGCCTCGAATCGGTGCTGGTCCAACATTTCAACGCGCTCGGTTTGCCGGCGGCGATTCCGCTCTACTGGATCATCACGCTTGCTCTTAACCTCATTCTCGTCTTCGCGCTCGTGCCGAGGTTTGGCGCGCAGGGTGCCGCTGTCGCGTCGACGATCAGCTACGCCGCGATCTTCGCGCTCGTGGCGCGTCACTTCCACACCAGCACCCGGCGATCTTTCGCAGAAGTCTTCGTGCGGGGGAGTTTGCGCGGATGAAAGTCGTTCTGCTGGC
This sequence comes from Pyrinomonadaceae bacterium, assembly GCA_035761985.1. Lineage (GTDB taxonomy): Bacteria > Acidobacteriota > Blastocatellia > Pyrinomonadales > Pyrinomonadaceae > PSRF01. The sequence continues at coordinate 23,458 of DASTQB010000357.1, forward strand.
GCTCAGCGGCGATCTGTCGCACTGCTACGACAAACTCGGACAACTTTTCCCCAAATCATCTATCGAGCTCGTTTCGCGTGCTGAGTTCGAAACCGGCAGTCACTTGAAACGACTCAAATCGCTCCGCGCGTTGCGTCCTGACGTGCTGGCAATTGCAACAGAACGACTCCCATGGCAGCGCGGGCAGAATCTGTTCATGGTGTTCGGAGCGCTCGCCGGCGCGCGTGAAGTGCTGATGATCGATGCGCATGGCGGGTTGATCCGCAGATCGCGATCGAATGTTTTGCTGGGCGCGCCGGCGAGGTTAAGTCGTGAAACGCTGATTAGCGCGAACGATCTCGCGGAGTCGCGCCGGGAGCTGGTTAAGCTCGAGCAGGAAGTTTTGCGCAAGGCAGACGAGCGTCCGCAAGCCCTGGAGCGGACGAATCGGAAGGTTGTTTATCTGCGGTCCACGCCTGGACCAGGAACGCAGGCGGGTGGCGCTGCGAGTCATATCAAGGGAGTGGTCGAGGCGCTCGAGGCATTGGGGGTTGAGGTTGAGATTATCAGCAACGATCTGATCGCCGGTTTCGAACACTCGCAACATCGGTTTACGGTGATTCCGCCGGAGCCGGGCGGAGGAACGCGCGCGCTGTTTGATATTCATAACAACCTCGTGTTCACGCGCGGCAGTGTGCCGCTGGTTGAACGAGCGCGGCCGGATTTTATCTACCAACGCTATGCACGGTTTAGCTGGGCAGGCGTCGTTGCTTCGTTGCGCACGAAGCGACCTCTGTTTCTGGAGTACAACGGTTCGGAAGTTTGGGTTGGGCGGCACTGGGACCGCGTCGGCAGTCTCGATCTGCTGGAGCGATACGAACGATTGAACCTTGATGCAGCCGCGCGTATTTTTGTCGTTTCGGATGTTGAGCGCCGGAATCTCGAAGCGCGTGGCGTGCGGGCTGAGAAGATCGTTGTTAATCCGAACGGCGTCGACGTCGAACGTTTCAGACCGGGTGCAGGTGGTGCTGATGCCCGTCGTGAGTTAGGCATTGGCGAACGGGACGTTGTTGCGGGGTTTGTCGGTACGTTTGGACCATGGCACGGTGTTGAAAAGCTTGCCGAGGCGATCAAAGCGATTTCGGATGACGTGCGTGCGCGTTTTTTGCTGGTTGGAAAAGGGAGCTTGTACGCTGAAGTCGAGAAGCAACTCGAGGCTGAGGCGCGTGCGGGCAGAGTGATCTTTACGGGCGCGGTTGCGCACGGGCGAGTGCCTGCGCTGCTGGATGCTTGCGACATACTCGTGGCCCCTCACGTTCCGCTTGCTGACGGCAGTGAATTCTTTGGTTCGCCGACGAAGATTTTTGAGTACATGGCGATGGGGAAAGGCATTGTTGCCAGCCGGCTTGGACAGATTGGCGAAGTGCTGAGTGATGGACAGACTGCGTTGCTGGTTGAGCCCGGCAATGTTGATGAGCTGAAGGGCGCGTTGATTAAGTTGATTAGTGATGGTGAGCTAAGGAGCCGCTTGGGAGCCAACGCGCGTGAGGCCGCTGTTCAGAATCATACGTGGGTGCACAATGCACGGCGTGTGTTGGAGGCTTATCAGCAGTTGCACAAGATTACATGATTAGCATGATTGACAAGATTACATGTGAATCATGAAGCGACTTGCGATCCTACTGCCGCTAGTGCTACTCGCGATTAGCGTGCGTGTCCTCACGCTGCAATTCATGCACGCGCATCTCAACGATCCCGCATGGTTCCAAACCGGCTCGTATGCAAAATTCGACAAGCAGGCACGCGACATCCTCGACGGCCGCCAGCGTCTCTTCTGGATCGACGACGCGACGCGCACAGACCTGGCCCAGTATCCACCAGCATTCCCCGCGGTCCTCGCGCTGATCTACAAAACCACCGGCAACCACTCAGCCTCTTCCGCGCAGATCATCCTCTGGTTCGCTGATCTGTGCATATCGTTCTTTCTGATCAGCGGCATCTGTGTTACGGCTTTTGGCCGCCGCACAGCAATCGCCGCGTGTTTTTGGCTCGCCCTTTCGCCACTCTTCGCGATGTACGCCGCCTATCCCTCCGCCGACATCCCCGCCACGTGGTTTGTGCTCGGCGGCGTATGGTTACTCGTCCTCGCGTATCAACGAAAAAATCTCTGGTTCGCGATCGCCGCCGGTGTCACACTCGGAATTGCGTGCTGGCTTCGCGTGAACCCGCTCTACTTGTGTGTAGGTTGGGCCGTCGCCCTAGGCGTGTTGGTCCAATCGACCTGGCAGACGCGTCTAAAACTCGGCGCAGCTACTCTCGCCGCCACCATCGTCGTGATCTCCCCGATCGTGATCCGCAACTACATCGTCTTCCCCGACTTCACACCAACCGGCGGCACAATCGGCGTAAACCTCTGGGAAGGACTCGGCGAAACCGAACTCGGCCGCGCCAACGGCTTTCAATTCGGCGACGACAAGCTGCTCGAATACGAGCGTCGAAAGTATGGCTGGCCGCAGGACATGAAACTCGATCTCCAATGGCCTGACGGCATTCGCCGCGATAAGGAACGCACCCGCGAGTCGCTCGCGTTCATCAAACAACACCCGGTCTGGTATCTCGGCGTGATGGCCGGCCGGATGTGGGGCATGTTGAAAGTTGCCGGCGATCCGGTGCCGTATTGCGGTGTCAGCGGAATCAACGTGACGAGTAGTAAAACGTTGCCGCCGCACCGTCAGTCCGGTGTGCTTGCCGCCGCCGTGAACGTGTTTGGCATGATTCAAAGCGTCTCGCGTTACCTCTTTCTCCCGCTCGCCGCGCTTGGAATTTATGTCGCCGCGCGCAAAGACTGGCGGCTGACCCTGTTGCTCCTTGTGACCGTAGTTTATTACCTTGTTCCAGGCACGGCCGCGCACACGGAAATCCGCTACGTGCTCCCGATGCACGGCGTCTTGATAGCTTTTGCGGCCGTCGCAACGGATCACATCGTTCAGAAGATCCGCGGCAGCCGTGTTTAACTGGTGATGGACACACACACCTATCCAATTCTCTTTACCGTCGAGCAGTCGCACTGGTGGCACACCGGGCGACGCAAGATCATCGCCAGTTTTGTCGAAGAGATCTGCCGGCGCGTGACCGATCGGCGCCCGCGAATACTGGACGTCGGCTGCGGAACGGGCGCGAACCTGCTGATGCTTTCGCAATACGGCGATGCGGAAGGCGTGGATATCTCGGAAGATGCGCTTGCGTTCTGTCGCGATCGTGGACTCGACAAAGTCCGCCTCGGCGCCGGTGAACAACTACCCTACGAAGATGCCACTTTCGATCTCGTCACCGCGCTGGACGTAGTCGAACACATGGACAACGACCTCGCAGGCTTGAAAGAGATGCGACGCGTGCTCCGTCCCGGCGGTCACGTGTTGTTGTTTGTGCCGACGTTTATGTTTTTGTGGGGATTGCAGGACGACGTCAGCCATCACCGGCGACGTTATCGCTTGTCGGAACTCCGGCGCGTACTTGAAGAGGCGGGATTCGAGATCGAGCGCACGACGTACGCGAATATCACGTTCTTCCTTCCAATCCTGCTGATCAGGCAGTTGATGCGCGTGACGGGGATCAAGGCGGAGAGCGAGAACAACATCAACGTGTCAGCGATGAATGGCGTGCTGGGTAAGTTGCTGGGCGCGGAGAGTTGGATACTGAGGTATGTGAATTTGCCGTTTGGAGTTTCGGGGCTGTGCGTGGCGCGAGCGAAAAGTTAGCCGCGGATTTTCCGGATGAAAACGGATACATCAGGAACAGGAAATTCGCGAGTGCAAGTGCGACCACGAAGATCGCTGTGAATTTTCCTGCCGGGCGGTTGGTGAAAGATGCGAGCGCGAGGCCTATCAGCA
>DASTQB010000358.1:0-10135 GCA_035761985.1 Pyrinomonadaceae bacterium
TTCGCGGCGGGTTCAGTGAAACCGGAACATTCATCAACGGCGGAACATTCTCGCTCCAGTACAACGACTACGATCATGCGGAAATCGAGTCGCTCACGGGCGAACTGGGGACGCAGTTCAAGAACAACTCGCTTCTCTACCAGGGCCTTTTCGATCAGAAGAAGATTGGCAGGTATTCGGGCCGTTTCGGTTTCTGGGGCATGCATCGCGACTTCGAAGCCATAGGCGAAGAGGCGTTGGCGCCGCCGACCACTCAAAATGCGTTTGCCCTCTTTGGACTACAGAGTCTCGACTTCGAACGCGTGGCGCTTCAGTTTGGCGGCAGACTGGAAACGAACCGCTACCGGCCCGAATTCTCCGAAGCACGCGGCATACTGCCGGATCGAAGCTTCACGGGCTTCTCAGGCGCAGCGGGTGCGCGTATCAGTACGTGGAAGGACGGCACGTTCGTCGCCAACTATTCCCATTCGTATCGGGCGCCGTCGCTTGAAGAGTTGTACAACCTCGGACCACACCCGGGAAATCTTGCTTTCGAGATCGGCAATCCAAATCTGAGACGCGAAGCCGGCGATGGAGTGGATATCGGAATTCGACACTCGTCAAAACGTTTGCGCTTCGAAGCTAATGGCTTTTACTACAACATCCGCGACTTTGTTTTCCTCGCGCCGACCGGAGATATCGAAGAGGGACTGACGGTGGCGGAGTACGACCAGGAAGACGTGCGTTACGTGGGCACTGAAGCGCGGTTTGACGCTGCGTTGCACCAGAATGTCTGGCTGAATCTCGGGCTTGATTACGTGAACGCGGAGATTAAGGCCGACGATACGCCCCTCCCGAGAATTCCGCCTTTGCGCGGGCGTGTGGGGGTTGAGTTTCGGTATAAAGGGTTGCTGCTGAATCCGGAAGTGATCATGGCCAACCACCAGGAGCGGATCTTTCCGACGGAGACGAGGACGGCGGGGTATGCGGTGTTCAATCTGTCGGGTTCGTACTTGTTTGCGCAGCAACATGCGGCGCACGTGATCTCGTTTAACTTTTTCAACGTGGGCGACCGGCTTTACCGCAATCACCTTTCGTTTATTAAGGAATTCGCACCGGAGATGGGCCGCGGGTTCAGGGTGACTTACACGCTCCGTTTCCTCTAAAGGAATAGGTCCTATGGCACCTATAGGACCAGTAGGACCTATTTCACACTCCAGGGGCGGAATTTCCCCGAACCAGCACTGGGCGATTGGCGTATGGCAACATTAGACGTAAAATGCGACCGAGGATTCAGCCATGAGTCTGGTAAAAATCATCGTCATCACAATCATCGTGCTCCTGACCATCCTGCTTTTCGGCCGTTTTTTCATCTAGCCACACAGCGGGTGCTCCGTCAGTTTGCTCTGGCTCTTCTACTCGTCTGCCTTCCCTGCAGCGTCAAATCCGCGTTAGCCCAGGAAACCACTGACGACGACGACGTCATACGCGTCAACACCCATCTGCTCCTGTTTCCCGTCCGCATCCGCGATAAGAAAGGCCAGGCAGTCGCGGGACTGTCGGATCAGGACCTACTGCTGAAAGATCCCGATCAGGCGGTCTCCAGCATGTACCTTACTCCGGGTGCGGATCGAGTGGCTTTGTTGTTTGCGCTGGACCAGTCAGGAAGCCTGCGTGAGGTCATCTCACAACAGCGGGAAGCAGCGCTCGCGCTTTTCTCACGCTTCGGCGAACGCTCCAGCGTCGGTGTTCTGCGTTTTTCCGACACTGCTTCGCTCACGACTCCTTTCACAAAAGAGCTCGACCTGGCGCGCGAGGCATTCAGCTTCGGAGCCGCGCGAGATCAACGGACGGCGATATTCGACGCTGCCGCAAGCGCATTGCGAGCGTTTGACGATCTACCGAAAGTGCGCGCAGAACGTCGCATCGTCGTGCTCATCAGCGACGGTCTCGACAATCGCAGCCGGACCAGTGCTGACAGTGTTATCAATACCGCTTACGAGAAGCGTGTTTCGTTTTACGTGATCCACTTGCCGCTCTTCGAGCCACGCGACGGGCGACTCGAGGTGCGACGACCGTCGAAAGGTTTTCGCGAGCTCGCGGAGAAAACGGGTGGCAAGTATTTTCTGGTCGGCGATGCGAAGTCCGCGTTGATGCCGGCGCAGCAGGATCTGACGCCAATCTTCCAGGCCATTGAAGAGGATTTGAAAAGCCAGTACCTTTTGGGGTTCTATATCGCTGAATCGGCGCGCGACAACCAGAGGCATGAATTCTCAGTTACACTGAAGCCGAAAGATATCGAATACTCCTTCGGCCGCGGTTACGACCGCACGCATAAGTTTTTTGTTAATTCTACTCCGAGGAAATAAGCGCCTCCGGAAGTCAGACGACTTATATGAACCATCGACCTATTAGACGAGCACTCATCAGCGTTTCCGACAAGACCGGCATCGTAGACTTCGCACAAGACCTCAGCCGCTTCAACGTCGAGATCATCAGCACAGGCGGGACTGCCAAATCTCTGCGCGACGCAGGCATAAACGTCCGCGACATCTCCGAGATCACAGGTTTTCCGGAGATGATGGACGGGCGTGTCAAAACTCTCCATCCGCGCGTGCACGGTGGACTGCTCGCCATGCGCAGCAACCCCGAACACGTCGCCGCACTCGAGCAACACGAGATTCAACCGATCGATCTCGTCGTCGTAAATCTCTATCCGTTTGCCGCGACTATCAAACGCGAAGGCGTCACACGCGAAGAGGCCATCGAACAGATCGACATCGGTGGTCCGGCAATGATCCGTTCCGCTGCAAAAAACGCAGCGGACGTGGCGGTCGTGGTTTCACCGGATCAGTATTCCGAAGTCATTCGCGAATTGAACGAAAACTCAGGCGCACTCACTCTCGACACGAGAAACCGCCTCGCACAAAAAGCATTCGAACAAACAGCTCAATACGATCTGACTGTCAGTGCTTATCTCGCCGGCGCGAAAGACCCCTTGCCCGACCGACTGAGTTGGACCATGAACAAGATCGCCGACTTGCGATACGGCGAGAACCCGCACCAGAAAGCCGCGCTCTACGAAACTTCAGTCGAAGGCGGAATCGCGAAGGCTGAGGTTCTTTCCGGCAAAGAGATGTCGTTCAACAACTACGTCGACGCGGAAGCTGCATGGCAACTGGTCACCGACTTCGAACAGACCGCGTGCGCGATCATCAAACACACGAACCCGGCGGGCGTAGGTCTGGGCAAAACACCTGCAGAGGCTTACCAGAAAGCACTCGCCACCGATCCGGTTTCCGCGTTCGGCGGAATCGTCGCGTTCAACTGCAACGTCGACGCAGCCGCGGCTCAGGAAGTGACCAAGATCTTCACTGAAGTCGTGATCGCACCGGAATATGACGCTGACGCACTCGAAGCGCTTCGAGCAAAGAAAAATCTGCGTGTAATCCGCATGCGCGCTACGACACCGCAGGCGGTTGAATTCAAACAGATCAGCGGCGGCGTCCTTGTGCAAACAACTGACGACCACAAACTCGATCGCGAACAGCTCAACGTCGTAAGCGCGAGAAAACCGACGGACGACGAGATCGAAGCGTTGTTATTCGCGTGGATCGTCTGCAAGCACACGAAGTCAAACGCCATCGTCTACGCGCGTGCGGATCAGACGGTCGGCGTCGGCGCGGGACAGATGTCGCGTGTCGACTCGGTGAAGATCGGCGCGATGCGAGCACAGTTGGCGGTTGAAGGTTCCGTGCTCGCGTCAGATGCATTCTTCCCGTTTCGCGACGGCATCGACGAGGCTGCACGGCATGGAATTACGGCCGTCATCCAACCCGGCGGATCGGTCCGAGATGAGGAAGTGATCGCGGCTGCGAATGAGCATGGCCTGGCAATGGTTTTCACCGGCGTCCGGCATTTCAAGCATTAACTGGCCACGGATTGAAAATTCATGGCACAATTCGGCCCGGAAGTGAGCAATAACTATGGCAGACAACGAAGGCTTGATTAATAACCTCCCCTCAATCCGCTGTCGCTACTGCGGACAGCGCAACCAGATTCGACCGGAGAACGGAGAGGCACGCTGTGGCCGGTGCCGTTTGCCACTCTCGGACGCACCACACAAGAAGTTCGCAAGTCTCGATAAAGATCAGTACATCCACCCGGCCGATCGCCGCGCACTCGCTGCACTAAGAGCGATCCCCGGCATCGATTCGGCGTTGAAGAAACTTCTCGCAGTCACAGGCGAGTCCGCAATACGCGTGATCTTCACTGCGAGCGCGGTGAAAGTCACACCGACGCAGTGTCCGGATCTCTACGCAAAGCTCCAGATCGCGTGCACGACACTCGGCGTCGATATGCCCGAGCTTTTCGTGCAACAGAACCCGATCGTGAACGCGTTTACGGGCGGCGTCGAACGTCCCGTGATCGTGCTCTACTCGCAGCTGATCGAAAGACTCAGCGACGAAGAGGTGCTCGCAGTCGTGGCGCACGAAGTGGGCCACATCCATGCCGAGCATGTTCTTTACCTGACGGCCGCTCGTTTGATCGAGTTTCTCGCGAAGAGTGCCGTTCTGGCATCGCCATTGACTTTCATCATTAAGGAACTGCTGACGATGAGCATGCGAGCCGCACTGCTGGCGTGGGCCAGGAAGGCGGAACTTTCATGTGATCGCGCGGCGCTGCTCGTCACGCAGGACGCAAACGTGATTGGCCGCACGATGATGAAACTCAGCGGCGGCACTTTCGCATCGCGCGTGGATTACGATCAGTTTCTCGCGCAGGCACGCGACTTCCAGAAGAACTACGACGAGAAAGCGCTGGACCGTTTCTGGGCCGACGCTATCACATCAGGCATGAGCCATCCGTTTCCGGTATGGCGCGTGTCGGAGATTCTCCAGTGGGTTGAAAGCGGTGAGTACAAAGCTCTGATGAATGCACCCGAAAGCGCGGCAGCATAATTTAATAGGTCCTGTAAGACATTAGGACCTATTCGACCTATACAAAATGCTCAAAGACAAAAACGGAATCATCTTTGGAGTCGCGAATAAGCGCTCCATCGCCTGGGCCTGTGCCCAGGCGCTTCACGATGCAGGCGCAAAGCTGGCTTTTGCTTACCAGGGCGAACGCCTCAAAGAAAACGTCGAAAGCCTTACCCGCGAGGCCATGCCCGAATCGTTACTCGTCTCGTGCGACGTCACAAAACAGGATGAAGTCGACGCAGCCTTTCGCCAGATCGGGGAGAAGTTTGGCCGGCTCGACTTCCTCATTCACAGCATAGCCTTCGCGCCTCGTGAAGCCCTCGGCGGCGAATATCTCGACACGTCCCGCGACGCATTTCTCACGGCACTCGAAGTCAGCGCCTACTCACTGCCGCAACTCGCTCGAGCCGCAACGCCACTGATGACCGAAGGCGGCAGCATCGTTTGCATGTCTTATTACGGCGCTGAGAAAGTCGTTGCCGGCTACAACGTGATGGGCGTCGCGAAAGCGGCACTCGAAGCAAGCACACGCTACCTCGCGAGAGATCTCGGACCACGAAACATCCGCATCAACGCGATCAGCGCTGGTCCAATCCAAACTCTTTCCGCACGCGGCGTTGCCGAGTTCACCATGATGCTGAAGCACCACGCCGAACGCGCGCCGCTCGGGCGAAACGTAGAACCGCGCGAAGTGGGAGACACTGCTGTATTTCTGTGTAGCTCGATGTCGTCGGGGATCACAGGTGAGGTGATCTACGTCGATTGCGGCTACAACATCATCGGCATGTAGCGGCGGATTCGCGATCAAACATGGAGAAAAAGGAAAAGCGGCCACAGCGGCAAGCGCCGGGAGCAACGCAGGACGAACAACTGCTCGAGAGTCCTCGCCCGGATGAGTTTACGCACACGGATCCGTGGCGCGTGTTCCGCATCATGGGTGAGTTTGTCGAAGGCTTTGACGAACTCGCTACACTCAGCCGCGGCATCGCGATCTTCGGCTCCGCACGGACGAGTCCTGACGATCCCGATTACCAGGCGGCGATGGAAACCGGCGCGATGCTCGCGGCACAAGGTTTCGCAGTCATCACTGGTGGTGGGCCAGGCATCATGGAAGCCGCGAACCGCGGCGCGTTCGACGCAGGCGGACTCTCGATCGGCTGCAACATCGAGTTGCCGTTCGAACAAAGATCAAACCCGTACCAGACGCTCAGCCTCACGTTCAAATACTTCTTCGTACGCAAGATGATGTTCGTTAAGTACAGCCTTGCGTTCGTGATCTTTCCCGGCGGGTTCGGCACGTTGGACGAACTGTTTGAAGCACTCACGCTCATTCAAACGAAGAAGATCCGCAACTTCCCGATCGTGCTGTTTGGCAGCAAGTACTGGAGTGGAATGCTTGACTGGCTACGCGAGGTGGTCCTGGCGGAAGGCAAGATCTCAGATATTGATATGGCGCTGTTTCATATTACTGACTCGCCGGCCGAAGTGGTCGAGATCGTCATGCAAAGCCAGAGTTCACTCACGGAACTTGAATCTGACGAGATTCGAATATAGGTCCTATAAGTCCTATAGGTCCTATATTGATTTAAGTCGTGCGCAGCCACTCAAGATAAGGAGCGGAGCCCGCCGTAATCGGGACCGCCACGATTTCCGGTGTTTCGTAGCTGTGAAGAGCACGCACTTCCCGTTCGAGATTGGCAAACTTCGCTTGCGTAGTTTTAGCGAGTAATAAAACTTCCGACTGGCGCTCGACCTTTCCTTCCCAACGATAAACAGATTCCATCTCAGGCAGGATCTGTACGCACGCTGCGAGGTGCGCACCGACGAGCATGTCCGCAAGCCGCGTCGCTTCTTCTCCACTGGCCGCGGTCATGAAAACGACGATTGCATCATCTTCCGGCATTACGATTCTTCGTCTTCCCCTGGTCCACCGGTTAACGGCGTCGTGTCGCTACCAAAAAAAGCGTTGTAGAGTTCGCGCGCACGATCGGCGTCTCTCTCGTCGACAAAAACCACTGCGCCTTCCGACGTTGCCGACAGCAAAGGCGACAACGCATCAGCCCCGCCCGACTTGATCACCGAGCGAATTCCGTTCTTGCTGAAGATATCCTGCACCATCTCGGCCTCCGCCGGCGAACCGAGCTTATGCAGCTCGATAAAGCGTGCCTCACTCGTGTCGCGACCGGTATTCTCAGGCGTCAGGCGGTCGACGAGTGGTGAGTTGTCGTCAGGGCACTGTGTAATACCTGCTTCGTATTCAGATTCACAGACGGGACAGAACATTTGCTCTCCTTTGTGCTTGCAACCCTATTTCCCCGGAAAGGGGATCTCATCAAAGTGGGTCATGCGCTTGAACGCGCTAAAACGATCGTTGATCTCGGCATGCGTGAGCCGTTTGACTCGCTCGGTGCCAAACTCTTCGACGTTGAACGACGCCATCACTGAACCAAAGATCATCGCGCGCCGCATCGCACTTTCGTCCAGCTGCTCCTGGCTCGCGAGGTAACCCATAAAACCACCGGCAAACGTATCACCTGCGCCCGTGGGATCAAAAACCGACTCGAGCGGATAAGCCGGAATCGCAAAGTAACTCTCGGACGTAAACAGCGCCGCGCCGTATTCGCCACGCTTGATGATCAACGCCTTCGGTCCCCAACTCAGAATCTCGCGCGCCGCTTTGATAAGGTTCGGAATCCCTGTGAGCTGTCGCGCTTCCGCATCGTTGATGATCACGACGTCGACGCCCTTGATCGTTCGCAGGAGCGAGTCGCGCGTGTGCTCGATCCAGAGATTCATCGTGTCGAGCGCTACCAGTTCCGCATTCGGCATCTGCTCGCGTACGCCACGCTGCAGATCCGGTTGAATGTTGCCGAGAAACAGCAGTCGCGACTGTTTCGATCTCTCCGACACCTTCGGTCGAAAGTCTGCAAAGACATTCAAATCGGTGTACAGCGTGTGGGCGACGTTCAGGTCGTAATCGTAACGACCTCCCCAGCGAAACGTTTTGCCGTCTTCGATGCGTTCGAGATCGTGTGTGCCGATGCCGCGACTCTCAAACACTTCTCCGTCGCTGAAATCGCCGCCGACTACACCGACGATACTTACGTCTGTAAAAAAGCTAGCGGAGATGGAGAAGTGCGAAGCAGAACCGCCAAGCATCTTCTCGGATTTTCCAAAGGGGGTTTCAACGGCGTCGTAAGCAACCGATCCGACAACTAGAAGGGACATGTTTTGGTTTTGAGTTCTCTCTTAATCTTGTGAATCCTGTTTAGTCTTGCCAATCTTGTTCAACTCTTCCTGCGCTTCCTTGGCGTACGGGCTACCAGGATAGTCGGTAATCAACTTGTTCAGATACTGCCGGCCCATCTCGCGAAACTGCTCCGGCGTCAACGTGCGTTTCTGACCTCCGTCGAAAGTCACGTAGAGGTTCGGGTTCTGCTTGCCCTTGCCTTCTGCAAGCCAGAGACTGCTTTGACCAGCCATCAGCAACACTTCTTCAATCTTCGCGAAGTTTGGATTGCCGGCGATAATCTCCTCGCAACGTTTCAACGCCGCCACGTAGGCTTTCTTCAACTTGAAGTAGTTTTTTGCGACTTCGAGATTGTGGTGCGAGTCGCGCTCCAGATCTGGATCGCGAAATGTTTCCTGATCCGGCGCGTTGCGTACCGTCTGGCCCATCGCCGAAGGCGCCGCCACAAAAAACAGTAAAAGCAGCAGGAATAAAAATTTAACTTTCATAAATTACCTCACGATCGATATTTACCGATGAGCGCTTCGAGCTTTTTCGTTGTCTCTTCAGGCCAGAGTTCGGACGCCGTGAAAATCGCGTGTCGCAGCGCTGTGCCACACTTGCAGTCGCGATCACGCTGCTTCAGAACCTTCACAGACTCACGCAATATCGTCTGCGCATTTCGCACGTTCTTGTTCAAATACTCAACTACAGTCTCAATCGTCACCGCATCGTGCCCCGGATGCCAGCAATCGTAATCCGTCACGAGTGCGAGCGTCGCATAGCAAATCTCTGCTTCACGCGCCAACTTCGCCTCCTGCAGGTTCGTCATGCCGATGATGTCCATGCCCCAGGAACGATAGACATTCGACTCCGCAACCGTGGAGAACGCCGGACCTTCCATGCACAAGTACGTGCCGCCACGATGCACCTTCACATCAGCAGCACCGCACGATTGTTCCAGCACGTCGCCCAAACGTTTACAAACCGGGTGCGCAAAAGAAACGTGCGCGACGATGCCCTCGCCAAAGAACGTCGACTCCCTCACGCGCCCCCGAGTGCGATCAAAAAACTGATCCGGAATCACCATGTCGAGCGGCGCATATTGCTCCTGCAACGAGCCGACAGCCGACGCCGAGAGTATGCTTTCAACTCCCAGCAACTTCATCGCATAGATGTTGGCGCGAAACGGGACCTCAGTCGGATTTAAACGATGCCCTTGTCCATGACGCGGCAGGAAAGCGACTCGCTCGCCCTCTAGTGTTCCAACGATGAACGCGTCGGAAGGTGGTCCAAACGGCGTATCGACTCTGACTTCTTCGACGCCCGTCAACTCGGGCATCTGGTAAAGACCACTGCCACCGATGATGCCGACACGAATTCCTGACGATGTGGTCATGAAAACTCTCTGTCCTCTCCGCGATATGGAACTGGACTAAACTCCTTTTCTCCCGGCTCGAGCCGGCACAGCGGTTCATCAGGATCGTGGTAGAACAAACAGATCCAATTCTCTCGCGCTGCCTGTGGCAACAGTCTCTTCTTGGCTTCGAGAGTATCCACCGGATAAAGGTCGTAACCCATGATCCACGGGAGCCGGACGTGGGCCCTCGTCGGAACAAGATCCGCGAAACCAAACATCGTTTGCCCGTTTCTCTCGAGACGCCAGCACTGCATCGAACGATTGTGCCCGGCGATCGTCTCCATTCTCAGGCCAGGCACAACTTCGTAGCTCGTGTCTTTCTTTTCAAGCCGGCCCGACTCAACAAGGGGTTTCCAGTTCTCCGGCAAATAGCTCGCGCGATCTCGCTCAGTCGGATGATCGGCGTGTTCGAGCTCAGCTCTTGAAACAAAGTAACGCGCGTTTGGAAACGTGGGGACCACATTACCTGCAGCGTCGTGCGTCGTGTTGCCGCCCGCATGATCGAAGTGCAGGTGCGTGTTGACC
>DASTQB010000359.1:0-16242 GCA_035761985.1 Pyrinomonadaceae bacterium
GTTATTTCAAGGGATTGCGGCATAGGTCCTATAAGACTTATAAGTCCTATAGGACCTATATTAGAGCTGAACGATCGTTATTCCAGGCCGGGGGCGGCGCCGGGAGGAACGTCCTCGATATGGGGTTGCGCCGGACTGATCCGGATACAGGCTGCAAAATGCGCCGGCTTGATCTCGACTAATTGAGGAACCACCTCCTTGCATGCGTCAATCGCATACGGGCAGCGCGTGTGAAAAGGACAGCCCGGCGGCGGATTGATCGGCGACGGCACATCGCCCTCCAGCATTATGCGCTGCCGCGTCGCTTCAACCTGCGGATCGGGCACCGGCACTGCTGAGATGAGCGCCTTCGTGTAAGGCATCAACGGCTCGTGATAGATCGTCTTCGCGTCAGCCACTTCGACGAGTTTGCCGAGATACATCACGGCCACGCGATCGGAAACGTGCCGGATCGCGCGGAGGTCGTGAGAGATAAAAAGGTACGTCAGGTTCTTTTCGCGACGCAGCTTCTCGAGCAGGTTCATGATCTGCGCCTGAATCGAAACGTCGAGCGCCGAGATCGGTTCGTCTGCAACGATGAAATCCGGCTCGACGGCAAGCGCCCGAGCGATACCGATGCGTTGCCGCTGACCACCTGAAAACTCGTGCGGGTAACGTTTGATAAAACGCTTGCTAAGCCCGACTGTTTCGAGCAACTCCTGAACGCGCTGTTCCGCTTCCCTGCCGCGCGCGAGGCGAAACGTCTCGAGCGGCTCGCCGACGATCTGCCCGATCGTCATTCGTGGATTCAACGAAGCGTAAGGATCCTGGAAGATTATCTGCAGGTGACGGCGCTGTTCGCGCAGCTGCCTTGCTGACAGGTGTGCAAGATCACGATCGCGATAGAACACCTGCCCGCTTGTCGGTTCAGTCAAACGAAGGATCGCGCGTCCAAGCGTCGACTTGCCACAACCTGATTCGCCGACGAGTCCGACAGTCTCTCGCTCATAGATATCGAGCGAAACACCATCGACTGCTTTCACCACGCGCTTGACGGAGTTGTTGCTGAGCAACTTGTCGAGCGGTCCACCACCGCCGAGATCGAAGTGCACTTTCAGATCTCGAATTGAAAGCAAAGGTGACCCGTTAGTGCTCATACTGGTGTACCGCCTGAATCAGCATAGACTTCACGCGCGAAATGACAGAGCGAATAATGATCGGCGTTGAGCTGTACGAACGGTGGAAACTCTCGATGGCAAATCTCTTCGACGCGATCGCAGCGCGGCGCAAAAGGACAGCCGGGTTTGAGATGCGCGACGTCGGGCGGCAATCCCGGTATCTGGTACAGCTTGCCCTGCTCCGCAGTCGGATCGGGAACTGAACGAAGCAAGCCTTTCGTGTACGGATTTCCAGGCAACGCAAACAACTCGCTCGTCCGCGCCTGCTCGAAGATCTTGCCGGCGTACATCACGATCACGTGATCGGTCATGCCTGCGACAACGCCGAGATCGTGAGTGATCAAAATCACACTCGTGCCTGTTTCACGTTTCAGAGTTTTAATCAGCTCGAGTATCTGCGCTTGGATGGTGACGTCGAGCGCAGTTGTCGGTTCGTCGGCGATCAGCAACTCTGGTTCACACGAGAGGGCCATGGCGATCATCACGCGCTGTCGCATGCCGCCTGAAAACTCATGTGGATAACTGTTAGCGCGTTCGCGCGCATCCGGAATTCCAACGGTTTCCAGCATCTTGACCGCGTGCTCGTACGCCTGTGCTTTCGTGTGGCCCAGGTGCAACTGAGTCATCTCCATCAACTGCCGCGAGATCTTCATGAAAGGGTTGAGTGAAGTCATCGGATCCTGAAAGATCATGGCGATGCGCCGGCCTCTGATCTTGCGGATCGCTTCGCTTGGCAGGAGCAGTAGATCGCTGCCGTTGAAGATCACTTCGCCTGAGACGATCTTCCCCGGAGGATCAGGGATGAGACGAATGATGGAGAGGTTTGTGACTGACTTGCCGGAGCCTGATTCACCAACGATGCCGAGGGTCTCGCCCCGCTTGAGTTGAAACGAAACGTCATCGACGGCTTTGACGATTCCGTCTTCCGTTTCGAAATAGGTGCGGAGATTTTTGACTTCGAGGAGATTGCCGTCAGCACTGGAAACCATAGTTTTTAATAGGTCCTATAGGACCTATATTTTCCTATTCCTACACCGTCCTCATCTGCGGATCCAAAGCATCCCTCAACCCGTCACCAAGAAAATTCAAAGAGAACAGCGTCAGGGCCATCGTCACGCCCGGAAAGATCAGCTGCCACGGAAAGATTCCTATGTTCTGAATACCCTCAGACGCCAAACTTCCCCACGACGCAAGCGGCGCCTGCACGCCAAAACCGAGAAACGACAGGAACGCTTCAGTCAACATGATCTGCGGGATCGTCAACGTCGCATACACGATCACCGGACCCAACGTATTCGGCACCAGATGACGAAATATGATCCGCGTTCCCGAAACGCCTGTCGCACGCGCCGCGAGCACGAATTCCTGGTTCTTCAGCGATAACACCTGCCCGCGAACGATTCGCGCCATCGTCAACCACGAAACCGAACCGAGGGCAATGAACAGCAGGATCAACTGCCCGCGCGGCGTTTGGCTGCGAAACATCGAGAGCAAAACGATTACAACGATCACGTAAGGCAACGAATAGAGCACGTCGACAATGCGCATCATCACGTTATCAACGCGCCCGCCAACGTATCCGGCAATCGCGCCGTAAGTGACACCGATCACCAACGACACGAGCGTGGCGATTATTCCGACGAAGAGCGAGATCTGTCCGCCCTGGAGTGTTCGCGCAAGCTGATCGCGACCGGCGTTGTCTGTGCCGAAAGGATGCGCCCACGAGAATTCACCATTCGGACCGGTAAACGGCGGAAACGATGTCATCAGTTTCACATCGTGCGTGGGAATGTAATCAGGCGTGAACCCAAACGTGCTCTTGATGACCGTTGGACCAATGATCGAGATGATAGTGACTAAAACAACCACTACCAGCCCAAACACGGCGAGTTTGTTTTTCAACAGCCGCCGCCACGCGTCTCGCCATAGCGAACTCCCACGGACGAAATCCGCGTCATCCGCGTTCATCTGTGTATCGATCGGTTCGTACATTATTGATACCTCACTCGCGGATCGAGATACGCGTAAGCGATATCAACCAACAGGTTCATCAACAACAGCACAATTGCAATAAACGCAACGATGCCGATGATCAACGGCTCGTCACGGCCCAACGATGCCTGGATAAAATAGTTTCCCAACCCCGGCAACGCGAAGATCCTTTCCACGACCACGGTCCCAGTCAACAGAAACGCGAGTGCTGGTCCAGTGTAGGAGATCACCGGCATCAAACCGCCACGCAAAGCATGACGAATCACGACGTCCTTCTCGCTCAAACCTTTTGCACGCGCGGTGCGAATGTAGTCCGATCGCAGCACTTCGAGCATGCCCGCACGCGTGAGTCGCGCGATGTAAGCCATGTAAATCGCTGACAGCGTCAACACCGGCAGCACCAGGTTCCAACTCGGAAACCCGCCCCAGCGCGAAGGCGGCAACCAGTAGAGACCAAGCGAAAAGATCAAAACGAGGATTGGACCAAGCACGAAGTTCGGAAGCGAAATCCCGAGCATCGCGAGCGCCATCGAGCCGTAGTCCCACTTAGAATTCTGCTTGAGCGCGGCTATCGATCCCACTGTCACGCCAACAATCAGCGCGAGGATGTAAGCGAGGATCCCGACAGCCGCCGACACCGGCAGCGAACGCGCGATGATCCCGTTGACTGATTGTCCTTCGTATCTCAGAGACGTACCGAAGTCGCCCTTGAGAATACCGGCCATCGTCTTGCCGTATTGTTGATACCAGGGTTTGTCGAGACCGTACTTCTCGCGAATTGCTGCTTCGATCGACGCGGGCAGTTGCTTCTCGCCGGAATAGAAATTTCCGGGAGCGAGTTTTATCAGGCCCCAGGTGATCGTGATCACGACGAGGATCGTAGGGATGGTGATGAGCAGCCGTCTAATTATGAAGCGAAGCATTCAGATGATCGGTTGAGTTCCGTTTATTCAGCCGTCATGTCTGGTGTGCCGGAGTCCCACTTCGCCCGATCGCGTTCGATGTACACGTACTTCCAGGCGAATAATGAGGCTGCATTCGGATACATGCCTTTGACGTACGGCTTCTTCACCCAGTTAACGGCAGGTGTATCGATTGGGATGATCGGCTGCGCCTCCATCATGTATTTTTCGGCTTCAGCCAGCAGCTCGTAACGTTTCTTGTGGTCCAACGTGCGATTGGCTTCGTCGAGCATCGCTATGTACTTCGGATCTCGCCAGCCGGTGGCGCTTTCAGAACTGTTGAACAGACTCAGAAACGTGAACGGGTCCATGTAGTCGGCGCCCCACGCGCCGCGCGAGAAGCCTTTGTACTGGAGTTGCGCCTTGACGCTCAGGTAAGTCTTCCACTCCATGTTTCTGAGACTGATGGTGATGCCGAGGTTCTGTTTCCACTGTGCCTGCATCCACTCCGCCATCGCCTTGTTTGACGCCTGCGTGTTGTAGATGTATTCGACCTGGTCCACAGGGAAGGTCGGGCATGAAAAACTGCCGTCGCCGTTTTGTATTACCGGAAAACCAGCCTCGCCGAGTAAACGTCGCGCTTCAGCCGGATTGAACCCGGGACCTTTTGGCTGCGGGTATCCGGCAAACATGCCCTCAGGCGTAAACGCCGTGAGCGGTTTCACGATCTTGCGCCATGCTGCCCACGCGTTCTTATCGATCGAGAGGTGGAATGCCCTTCTCACACGCACGTCGTTCATCGGCGGTTGCGTGACGTTGATAGCCAGGTAGTCGATCGCGGCTTCCGCTGCATCCATGTAGTCTTTCTTGTGACGCAACACGTCGAGCCAGGGATTCGGCACTACGTGATTGTAAGCCGCATCGATCTCGCCCACCTTGTAGAGGTTCATGGTGGTTGGACCATCAGACATCGGATAGAAGTGAATCTCATCCAGTTTGACCGTCGCTGCGTCCCAGTACATCGGATCGCGTTCGAGCACGATCTTGTCGTAAGGCTGCCAGCTCTTTAACTTGAATGGACCACACGTCACGATGTTTCCGGGTTGCGTCCACTGGTCGCCGTGTTGCTCCACCACTTTTCGCGGCACGATACGGAACGTCTGATGGGCCAGCACTCCAAGAAAGAATGGCGCCTGCTGCACGAGGGAAATTCGCAAGGTGTACTTGTCGATGGCTTCGATGCCAAGGTCCTCGGCTTTAACCGGCACGAATTCTTTACCCGCCACAGCCGCTTTCAACTTTGCATCAGCGTCGAGACGTTTGGCGCGGGCCTTTTCGGCGCCTGGCAGCGTCAGACGACGCGGAGTGTGCAATTGCTTGTGAAAGTCTGTCTCCGTCTCCGACTTGTCTGCGCCCGAAGGATATTCACTTTTGCTCGAATCCAGTGGGCTACCGGCTACTGGCTCAGGCGGAAGTGCGTCGTCGAAATCCTTCGCGAGCAGAAACTGTTTCGTCTGTGGGTCCCGCACAAACACCGCCCCGGCGTGATAAGCGTCGGCGTACTTTATGTACGTGCCGAGGTAAGCATTGCGAGACGCAAGTTCTTTCGAGAGTGCGCGACGAAAACTGTAGACGAAGTCGTTTGCGTCGATCGGATCGCCGTTGGACCAGCGGCCGTTGCGTCGCAGGTAAAACTTGTATTCCGATGAATCGCTGTTTACTTCCCAGCGTTCGGCCAGTGCGGGTATCGGAGCGAGTGTCTTCGGATGATATTCGACGAGGCCTTCGTATAATGCCATGTACAGGCGGGCTTCAGGTTGTCCGGTGCCGATTGGAGGATCGAGCGATTCGGGTTCGTCGCCGCTCACGTAGCGAAGGATGTTGCGCTCCGGCGGGGTTGGTCTGCCGTAGAACTCTTCGTTGCTGGAGACGACGGTGCACGACAGCGTCGCACAGGCCAGCGAGGCTACGAGAATCAGTCCAACGATCTGTCTAAACTTGCCATTGCTCATCAAGACACCTCCACACACACTAAGAGGACAACGCATGAGGTCGAAGGAGAGAATCTCTCGTTACCCACAGTGAGAGACGTGTGGAAATTATCATGCAGGCGAAGTTTTTATCAAGAAAATTAGGAAGAGAAGAGTGGGTTAAGAGAATAGCTGTCGTATTTCTTGCTCCGTAGGAGCAACATGTTTATAGCTCCAAATCCGTGAATTGATCTGCGCTCCGGAGGAGGCGCCATGTTACATGCGGCTCCTACGGAGCCGTAACGAATGCGCGCTATTAAGCTATAAACATGTTGCTCCTACGGAGCAAAGCGAGATTCTCATAGGGCAATCGGACGTATACGACCTATTCAAATCAAGAAATAAGCTATTCAAATCAAGAAATAAGGAAGAAAACGAAATAGGTCCTATACGTCCTATAGGTCCCTATACGTCCTATAGGTCCTATAGGTCCTATAGGGCCTATAAGACCTATTTCTTCACGGCGTAGCCGAGGCCGTCACCGACCGATAACACCACCGCGAGCAACTGAGGATGGTTGATGAAGTAGTGATTGAATTCGCGGAGTGCTTCGGTTGATGATTCGTGATCGCCGGTAGCGACCTTCCCGCCCCACAACAGATTGTCAACGATCACCACGCCGCCTGCGCGCAACCGTGGCAAACCGAGATCTAGATACTGCTTGTACTCTTCCTTCACCGCATCGATGAACAACACATCGAACGTCTCATTCAAACCAGGCATCACGTCAAGCGCCTTGCCTCGTTCGATTCGCACCTGGTCCATCAAGCCCGCGCGTTCCAGATACCCGGAAGCGGCATTGATCATCTCGTCACTCGGCTCGATCGTCACGATGGATCCCTGTTGGCCCATACCGCGCAGCAGATGGACCACCGAATACCCAATCGCCATCCCGATCTCCAGCGCACTACGAGCCCCGCTCGCCCGAGCCGTGATCTCCAGAAACCTCGCCACCTCACGATCCGCGATCGGCACTCGATGTTCGGCAGCGTAACGCTCCATCTCCACCAGCAACTCATCACCCGCCGGCAACAGCTCGTCCAGGTACTCAGCCTGCTCACGTTGAAGAATTGCGTCGATTCTGGCTTTCATAGTTTTCCGTCAACTGTCAGGATTATCCTGCAGATCGCCCGACACTGAAACATACCGCCGTCCAAGCCCGAGTTGCCGCAGTTTGTGCTGAAGCGACTGGCGGTGCATGTCGAGGATCTCCGCCGCGCGGGTCACGTTTCCCTGCGTGTGTTCGAGGCAACGCGTGATATAGCGCCGCTCAAACTCTCGTCGATCTTCGCGAAAATCCGCCGTAAACGGCACGCGCAAGCCGTCCGTCTCAGCCTCACCCTCGACGAGGGTGCTCTTCGTCATTCCCGCCGTTATCTCGTCAGGCAAATCCTTCGGCGCGATCTCGTCCCCTTCAGCCATGATCACCGCGCGATCGATCGTGTTTTTCAGTTCGCGCACATTTCCGGGCCAGTTGTACTCAACCAGACGCTTCAGTGCCGCCTGGCTCAACGCGCGCTGCGGCAATTCATACTTTTCCGCAGCCTGGCGCAGAAACGTCTCGGCGAGGAGCGGAATGTCCTCGCGACGCTCGCGCAAAGGCGCGATCTCGATCGTAACCACGCGTAAACGATAGAACAGATCGGCGCGAAACTGGTTGTTCGTGATCTCCTGTTCGAGCGGCCTGTGTGTCGCACTCACGATCCGCACGTCAACCGGGATCGATTCATTCGCGCCAAGCCGTTCGATGCGCCGTTCTTCGAGCGCGCGCAGTAACTTCGCCTGCACGTTGGCGCTCATGTCGCCAATCTCGTCGAGAAACAACGTGCCGCCGTCCGCCTGTTCAAATTTCCCTTCCCGCCGCGCCGCAGCGCCCGTAAATGCGCCTTTTTCGTGGCCAAACAGCTCCGACTCGATTAGCTCTGAAGGCAGTGCAGCGCAGTTGACTGCGACAAACGATGCGTTGCGCCGCACGCTGTTGCGTTCGTGAAGTTCGCGAGCGACGAGTTCCTTACCCGTGCCCGATTCACCGCGCACGAGCACAGTCGCATCAGTCTCCGCGACTTTCTCAATCATCGCGCGAACCTTCTGCATCGCTTGCGAGTTGCCGATGAGCGCGCCGCGCTGTGAACGTTCGACCTCGATGCGCCGGCGCAACGAATAGTTCTCGCGCCGAAGTTGCACAGTCTCGGCTGCGTTCTTGACCACAAGCCGGAGGTCGTCGAGTTCGAATGGTTTGGAAAGGTAATCGTATGCGCCGGCTTTGACGGCTTCGACCGCCATACGTTCCGAGCCGTGTGCAGTGACGATGATTACGAGTGGTCCGCTGCCGTTTGAGGTTTTTAACTCGCGGAGGAAATCGAGGCCGCTCATTCCCGGCAGGTTTACATCGAGCAGGAGAAGATCAGGCTCGTGTTGTTTCAGCAAAGCCCGAGCGGCCTCGGCGGAACCGGCTTCTGTAATGTTGTAACCAAAGGTGCTGAGGGCTCGCCGCATGCCGTAGCGAGCGGCTTCCTCGTCGTCAACAATCATCAATCGCAACGCGTCTTTTCTCACTTCCGGATTAGTTTAGGGCCGTGCGGCCCTAAACTCCTAGCGCATTGCGTGCCAAAACTAATCGGCGACTTACTTGCTCGTCCGTTTCGCGGAAACCACGAGGATGATCGCGTCGCCGGATGGACCAACGTTCAGGGTTCCGACGATCACGGGTTCTGCCTCGCGCATGCTGATGTCAGTCGCGAGCCCGGTGTTTTCGTAATTGAACGCCGGCGCGATCGTGCCATTTGCCGCAACCTGCGGGCTCGTCTGAATCGGAATACGGGCGCCGTAGTGAAAACCAAGCATCTGGACCACCGGACGGCCCTCGCTGTTTCGGACGACCTTCACCTGCCGCACCTTGAACTGGCTAAAACTCGGCGTTACTTGCGAAGTTGCACCCACGGCCGAGGCCATTGGACCACCGATCCAGCTCAGGTCCAGGCGGCCTTCGTTCTTCACGCGATTGATCAAGGTCGCCGCGAGCCGGTAGTTCTTGAACGGCAGCGTAGACCGCATTTGTTTCACGACAGGATCAAGCGATGGAGGCATTCTGGAATCCTCAACGTCCTGGTTGGTGCCGACGATGAGATAAAGTTGCGTTTCGAGATCGGGTTCCTCAGGTTGGGCTTCTGCCTGTGCCGTTTGTGCTTGAACAGTGAAGCAAAGAAACAGTGCGAGCAGCAGCGCGCTAAGAACAGTTCGCGTGTGCATAATCATCTCCTTCAGCTACAAGTAACGTTTACCCAAGTCAGAGGTAACACGCACTCGCTTGAATAAAGTTCCAACAGGATGGACATGATGTTCCGGATTTTCATGTAAATCTTCCGAATCATGTCAATCTTGTAGCGGGAGGCGGAGTTGGAAGAGTGCGCCGCGTCCGTTGCGTGAGACGTCGAGTGAGGCTGAGCCGCCGACTTCCTGAACACGTTTGCGAACGATCGCCAGTCCCAGGCCAGTGCCGCGTTGTCGCGTCGTGAAGAACGGTTCCCAGATACGCTCGCGAAGATCGGCAGGCACTCCGCTACCACTGTCCTGCACGCTGATCAGCAACTCACCGTTCGAAGACATTGCCTTGAGCTCGATCTTTCCACCCGGCGGCGTCGCCTGCAACGCGTTGTGAAGTAAGTTAGACAGTGCGTCGCGCAGGGCGGAAACAGATTTACCTGCGAGTTGCGCGTCGACGTTGATCGAGTAGTCGAGCGTGATGCCCTGCTCTTTTGCATTCGCGCGAAAGAGATCGACAACCGATCGCACAAGTTCATCAACGCTCTGCGGTTGCGCGGCGGGACTCTCGCGTCGCGCAAAACTCAGCAACTGCGTGACGCTCTGGCTCAGTCGATCTGTTTCGCCGACGATCAGTCCGAGATCGCGTTCATACTCGTTGCGTAGCGCTTCATCTTCCCGCATCACCTGTGCGATCGACTTGATGGCTGACAGCGGGTTCTTG
The DNA here is from genome assembly GCA_035761985.1 of Pyrinomonadaceae bacterium. Classification (GTDB taxonomy): domain Bacteria; phylum Acidobacteriota; class Blastocatellia; order Pyrinomonadales; family Pyrinomonadaceae; genus PSRF01. The sequence continues at coordinate 10,067 of DASTQB010000359.1, forward strand.
ATCTCGTGGGCCACGGTTGCGGCCATGCGGCCGAGTGAAGCCAGGCGTTCTCTTTCGGCAAGCTCGCGTTCGAGCCGCAGGTTTTCTTCGAAAAGCCTTGTGTCGTCGATCGCGATCGCGATCTGATCCGCGAGCAGTCCGAGGATTGAACGCGCGTCTGGAGTCAAACTCGCCGATGCTGCATCCACGGCGAGAAGACCCTCGACTTTTTCTTCACGACGCAATGGATAAGCGATCTTGAAGCCTCGATCTATCACTAGCTGCTCGTCTTCGACCGGCTCCCAGCCACGCTCTTTCGACCGTTCGAGTACGCAAGTGATCCACTCATTGTCGGCTTCATGGCCCTGCACGAAGATTTTCAGACTTCTCAGCCCGAGCGCTTCGGTCGTTCGTTGTTCGACAAAGTGCAGCAGATCTGAAAGATCCTTGTACTGTCCTGCGTACGATCCGATCCGCGCCACGATCTCTTTATAAAGCGCCGCCTCACGCTCGAAGAGTTTGTGAAACCGCTGGGCCAGCCAGCCGCGTAACGGCGCGGCCATGAGTGCAAGTGCGAGGATCAGCAAAGCTTCGACAAGACCCGGACGGATACCATAGCTCTGCGTCATCCAGTCGCCGATCCTCCGGATGCCGAATACGTAAACCGTGAGCACGACAGTCGCGAACGTGACGACGATCAAGCTCTCTTCGATAATGATTTCGAGATACCGATAACGATAGATGTAGTAAGCCAGCAGCACCGACGGCAGGAGCGATCCGAGGTTTGCGATCGTCTTGAGATAGAGTCCCGCGGTGGTGCCTTCGCCCACGCCCGCGGCCAGCGCGGCGAAGATGACCACGCCGATGCCGATAAATGACGCAGCGAGCGTGCGCATGATCATCTTCTCGCTGCTGTTCCTGCTCCTTCGCGCGATGAGCAGCTCCGTCAAGGCAATCAAACCGAGCACGTACGCGATCCACAGCGCAAACGGCAACACGAAGAACGAGAGCTTCTGGAACATCGGCGCGTAGTCGCCGGTCCAGAGACGTGGCACTGCGATGAGCAGAAAAACTGTCGGGACGTAGGAAAGGTAAACGCGTGCTTGTTCGCTCTTGTTCAGCGTGCGGCCGTGCGCGTTGGCCCAGAGATGCAGGTGGACGTGCAGGAGGAACGAGTAGGCGAAGGTGATGCTGACGACGGCGACTGTGTCGGCGAGTCGCAGGAGTGTGGTCCAGGTGCCCGGGCCGAGGTCGAAGAGGCCGTGGAGCGTGATCAGCAGGTTGCTCGTGTGCCAGCCGCCCATTGTTAAGGCGAGCAGGGCGAGAATGCGCTCGATGTTGGTCAGCTTGCTGCGGTGCGTGACGAGCTGGACCAGCATCCAAAGCGGGAGCAGCGCGCCAATGCTATAGCCGATGACTTGAAGGATTTCGAGCGGATCAAGTGGGGACATTCGTCGAATTCGCTAGTCAGCGGTCAATATAGGTCATATAGGACCTATACGACCTATAAGACCTATATTCACCGCTGACTAGCGACCAGCTTCGATCAATTCGCGGCGGTGCGGGAAGGAGGCGTGAAGGTTATCTCCACGCGTCGATTCCTCCGCTGGCCTGCCGCGGTCGTGTTTGGCGCGAGCGGATTTGACGCGCCCATGCCGTTCGCCTGGATGCGCATCGGATCCACACCCGCCGACTGGAACCGGTCCGAAAGCACACGCGCACGTTCCTGCGTCAACTGCTGCAACGTGACTTCATTTCCCTTATTATCGGTGTAAGCCTCAATCAAGATCTGGTAATCCGGATTGCTCGCGAGCAGTGCGGCAAGCGGTTCGAGCTTCGCCGCAGACGCAGTCGAAAGCGTGGCCGCACGCGTGCTGGTCCAGATCGTCTCTGGCAGGATCAAACGAAATCCCGTCGCAGTCTCTTTCAACGTTCCATACTTCGCAAGCGTCTCTTTGAGATTCGCTTCAGCCGCGCGCTTCTCAGCCGCACGCCGTTCCGATTCGACTCGCGCTGTCTCAGCCTGTTTCTCGCCTTCAAGTCGCGCGAGTTTCAGTTTTGCACTGTCACTTTCGGACCGAAGCGTCTGGACCTCATCACGCAGTTGCGCGATCTCCACACGCTTCTCACGAAGCTGATCGTTTGCAGTGCTCAGATCCCGCTCAGCCAACTCACGCGCACGTTGTTCCTTCTCGAGTGCAGCACGTAGCTGGGCCACTTCACGTTGCGAAGCTTCAGCATCACGCTCAGCATTGCGCACGGCTTCGTCACGACGGCGAATCTCTTCACGACTGATCCGCGCCGCGCGTCGAACAGCCGCCGTTTCTTCAGCGTGTGCGCCCGCGGCAGTTGCCTTACGCGCCGTTAAATCAATCTCTGCTGCTGGTTCATTCAAACGCCACTTCTGCTCAGCGTCGCGAAGCAGATCCTCGGCAGTTTGCAATTCGTTCGGCGCATCCTGTGACGCTCCTGCGTACTTCGCAAGACTGACAGCCTGGCGAGCCCCAAGCAGCGACACCGGAGTTTGTCGATAATCACGATCCGCTATCTCGGGAACACGCGCCGTGCGGAAGTAGTCACTCGAGTTCCCGATGTAACGCACGTCGACTGTATCTACCTGACTACCATTCGCTCTCTGCGGCGGAAGATTTTCCATCACCACCATACGGCTCGGCACTTTCATCAGGAAGTGTGGCTCGGCAGTGAGAATCATCGCGAACGATTGAAGCGGCGTAGTCACGTCGAGCTTTGAATCAACAAACGTACTGCCGCTGCGTTTGATCTCGCCCAGGTTATCTACCTGGCCTTCCGGAGAGATGGCCCAGAGGATGTAGGTCGTGTAGATGCCGCCCAGTTCAGACGCGCGTGGCAAATCTTCAACATTGAATTCGACGCGCGTGCCGCGGCGTCCGGCGCGTTTCACCTTCGCCTCGCCTTTGAGCCGCGGCAAGACAGTAGTGCCACGGAATTTAACGCTGACTGTCTCGTCCAGCGGGTAGGTTATCGCTACCGTTTTGCGTTCTAAGTCCTGTGCAATTGTTATGGAAAAAAGGATTAATGAAGTGCTGAGCGCAAACACGAGATGTCGACCAATGCGGCTAAAAGTCATGGTGAAACAGCTCCTGGTGTCGAAATCTGGGATTACCGGCAAGATCTACAGTGATCTTGATGCCTCAAACAGGCGCATTGTTGCCGAAGGATCTGACAAGGTCAAGACGATTATCGGCGTAATCTGTGGGATTTTGTCTTACGGTAGGCTGCGGTTTGTACGATGAGGACGCAAATTCCGGAGAGTAGAAGCAGCGGCACCCAGCCGCGTGGCGCGAATAACGTGAGGATCGCCCACAGTGCGATCAAGCCTGAGCCAATCCACCAGAGCATCTTTACGGGATCTCGTTGAGCTTGTAACCGACACCACGCACAGTCAACACGTAACGCGGGTTCTTCGGATCGGTCTCGAGCTTCTTACGCAGGCGATTGATGTGTGGATCGATGTTGCGCTGGTAACCTTCGTAGTCAGTGCTCCAAACTCGATCCAGCAACGCGTTGCGCGACCATGCGCGGCCCGGCTCAGAAGCGAGAAGTTCGAGAATCTGAAACTCGAGCGGCGTGAGATCGATGCGCGAGCCTTCTCGAATCACTTCGTGACGCCGCTTGTCGATCACGAGATCGCCAACCTCGATACGTTCCCCGTCCTGCTCCTGAACAACTGTGCCACCTCTGCGAAGCAGCGCCTCGACGCGATACTCGAGTTCGCGCGGGCTAAACGGTTTCGCGAGATAGTCGTCTGCGCCGGCTTCGAAGCCCGCGACCTTGTCAGAGAGTGCGTCGTGCGCAGTCAGGAAGAGCGCGGGCGTCTGAATGCCTCGATCTCTGACGCGCTTCAACAGCTCGATGCCTGACATACCCGGCATCGACACGTCGAAGATAAAGCAATCGAATCGTCCCGCGATCGCAGCCTCGAGAGCGGCCATGCCACTGTCGCGTTCGTCAACCTGAAAACCCAGCCGCCGGAAGTACTCGGCCAGAAGGATTCTCATGTCGGTATCGTCGTCTGCGATCAGAAGGCGCTTACCGGCGTGTTTGTTGTTTGGTGTCGCTTGCTGTGCCAAATGTTCTGATCCTGTCGGAGGGGATCTGATTACCCACGCATTTTTGCGTCCGGAATTATAACCTAAAACTACGAAGACTCGATCTGGGGAATTGACTGCCGCGGTGACGCGCGAGGGAGCAAATCATTGAGCCTTGCGCAAATAGTCGGGGGTAAGTATAGTTCTTTCCTTAAGATTTTGGGCCGTCTTTCTACCTTCCTTATAGCAACTGATCAGAGATTTTAGCAACCAGAGATGCATGATCTTCGTCGCCTGTTAAAGTATCTGAAGCCTCACTGGCCAATCTTCACCCTGGCCACCTTCGCGATGCTCCTGGTGGGTATTCTGGAGAGCGCAATCGGCGGCTTGATCGTTCCGATCTTCGATCAGGCGTTTGTTCAGGGCGGCGGCCAGCGTACATCTACGATTTTCGGACTGCAACATTTAATTCCCGAGGCGCCGCTCGGCGCCTGGAAGATGATCTCCCTTTTGCTGATTGTTTTTACTCTTGCGAAGGGAATCGCGGAATACACGTCTACTTACCTCATGGCACGCATCGGGCAATCGGCAGTGCTGCGGCTGCGACAGGATCTGTATGGTCACTTGCTCGCGCAGTCGGCGACCTTCTTTGAACGCCATCGTACCAACTACTTAGTTTCTCGGCTCGTTTCGAGTGCGGCTGCGATCGAGACAGCCGTGACGAGCACGATTCGCGACATGCTGCGCGAGAGTTTTACCTTGATCGCGTTTCTCGCGGCGTCTTTTTACTACAGTTGGCGACTCACTCTCGGCTCGCTTGCCATTGCGCCCGTGATTGCAGTGCTCACGGCGAAGTTTGGAAAAGCGCTGCGCAATTTGGCGCGTGAGAGTTTTGAAGGCAGCAAGGAACTCACGGACACGGCGCAGGAAGCACTCGCCAACCAGGGCATCGTCAAAGCCTATCGCGCCGAGAAACGCGAATCGGAGCGCTTCACTGCCGTCGCGAAGCGAATCGTGAGGGCAAACTTGCGGAGCGCAAGTATCGCAGGTGCATCACCGCCGACGATCGAGATCATCGGCATTCTGTTTGTCGTGTTCCTCCTGTTCTTCGGCCAGCGTGAAATCATGGCCGGACGGATGAACACGGCGCAGTTCGTCACTTTCCTCTTCTTTCTGTTTCGCAGTTACGATCCGATGCGCAAGCTCTCGCGATTGCAAAACAGCATGGAACAGGCGCTCGCCGCTGCGCATCACGTTTGGGAAGTGATGGACGAACACGCGGAGATCAAAGAGAAACCGGGCGCGAAAGAGTTGCTGCCGCTCAAGCACGAGATCGAGTTGCGAAACGTTTCGTTTGGTTATGCAAACGAACAGCGCTCGGTGCTGCGCGACGTGAACTTGAAGATCAAAGCCGGGACGATGGTGGCGCTCGTGGGAGAGTCAGGCGGTGGGAAGTCGACGTTGACGAAGTTGCTGCCGCGTTTTCACGATCCGAGTTCGGGAGCTGTTTTGTGGGACGGCGTCGACATACGCGATGCGTCAATCTCGAGCCTGAGACAGCAGATCGCACTCGTCACACAGGAGACGGTGCTTTTCAACGACACGGTCCGCCACAACATCGCGTACGGAAAACCGGAAGCGAGCGATCGCGAGATCGAAGAGGCGTCGCTCATTGCCTTTGCGCACGACTTTATTCGCGAACTGCCCGATGGATACGATACGATTGTCGGCGAGCGCGGAATCTTTCTTTCCGGCGGCCAGCGCCAGCGGCTTGCTATTGCCCGTGCAATTCTGGTTAACGCGCCAGTCCTGATCCTGGATGAGGCCACGTCTGCACTCGACGCGGAATCGGAACGGCTGGTTCAACGTGCTCTTGCGAACCTGGTTAGGGATCGCACGACGATCGTGATCGCTCACCGCCTTTCAACCGTGCGTCGTGCGGACGTGATCGTGGTGATGGAAGCCGGACGAATTATCGAGATGGGCACGCACGCTGATCTGTTGGCCCAGGGCGGGCAATACCGTAAGCTTTACGAACTGCAATTCGCCGACGAGGAAGAGCTCGTGGGCGCTTGATATAGGTCTTGTAGGACTTATAGGACCTATTGGTCCTATTCTGAAACCCGA
>DASTQB010000360.1:0-16787 GCA_035761985.1 Pyrinomonadaceae bacterium
TCCAGTAGTTGATTGCCTGTTGACGTTGCCACACGCGATCGTTGACGTTCGAAGCCTCAGCTTGCACCTGAGTCAGCGGCCCCGTCTCACCGCCCCAACGACGCACACCCACAACCGTAGCCAGCGAGACGAACAAAACGACCGCGGCTACCAAACCTGCCAACTGCGGTAATGAAAGCTCCCAACTCCGTCCTAATATCCCGCCGAGGAATGATTGTCGCGGTTCGCTTTTAGCCGCGACTCGAGAAGGATTTTCCGCCTCGATCACATTGCGGATGCGAAGCCACATCGCCTGTTCGTTTGGCGGCGCTTCATACAGGCCGCGTTGAGTGCGGCAGAAGCCGACAATCGACGTCAGATCCTGACGCACGCTATCGCAATCCAAACACTGTCGCAGATGCGTATAGAGAGTGGACTCATCCGTCTGGCTGATGGAGCCATCGAGTAGATCGTGGATGAGTTCCTGACATGTCTCGCAGTTCATTGCTTACCACCTTCGTTCTGTCTTAGTAACGCGCACAAATCCGAATCAAAACTGTCGTAGACAGAACCTAGTTTCCGGTTGTCATCAATCAAGGGAAGACTGCGTTCGAAAGCCTTGGCATTTTGCAAACTGTTCGCTTGGCTCATTAGCTTCGAGGCTATTCGCTCGATTTCTGTTGCCTCAGAAGCGCGCGCAATTTCATCCTGGCTTTATGTAGCTGCGACTTCGACGTACCTACTGAGCAGCCCAGCATCCTGGCAATTTCCTCGTGTTCATGCCCTTCGATGTCGTGAAGCGTAAAGACCGTCCGGTAACCGGGCGGTAGTTGAGCGATAGCCTTATCGAGCGCTATGCGGTCAACAACGGGCATGGAATTGGGGTTTTCCGTCCCTTTTACTATCTGGGTGGGCGTTTCGCCGTCCTCGGTGGTTTGTTCCATGCGCACTCCGCGTTTGCGGAAGTGCATGAGCACCTGATTGACGGTCAGCCGGTGTAGCCAGGTAGTAAAGGCGGATTCACCCCGGAAACTGCCGATTTTTCGAAAGAGCTGAATGAAGACCTCCTGTGCGAGATCTTCAGCCTCCGAGACATTGCCGGTCATTCTCAGGCAGAGCGAGTAAACGCGCCGATTATGGCGCTGGTATAGCTCTTCGAAAGCTCCCATATCGCCCTGGGCCGCCTTCTGCGCCAGCTCATAATCTGTCGTTTGCGGTGTCTCGGTTTCGGCTGCGGTCACATGTGTCTGCTCGGGCAAGCAAGAAATCTCACAACTTCTGCTCGTTTGGCACGATGGTCACGCTTCCGCGACTTTCAAGGGAGCGGCACTGTCAACTTCCAAATGCCCGCGTGGGGAAGCGGTGCGAAGGCCCAGTACCCTCAACGCGGCTTGTGATGCGGCGCTTCGCGCGCGTCGTTGCCTTACCCGATCCTAAAAATAGTGATTTTCCCAGCCGAATCAACGCTTTTCGTACGGCTGGGTTGCAGCATAGGGGATACGCGGCGCGCTGACAAGCGGCGATCAAATCTTTGACCGTTTCATGACCTGCGCGCGCAAATAGCATAATCACTCGGGCTTGCTCACCGACCATCGGTAATACAAGTACCATTCATCCTTAAGCTTCCGGTAGAAGATCGCGGGCCGATCTATATCGATGCTGTCCAAACTCTCCCGCACCGGGAGGTTTACACTACGCGGAACATAAGCAAATCCCTTTTCAACAATCGCTGCTTCATAATCGTCCAATTCTGAAACCTTCACTGATGCTGTAAAGAAGACTGCATTTGGCAAAACAGCCTTCCGCTCCACGCCTGTCAAACCGAGGGTTTGAAACACAGTAAGGTATTCTCTCCATCGTTCTTCCGAGAAGAGCGGTTTAGCTTCAGCCGGCCAGGTCTTGTCTCGGTGAACGTAGATATATGACGGCGGGCTATCACCTTCAGTAAGGCTAACAAAAGAGTCGCGAACGAGCCTGACCGCTGAGTCCTGATTCGCCATCGCGGCCAGATGTTGAAATTGTGCTTCGTGGTTTTTAAAGTTGGTGATCAACGAAGCATCCTCAGCCAACTCCTCTCCGGGGCTGGCGAGCACGATGACGATTGCTATCGCCAGGGCACACACTCCAATCACAGAGCCAATTATCGTAGCTTTGCCTTTCAATGACATCGGCGCGAGTATTCCTGCCACCGAATTGTTAGATCCTTGCGGGGGTTCCGTGGATCAACGAGCTCGGAGAGCCAGGGATAAGTGTAGTTGGCAAAGTCGATCTTCCTGACAGACTGGTAGGTCGTTTTGTCGACTTTTCATCGTTGACGGTTGCTGTCGTGATCGCTGCAGGTGACTCTATGCGAACTTCACCGCCAAATTGCTGGTACCAGCAGAAGATACTGACGTAAACGACCAAAAAATGCAGAATAGCGGTCGCGAGTATGAGTCCGCGCAAATCGACACGCGATAACATGTGGCGCCTCAGGGCTTCGGTTGGTTGTCGTGCGTTGTTCATCAAAAGCGTCGGCGTGCGTACCAAAACGAAACTAACGTCACCAACGATAGAGTGTATGGACCAGTATTCGGATGTGCCAGAGCACCAGCAGTATCGCGATTACAGCACGGCGACATTCCACCACGTTGCGCCGTGTAGTGGGAGCAAATACTGGGCCTGGTACCCCAACTGACGAAAGCTAGTCACCTCAGCCTGTCCGATGATCGAGAGTGTCCCACGATACCAGAGGATATAAACTGCTCCTGCCCACAACAGACTCAACATGGAGAAGACCAGCCCGATGACGTTGCGTATAAGCAGACACACGGCGCTGAGGATCAAACCAGGTGTTATCGCTATCAAAAATGATTCGAGGAAGTTAATACAACATGTCCTATGGATTAGCTGGCTATGTTCGAATGTGCCGAGGTTGTAACCCAAATTGAATGCGACACGAAGTGCACCAGGCTTCTACGGATCTACCTGCTTGCATTTTGAAGATTCAGCGCCGATAGGTTTACTAACGTACCTGACTTCGTTTACGTTGCCCGTGCCGGTAACAGCTATGGCTATTCCACGTTCTCGATACTCAATGTATATGACAGCGCCATTGGGTGACTCGAAGAGTGGTGCGGATTCTTCATCTCCTAAACAAGAATCAAAATCATACCGTGTAATTATGTAATCCGGGCCGAAGTGTTTGATAGCTTCCTCAGCTTTGAGATCCTTTGGAAGTATATCTACTGCCTGGACGATATTGCCGTCTACTATTACGCGGAATGTTCCGGCAAAATCCTGAGGGCCATCGTAGTGGTACCACACTTCTGAAATTGATTTGCCCTCACTAAGGACTTCAGATCTTTTAGGCGCACCTAAGATTCGTCGCATTTCATCAACGTTCGACCGGCCCATCGTAAGTCCATGGTAGGTCGCAGCGCGCCAAACACGATCATTGTTGGTCCTTGCTACGGCTGTAGCACCGGATTGTCCGTTCGCCTTTTGAGCAATGGGAAAACACCCGAAAGAAAAGAATGCCTGGCTGAAGATGATGCAGAATACAATTGCTGCGCTCACAATTTTCCCTATGGTGGACACGGCTGAACTTGCAAATCTCGTGTTTAAGTCGATTCGCTTCAGGTCTTACCTCCGTCAGTTGTCTCAGTTACAACATTTGACGGCGTGAAGCTTGGCACTGAAGGCTCTGGGAATCCACCAACAGCCCATCCACGGGCATCGTCTACGAAGCGTATGCTGACGAGGGGATCCTTGCTCACTCCACCAGAACTTGTCCAGGTTCCGCCTCCATCGTTCGTCAGAAGAACCACACCACCATCTCCGCAGATCCGACCGCACTCGGAATCGAGCCGGAACTGAAACTTCCTGTGTGGTCCAATGATCACCGCCGTCGCGTGTGTGTGCCACAAGTCCATTCTCTCCAACTTAGGCCGGTGAGCTTGTTCTCTGGGAACCAATTTTTGCCGGCATCACGGGTCTTCACGACCTTCTGTTCACCCAAAACCCAACCTCGGTCGCGACTTACGAAAACCAACGATCTCTGAAAAATATTTCACCAAAGCTTAGCGGAGGCGACCACGTTTGACCTGAGTCTTCAGTCCATTCCACGGAGTTCCTATCAGACATACTCAAGCGCCAACCCATTCGCGGTCTATAAACTGGGCCTTATTTGTATAAGATTCCAGGTTCCCCTCAGCTCGCAAGGCATCGTCAATTCGCCGGTACTCAGTAACATGCCAGGATTGACCACCATCTACGGTACGGATCAGTTTTGGACCAACAATGAAGCCGGTTTTCGAATCTACAAACTGTATTCGTACATTCGGATAGTCCTTAACCGAATGTTCTCGGGACCACATGTCACACGAATCCGTTACGCTCAGCAACAGACTCGCAGGTATTAACCATGAAAACCGCATGTGAAATTCGTCCCGCTAAGCTTTTCGAGTATGTTTGGGCATTAGTGGATTCGCGTCGCCGCTGGGGTTTTCCAGCACCTCTCTGCTTGTCTCTTCAAAACGGCTGCCTGTCCACTTGTAACGGGCGCGGGTAAATGTACGGGGACAGCACAACGCTTCCTCTCCTCTATATAATTGGCCAGCTATGACCCGGTCCTTACCAAATAATTCTATGACGAGATGGCCATTCTCTGCGTACACATTGCGCAAACCGCCATCAGCGCGATCGCCAGTTTCGAACTCCCAGATTAATGTCGGCTTCGCTTCCTGTAGCGTAAAGATATAAACAGATTCGGGCACAGCAGAACCGCGCACAGCTATTCCCAGCGCTTCGGAGAAGATCACCCAACGGCACAGGAAATGAGGATTTCTGCGGAAGACCGAATAAATGATCTTTTCCCGAACAGTCGTTTGCGTTCGGTACAAGCTGCCGTCAAAAGTATAGGTCGTCGTGATGATCTCGTTGGCTGTCGCTCTCATTGCGCGAATATCTCGATGTGTCGATGGTAAAGGCATCGAGGAACCTTTCGGAACGGAGAAAACACATGCTATCAATACGCTGAAACGAATGAGGATCAATCCGGCGGTGATTCTATTCAATTCTCCTCATTTTGGGCGCGGTCTGCCTGGTGGCACTTCACATTCATTGTTTGACCAGAGCGCAACTCCAATACCTGGGATCCGCGGATCTGATCTTTGTCATCAACGTAACGGATATCCCATTGTCCGGCAGCCAGACCACCGATAAGAGATTCACGCAATCTCTCGGAGTCACTGAAGGTAACGACGCTCGTGCGATTCTGATACTTTTCAGATTCGTGATAAAACTGAATTGACCCACTTTTCACTCCATCCGGCACGCACACCGAGAAAGCTGCGCCTCTGTAAAGCTCGATTGCTTGCTCTATACCGGACGAATCAGAAGGCACATAGAACTCTTTCAGGAGCACGGTTTGCTTTTTCTCCTTCTCGAGTTTATAGAATCCTACATCTTCATTGCCAGGAGCGTCCCGTGAATGTCTTATAGTCGGGTCTGTTGTCGTTACTTCCATTGAGATCCAGTTGCCAGCTGGGACGCGGATGACGAAACGACCACTCTCGTCCGGAGTGAATGACCCGTCTGTGGTCCATGAATAATACTTGCCGGGCCGATGCTGCATGAAGATACTCAGGCGTCTGAAATCGAAATTCTCGACATTGTCGAGACGAATCTGTCCATTCATGGTCACCACGGCAGCAGGCGCATTGTTTGATGGGCTCTGCGGGAAGCTAACAGCTACCAGCAAGATCGCTATGACAAACATTGAAGACATGGCTTCACCTCATTACAGCTTACGGCTTTTTCACCGGGCTGATGTTCGCATTTATGCAGACGCCCGTAGGGTTATCTCGGGCAGTATTAAGCAGGCTCTGAACGACGTCTGAAGTCACATCACTCCCTGGTCCAAACGTTGCGGTCATCGCATTATTTAACTGCTCTTTAACGAGATTAGAGCGTGCCGTGGTTGCCATTGCCCGAGAAGTCGTTGGCCGTCTGCCCGTCAAACTTCCAGTACGCACGCGTCTGGTTTGCCGGCCCCAGTCCTGCCGTGAAATTGGAACTGTAAAGCGCCGCGGCCGAGATTCTCACGTGGTCTATCAACCCGTTGAAGTAATACGACCCGCCGGTGTTTACCCCGATCTTCAGCGGACTGTTGCCAGAGGCTGGTCCATTCGTCGTCCACAGACTGCCATCAAGCACACCATTGAGATAGAGGCGCATCTGGTTCCCGTCCCACACGCCCGCGACGTGGTGCCAGGTACCAGCCGTGATCGTTGTACTTCCAATAACAGTCGTGTACTGGGTAGGACTTTGATAGAGGTCCAGCCGCAGTTTGCCGATGTTGGTAATGGAGAACTCATAGCCACCGCCCGAGCCCGGCACTTGCCATGAATGGCGATAAACGATCTCCTGATAGTTGCCTGTAAGCGCGTTGACTTTGATCCATGCCTCAATCGTGATTGGCCCACTGATGTTGATACTGGTGCTGTTTGGCACGCTCACGTAGCTGTTCGTGCCGTTCAGCGATAGTGAGTGTTGGCTCCCGGAGTCGAAAACATTGACTGTAACTGCGCCGGATGTGGTCACACCACGGCCGTCGTCCGTCGCTCTTGCCGTCACGCGGGAACTCGGTTACTGGTCGCGTGTGGACGAGATGGGCCAATAACTCGGGCTGCGACTGAACAGCGGGCCGCATCATATTGTCAGCGTTTGAAACTGTCAACGATTTCGTCCGAACAGCTTCCGTTATGCCCAAAAACAGATGCAAATGTCAGGTCCAGTATGTGCGGTCCAGGGAACGGTAGCCGACGGCTTCGGAGACGTGATTCGACGTGATGGACTCGGCGCCTTCGAGGTCTGCGATCGTGCGGCTCACTTTGAGAATGCGATCGTAGGCGCGGGCAGAGAGGCCCAGGCGCCGCATCGCGTTCTCCAACATCTTTTCGCTTTGCGAATCGATTCGACAATGCGAACGAATCAGGCGCGGCGTCATCGTAGCATTCGAAAAGATCTTCTCGCCCGCGAAGCGTTGCTGTTGGCGCTGGCGTGCTCGTATCACGCGATCGCGAATCACCGCGGAGCTGTCTGTTTCCGGCGCCGTCTCTCCGCGCAACTCGCGAAACTTCACCGCCGGCACGTCGATGTGAATATCGATTCGGTCTAACAGTGGTCCGGAAATCCGTCCGACATATCGTTGTATCTGCGTCGGTGAACAACGACATTCGCGCGTCGGGTCGCTCCAGTGGCCGCAAGGGCAGGGATTCATGGCAGCGGCTAAGACGAAGGAAGCGGGAAAGGTCAGCGACATGCTGGCCCGGCTTATAGTTACCTGTTGATCTTCGAGCGGCTGTCGCAGCACTTCAAGAACGTTACGATCAAACTCCGGCAACTCGTCGAGAAACAACACACCCTGATGGGCCAACGAAACTTCTCCAGGTCGCGGCACACTGCCGCCACCGATTAGCCCGGCATCACTGATCGTGTGATGAGGTGCACGAAACGGACGCTCGGTGACGAGTCCTGCGCGTCCAGTCAGGCCTGCCACGGAATGGATCTTCGTCAACTCCAGCGCAGCCTCAAACTCGAGCGGCGGCATGATCGTCGGCAGACGTTTCGCAAGCATAGTCTTCCCCGAACCCGGAGGACCGATCAGCAGTATGTTGTGACCACCGGCAATCGCGATTTCGAGTGCTCGCTTTGCTGAAACCTGCCCGCGAACTTCTTTGAAATCGACCGTGTAGTGTCCTCTCTCGTTGAGTATCTCAGTGACGTCGACTTTCATCGGAGCAGGCGGAGTTTCAGAACGGAGATCGGCAATGAGACTGACGGCACTACGGAGGTCCGCAACCGGATAAACATTTACGCCTGCAACGACCGCGGCTTCTTTCGCATTCTCTTCAGGCAGTATCAAATGACGAATGGAACCTTCACGCGCGAGCATCGCGATCGGCAGGGCGCCCTTGATTGCGCGTACGCGACCGTCGAGTGAGAGTTCGCCGACACAGAGAACGTGTATGAGGTTATGTTGCTCCGCAAGATCGCCGTTCGCGCCGAGAATTCCCAAAGCGATCGGCAGATCGAAACTCGCGCCTTCCTTGCGAACGTCCGCCGGCGCGAGATTGATTGTCGTCTTTTGAAAAGGAAAGAGTTGACCGCAGTTACGGATCGCTGCGCGTATGCGTTCCCGCGACTCGCGCACGGCAGCATCGGGCAGACCGACGATCGTAACCGGCGGCGCCTGATCGGTTTCATTGCGAATTGGAGTTAGGTTGACTTCGATGTCTACGAGATCAGCGTCGATACCGTAGACGGCGGCAGAGAGTGTTCGGAAGAGCATGTGAGGAAGCTCCTAAGTCTAAAATGAGGAAGGCCAAGAAAGCACATGAAGCACAAGGGCTGTGTGCTCTTTTGTGGCCGAAGTTAACTAACCAAAAACTAGCGACGTCGCGACGGTGCACCCGCTGACGACGGAACTTTGATTTCCTGACCCGCACGAAGTTCAGCGTTGACGGAGATCCCGTTCAGACGTGCAACATCGTTCGCGTCCAGGTTACGCGCAGTCGCGATGCTCGCAATCGTGTCGCCCTTACGTGCACGAACTTTTTCGATTCCCGAAGTCGCAGCGGCTTCGGCCGGCTTCGTCGCCGCCGCTCTCACCCACTTCGTGAGTTTGACGCCACTGCTCGGCGCGACAAGCTTCGTCGTCGACTTCAGATCCACACCGCTATTGATCGACTGAAGCTGAGCGACGCTCATGCCCGTGCGGTTCGCAACACTCTGCCAGTCCTCGCCCGGAGCAATGGGAATCAGCCGCGCTGTTTCACGTCTCTCAGCCGGAATGCGCTGAATCAAATTAGCAAACTGTTTCGCGCGACCAGCCGGAATCCGAACGTCGTAACTATCGCCACGCGGAGTCACGTCACGCTTCAACTCGGGATTCAAACTGCGGATGTGATCGACGGTCGTGTCACTGGCGTCGGCGACAAGCTGAAGGCTCGTCGCAGTCGGAACGCGAACGACGTCATACGACCACGGCGCATCGGGCTTGACTCCCTTGAACCCGTACTTCTCAGGGTTCTTCGCAATCAGGATAACCGCGAGAATGTTTGGAACGTAGTTGCGCGTCTCCTGCGCGATGTATGGATAAATCATCCAGAAGTTCGCGGTGCCGGCCCGTGAAATCGCCCGGTCGACGTTGCCCGCGCCCGTGTTGTACGCGGCCATCGCGAGTTCCCAGTTGCCGTTGTAACGCTTCGCTAAATCTTTCAGGTGACGTGCAGATGCACGAGTCGCCTGTTCGATACTGTTGCGCTCATCGATGTATGCATTCTGGCGCAGGCCGTACATGCGGCCGGTGCTCGGAATGAACTGCCACAATCCGGAAGCGGACGCCCACGATACAGCCCTTACTTTCCAGGCGCTCTCAACCTGACCCAGCCATGTGATATCCAGCGGCACGCCTTCTTCAGCGAAGATCTTGCGCGCGATTCTCATAAACTGCCCGGATCGACGCAGGCCATTTTCCATAGTCGAGCGACCGCGCGACTGGTAGAAATTTATGTATTGCTGAATTAACGGATTAAGAGTGAATGAAAAGTTGACGTTCTTCTGTGCCTGTTCGAGGGCGACGAGATCTTCCGTCGAAACTTCCTTCTCACGCTCTGTCAGTACGAGCTTGCTGAGCTCGTCGAGCGGCGAAGGTTCAAACACCTGATCGCGAAAACCGATCTGTGACGGCGGTGCAGGCTTTGGAGTGTCCTGCGTGTTTTGAGCGACGAGTTGAGTTGTAGCTGGTGCGCTTGGTTGTTGCAGCGGCACCTCTTCGCGGTAAATTCGTTCGACGAGTTCGAGGTAGTAAGTCTGCAACTTCTGACTTGCTCTTACATCGAAACCCGACTCAAGAATCGAATCGACTGCTCTATCAAACTCCTGACGCGCCTGCTCTCGTTTGTTGTCCTCGAGGTTGAGCTTGCCCCTGCGGAAATGATCTTCCGCGCGCGTCATGATCTGCTGAACGCGACCCTCCGACTGTTCAACTTCCGTCGGAATCGATCGCGCAGACGACGCTACTGGAATCTGGGCAAAACTACTTGACGCTGAGGCGACGAACGCCGCTGCTAAAGCCACACGGGCCATCAAACGAGGAAAGCTCGTTGACATCAATCGTCGGTGCTCCTTAATTGCGGTATGTAATGGCTCCTCTATGATTTGGACGGACTCGCGATACACGGAGCCAAAATCACTTTGGAGGTTACCACACGGTTTTTTGGGGTGTCAATGAAACCCCGTGTTTAGTAACAGACGCTCAAACGGTAAACTTTTCCACCAAAATCCCACTTCACTGATGCCGTCCACCTCGCGATGGGTTGCGCCAAACTGGTCTGGAACGATCATCCTAATGCATATAAATTCTGTGACCTGTCCGTTAACGCACAAACGTGCCCTCGCGTTTCAAAAATTAAGCATCGATTTAGTACACCGGGGCTGTAATTTTCCGTCGCAACAAAATGATTAACTTCTAGAAAGAGCAACTTTTACTGCTCAGCGGCCTTCGTATCCCCGGATGGAACACTGTTTGCCGAAATTTCTGCGTCGGCATGCTCTCCTTGTGTCAAGGAAAAATAGAAAACCATGTCAACAGTCGCCAAAAGAGAATCTGTAATTCATGAATTCCCCAGGCGGGCCGAACTCGGAGCCGCTGCTTCGAAATCGCCGCTCTTCTTTAACCGCGAACTGAGTTTGCTCGAGTTTCACGGGCGCGTCCTGGAAGAAGCACTCGACGCTCGTAATCCGCTGCTCGAGCGATTGATGTTTTTAACTATCTTCTCGTCGAACCTCGATGAGTTTTTCATGATTCGTGTCTCCGCTCTAAAAGAGGAGCTGAACGACTCCAACGTCGTTTCGCCGGACGGCTTGAGCCCGGCGGCACAACTGGCGAAGACGCGCGAGCGAGTCCTCGCCCTGGTAAAAGAACAGGCCCGCTGCCTGCGCGAAGAGATAATTCCTCAACTAAAGGAAACAGGAATATCTCTCGTCTCCTACAAATCACTTTCCAGTCACGAAAAGGAAAACCTCGACGACTACTTCATGAAGAAGGTCTTTCCGATTCTGACGCCGCTCGCCGTGGATCCGAGCCACCCGTTCCCGTATATCTCGCCGCTGAGCGTCAATATCGGTTTGATGGTGCATGCACCACACGACGTGCAGCTCAGAGGACGACGCAAACAGGTGGAATCGAGGTTTGTGCGGATCAAAGTTCCGTCCGTCGTACCGCGACTCGTGCAGGTGGGTACATCGGGTGCGCGCTTCGTACTGCTCGAGGAGATCATCGAAGCCAATATCCAGTCACTGTTTCCGGGAATGCGGCCCGGGCCGTGCCACATGTTCCGAGTGACACGCGATGCGGACATCGAGATCAGAGAAGAAGAGGCTGAGGATTTACTCAGCCTGATTCAGGAGGAACTGCGGCGCCGAAGGTTTGGTACGCCGGTGCGACTGGAAGTCTCTCCAGACATGCCGCCCGACATGATCGAGTATCTAACGTCTTCGTTAGGACTCGATGCCGACGATGTTTACGTTTTTGATGGACCACTACACATCCAGGATCTGGCAGACCTGTACGATCAGGATCGGCCTGACTTGAAATACCCGCCATTCACACCGACGGTTCCTGAATGGTACGAGGACTCCGGCTCGATCTTCGAGGTGATCCGCGAGGGCGATCGCCTGCTGCATCATCCGTACGACAGTTACGAGTGCGTAACAGGCTTTATCAATCAAGCTGTCGAAGATCCGGACGTCGTCGCGATCAAGATCTGTCTCTACCGGACTGGTCCTGACTCGCCGATTCCACCGGCACTGATCCGAGCGGCCGAGCAGGGAAAGCAAGTGACCGCACTGATCGAACTGAAGGCGCGCTTCGACGAGGAACACAACATCGAGTGGGCCCGGAAACTTGATGAAGCAGGCGTGCACGTGGTCTACGGCATCATTGGTCTAAAGACACACGGCAAGCTCACGCTCGTCATCAGGCGTGAAGGCGAAGAGCTCAGGCGTTACGTACATATCGCTTCGGGTAACTACAATCCTACTACGTCATGCATTTATACGGACCTCGGATTGTTCACTGCTGACGATACGATCGGTCGTGATGCGACAGAACTCTTCAACTATCTGACCGGGTTCTCAGAGCAGACCGACTATCGCAAACTGATGGTCGCTCCGATCGACCTTCGTCAAAAGCTCAACGCGCTTTTCGATCGCGAGGTCGAACACAAACGTGCTGGAAAACCTGCGCGCATCATCGCGAAGTTCAATCGACTCGCCGATCTACAGATCATCGAGAAGCTTTACGAAGTTTCGCAGGCGGGCGTACAGGTCGACTTGATCGTTCGTGGTATCTGCATGTTGCGACCAGGCATTCCAGGGCTGTCCGAGAACATTCGAGTGCGAAGTGTGGTCGGTCGCTTTCTCGAGCACAGTCGTGTTTTCTGGTTTTCGAACGGCGGCGACGATGAGGTTTACATCGGCAGTGCCGACTGGATGTCGCGAAACCTGAAACATCGCATCGAGGTTGTGACTCCGGTCACCACTCCGAAATTGAAACGCTATCTGAGAGACGTGTTGCTCGATGCTTATCTGAGCGACAACACGAAGGCGCGTGAGCTGCAACCCGACGGCAGGTACATGCCGATCGATCGCGGCGGCGAGCCGTTCAACAGCCAGGAGTATTTCATCGGTCGATCGACAATCAATTGATCAGAGTTGCGGGATTTACAGCATTGAGGCCTGTAAATCCCGCGCATCCTGTTCCCCTGTTTTCAATGGTTCCCCCATTTTTAACAACTGGAGGAATCAATGAATCACACGCGGAAGCTGGTATCGCTGATCGTTATTGCCATTCTGCTGAGTATCACTTCGATAGAAACCGGTTTAGCTCAGAGTAAGAAAAAGAAATCCCTCCCCAAAGGAACACCGGTTCTCTGGCAAGCACCCACCGATATTTCATCGCGCGATCTTTTCCTTGGACCAGGCGGGACTGCGATGCGTCCGGATCTGCGGCGCATCACTTTTATCGCCGAGGAGAAGGGTGGTTATTCGAAGAAGTATCGAGTGCGAGACGGTTCCGGTCGCGAGTGGGTGGTAAAGATTGGTAAGGAAGCTCAATCGGAGACATCAGCGATCAGACTGCTTTGGGGCGTCGGCTATGTAACTGAAGTGAATTACCTGGTGCCGCGCGTCACGATTCCCGGGAAAGGAACGTTTACCAACGTCAGGTTTGAAGCACGCCCTGAAAACTGGGACCGGCTGACGGAGTGGAAGTGGAAAAAGAATCCATTTATCGGCACGCCGGAGTTTCAGGGGTTGAAGATCATGATGGCGTTGATCAACAACTGGGACCTGAAAGACTCAAACAACGAGATCGTTCATGTGCCCGGCAGAAACGGTGACCAGCTTCGTTACATCATCAGCGATCTAGGCGCGACTTTCGGTCATGCCAGCACGACTCCGCTTTTCTGGCGACTGACGCGGAGCCGCAACCATCCAACCAACTACGCGAAGTCGGAGTTTCTCCAGAAGGTGAAAGGCAATCGTGTGGTGCTGAAGTTTGGTGGAAAGAACCGCGGCATCATGAAAGACATCGACGTTCAGGATGCGCAGTGGATGGCGGGTTGGTTATCGCAACTTAGTGATAGTCAACTTCGAGATGCATTTCGAGCCGCGAACTACCGGCCGGACCAGATCAATTTACTCGCGCGCACAGTGCGAAACCGGACGAATGAACTGCTGAGCCTGCGTCCGAGTGTTCAGATCGGCAGGGACGGGCGTTAGGTTTTCAATGCGCAGTCAGAGAAAGAAAGAAGTATTTACATTAATCGTCGTGTTTGCCGGAGTGCTCGTGTTGAGCGCACTGGTGGTCTACTACTTAACCGGCGAAAGACGCACAACCCCGGAACGCACAGCCGTCGAGCGCGCGACTCCTGATGCCGCCGCAACGCCAACCGAACAACAACCTGGTGCGATCCTTGGCATGCCCGAAGAAGGCGCTTCGCCTGCGCCTCAAGCGCCAGTTCGGGATACGTTCATGGATCGCTTGTTTGCCAGCCATCACCCGTCGGCCTACGTCGGCGGCGACACGTGGTCGGAAACGATTGGAAGAATCACGCTCCGCTTTCTTCTCGCCGCCCTACTCGGAGCCGCGCTCGCGTTTCGTCCGCGCAAACGGGTCCGGGCACTCAAGCGCAATCCGTATGTTGCGCAAACGCAAATACTGCTGGCGGTGGTTGCAGCCGCGCTGATGATCGTCGTCGGCGACAATGCTGCACGTGCGTTTGGTATTTTTGCCGCCGTTTCGCTCGTGCGTTTTCGAACGAACATTCGCGATCCAAAAGAGATCACGGTGTTACTGATCAGCCTGGCACTCGGACTTGCTTCGGGTGTTGGTCGTTGGGACCTCGCGATCGTGCTGGCGTTGTTTTCGCTCGTCGTGCTTTGGATACTCGAGTGGCGCGAGCCGCAGTTGGTGTTTCGTTCGATGGAGCTGAAAGTGACTACGAGGAACGTCGTGTCCACGCAGAAGGCGCTGCGAGACGTATTCAAGGCGCATGGGTTTGAGAAGGAGTTGCGCGCGATCGATCGCGAGGCTGCTGAAGACTCGCCGGGCACGATTGTTTATGCGGTAGACGTAAACCCGATGATCAGCACGGACGAGATTAGCGCCGATATACTTGCGATCGAGGGACCGAACGTTCAGGGAATTGAGTGGGACCAGAAGAAGAGCTTCTCTTACCTCTACCAATAGCGCGCCGCGAATACCAGGCATAAGAATAGGACCCATAGGACGTATAGGACCTATAAGACCTATTCGTTCTTGAAACCTATTTCTTCCCGGGCGTTTCAGAAGAAGAGCTTCTCTTCTATCAATGAGCGCACATAAAGATAGGTCCTATATGTCCTATAGGCCCTATAAGACCTATTCGTTCTTGAAACCTATTTCTTCCCGGGCGTTTCAGAAGAAGAGCTTCTCTTCTATCAATGAGCGCACATAGAAATAGGTCCTATATGTCCTCTAGGACCTATAAGACCTATTCGTTCTTTAAACCTATTTCTTCCGGCGTTATTGCTTTGCGCCCGAGGTCGCTGTTGCTGCGGTCGCGGCTGCCGCTTTCTGCATGTTCTCGGCGTAGTCCTGCACGAACTTCTTGAAGTCGCCGTGTCCCCAGCGCGTGTAGAAGTCGTACTTCTTCATCTCCGCATACACCTGTTCAAAGTCCCACTTGTAATGATTGAACCGGTAAACTGCGCCCATCACACCCGTGCGATGCCGGCCGCCGGCGCAGTGCACGAAAAATTTGCCCGTTTCCGGATCATCAACGAGCTTCAAAAACTGCTCGACTTGCGTGCTCTCCGGATACTTCTTCGCGATCATCGGAATGTTCACATAGCGCATTCCCAGCGCTTCCACATTCCGCTTTTCATAGTCTTCCGGATCCTCGCGAAGATCGATCACGGTTTTGATTCCAAGTGCTGCTAACTCTTTATATTCCTCTTCTTTCGGCTGGCCCCCGCGGAAGAAACGTTCATCCATCTGGCCGAAGTTCTTTATCGTTACTTTAGTTTGTTCCTTTTCCTGCGTGAGGGCGGTTGCTGATGAAGCGAGAACTAATGCGATACTTGCAAACAGAACAGAAAGGTAGCTGCGACTTGTCCTCATTCAAAAACTCCTTAATTGATAAAGTAAATCGGGACTGAGATTCTACAGATTGATCTCAGGTTGTCACTTTGACTTCTACTAACTTGACCGTATCGATTTCAGGCAGGCCGGGCATTTGCCGCCTGCGGCATACGCTGCGGTCTCGGGCTCGGACTCGCCGGCGGAATCACTTTCTCGCCCAGCGCCTCCCGAAAAACCTGGCGCATATTATCAACAAAAACGAACCGAATGTCCTTAAATGGCTCTTTCGGCACTTCGTCCAGATCCCGCCGGTTTTGCTGGGGCAGGATGATCGTGGTCACTCGCGCTCGCCGTGCGGCGAGCACCTTCTCCTTAACGCCGCCGATCGGAAGAACGTTCCCGCGCAGTGTTATCTCGCCCGTCATAGCCACGTCTTTGCGAACCGGGCGGGTCGAAAGTGCAGACACCATCGCCGTCGCGAGCGTGATTCCGGCTGATGGACCGTCTTTCGGAATCGCGCCTTCGGGGATGTGAATGTGGAGATCGTAGTTGTTGAAGTCCTCTTCGGCGATGTCCAACTCCTTCGCGCGTGATTTCGCGTACGAGTAAGCAGCTTGTGCCGACTCACGCATGACGTCGCCGAGCTGTCCGGTCAACACGAGGTTGCCCTTGCCTCTCATGCGCAGCGCCTCGATAAACAACACGTCGCCGCCGAACGCCGTCCAGGCTAGACCGGTCGCAACTCCCACCTGATCTTTCTTCAACACTTCTTCTGGAATGATCTTCGGCGCGCCGAGAAACTCGTGCAGGTTTTTCAGCGACACTCGAATTCCGCCCTTGTGGCCTTCGGCGATCTTGCGCGCGACCTTCCTGCAGATCCGGCTGATCTCGCGTTCGAGTTGGCGAAGTCCTGCTTCCTGCGTGTATTGCTGAATGGCCGCGATAAGCGCAGTCCTTGAAACGTGCAGATCTTTCGCCGTGATCCCGTTCTCTTCCATCTGTTTCGGGATCAAATGACGAATCGCGATCTCGCGCTTCTCTTCTTCGGTGTAACCAGCAAGCCTGATTACTTCCATGCGATCGCGCAACGCGGGCTGGATCGTGTCGAGCACGTTCGCCGTCGTCATGAAGATCA
>DASTQB010000361.1:0-5956 GCA_035761985.1 Pyrinomonadaceae bacterium
GGGGCCGGTGATCAGTCCCGGATGGCCAATCGGATCAAGAATTCGTGCTGCTGGAGGCATCTCTTTACTCCTAGTTGATCTTCACGAGGCCGCCGGTGATGTTGATCGCCGGAGCGGTCATGTTCAGAGTTCCCGCGGCGACGAGGTTCAGGTTCGGCGCGCCCGTGATCGTGATCCCGTCAGGCGTCAGGTTGATGATGTTCGTGCCTGCAACGATCTGAATTCCCGCCGGCGACATGATCTGGATCGGCGTCGGCGACATGATCTGAATACCCGCTGTAGACATCATGATCGTTTGATATGGACCAGTCGGCGTCGGCGGCGACGGCAGCACAGACGGCGGCGTAGGCGCTGTCTGGATCGTCACTGAAGGCGGAACTTCCGTGAACACGATCTGGTTTCCCGCGAGCGTGCGAATCGCGCGAATCTGCGGTACAGGCGATTGCAAGGGCGGCGGCGCCATCGCATTCCAGAGCGAACCGATGATGTACGGCGCGTTGACGTCGCCGTGCTCGAATGCAACGAGCACTTCGTCATTCAAGTTAGGAATGAAGTAAGTGCCGTGGAGCATGCCGGCCATCGGCAATGCGATGCGCGCCCACGGGCTCAGATCCAGACTGTCGATAAACGGCAACTGCACCTGGACCCGGCCCAGCATCATCGGATCGAGCGGGTTGATGACCTTGCCGACAGTCACGCCGTAATACTTTTGCCTGGACTCTTCGACGGAAGTTTCGAGGTTGCCGATGGTCTCTTCGATCATGGAATAATCTCCTTGAAAACCTGGAAGTTTGTTTTGTAGCCGCTGCCGTCAATCGAATGCGTCGCACTCTTAACTCGGTAGTTACCGCTGAAGTCGGGGCCTAATCCTTCGAGCCTGATGATCTCGTTTGCACGGATCATCGGGTTGCCTACACAGGAACCACTGCCTGTCAGTCGATTGTTTAGCTTGGTTCGCAACTCGTGCAGGATCACGAGTGCACTGTTTGCAATATCGCCCGGACTGCTGATCGGTTGATTGATGATCGAGAATGCTGGTCCAACTACTGACTTCGCCGCAGCGGCGGCGACGCCGGGCA
Source organism: Pyrinomonadaceae bacterium (assembly GCA_035761985.1). GTDB lineage: Bacteria > Acidobacteriota > Blastocatellia > Pyrinomonadales > Pyrinomonadaceae > PSRF01. Next base: position 1,080 of record DASTQB010000361.1, read on the forward strand.
TCACGGAAATGATCAGCGTCTCGCGATCGAAGTCCCAACCGACCGTCACGAGAAAGTCCAACGGAATCTCGCGCAACGTGAACTTCATCGAAACACCTGCGACCTGCCCGATCGTCGTTACGCGCGGCGAGAAATCCAGCAGCGAACTGCCCCACGTCAACGTCACGCTCGGCGAGTAGTCCTTCATGAAACGCGAGAGGTAGAGCGTGTTGCCATCGACCCAGAAATCGGCGTCGTACTGACCGGCGATCTTCGTCAGCAGTTCGAGATCGCTCTCGCCTTCCTGCTTCGTGCCCGTGCCTTTGAAGATCACGTTAATCGCCGTCAGCGCTGCCGAGATGCTTGTGATCGTCGGATCAATCATCGGAATCAGCAGGTTCTCGGCGCTCAGGATCATCACCACGAGTGCGTCAGCGAGTGGACCAAACCCGCGCGCATACTTGCCGGGCGCAAGACGGTTGAGATAGTCATGGGCCACGAGCGTCATGCTGGGCATGCCGCCGTTTGGAAACGTAACGTCCACACCGGTCACCGATCCCAAAAACATTGGTTCCAATGGCTTCGCCGCATAGCCCATGTCGAGCTCGACTTTGTTGTCGATGTCGAACGCACCGCCGGCAGTCACGTCGAAACGGCCGATTGGACCAAGCGTCACGCCTGTCGGCAGCGGGCTGAAACCAAGACCGCGGATGTGCTCCTGAAGCCAGCGCAGATTCGTATTCGCAAAACCCACCTCGACGCGGTCCGCAGCGTTGAGCCCGTCCTGGTACCGCACACTCGTCACATGCGCTTTCAGTGCGGCTGGCATTTCAGAGCCGTTGATCGCCAGCTTGAAATCGGGCACGTAGGTGGGGTAGGAAGACATCAGCGCAGGACCTCCCCAGTTTCAGGATCGATGAACGGCAGCGCCGGAATGCGCAGCGCCTGGCCGGGAAATAAACCGCGCGGATCGCTGATGTCGTTTACGATCGCGATCGGACGCCACGACTGTGCGTTGTCATAGAGCTTCGCCGCGATCATGCTGAGCGTTTCACCTTGCGTGACGACGTGGACCTTGCTGAAGTTTGCCGTTTGCCTCGAGATCTCCTTCGCCTCTCGCTCAGCGTCGATGAACTCGTTGAACGTCACGTTCAGACGCGCGCGCACGGGTGTGCCGTCGTCTGAAAACATGATGAACTTCTGGCTGACGCGTGCGAGCACACAACGAAACTGAAGCGATGCCCATGAAATGCGCAGGATCGGTGGCGCGTGCAACTCGGGATCGATCGCCGTCAGTTTCACTACGCGATTTGTTTCCTCGCGCACGTCGCGCTTCGGCAGGGTTTTGGTGTCGTAGGTGTCGAAGAAGAGCTCCATCTCCAACGTGCGCATGTTGCCGTGAACAAACTGGAGCAATGGACCAGAAAGACCGGGGATCGCCTGTGAAGCGAAGTTATTATCTTTGTTGATGGTGTACTCCTCCGGATTGAAGAGCACACTGAAGCTCTCGCCGGTGTGTTCCACCATGATCTGGATCTTTGCAAGGCCCATCGGTTACCTCACTTAAAATGCGCGACCGAGACGTTCTCTGTAGGCTGTGATCCGGTGGTCGATTCTGCGGATCACTTGTTCGGTTAACTGCTCGACGTTGATTTCCGGGGGTTTGTCGGGCCATGAGGGACCACGCGCCTTTGAGGTCGAGGCAAACTGCGTTTCGAGCTCTCTGCGGCGATCTTCGACGACCGTGGACGGCTTGGTTTGGGTCTTGATCACCATGTCGCCGCGTGTTCGTTGTTCGACACGTAGATGATCGGTTGTAATCCGTTCGATCACCTTTTGGGTTTCGTTCTCGTAAAGGAGCTTTCGGAGCATGACACCTGCGTCACGCTCGTGAAAGCGTGAAAAAAACCTGGACACGGGTGACTGCGTCACACGCGGATTGAGATGGATCGCGTGCGTGTGGCTGAGGGTTTCCCTCCGCTGGTGTTTCGTGATCTCGGTCGTCTTTTGACTGATCATCCGTTCTACAAGCGCGAACTGCTCGTGCGTGAATCCAAACCAAAATCGTTCTTTTATCCGCGTGATCCGTGTACCGGTTTTGTTCTCCGGAATCGACACCTGAATCTTTGGAAACACACTGATCGCAAAATTCTCGTGCCGCCGGTGGATCGACACAGACATCCGCAACGGTTCCAGCAGCGTCATGACCAGCAGGCCACGCCGCCCCGTAAAACGTTCGTGACGCGCGGCCATAGAATTTGCCCATGTGGTCCAACGATCCATTACGACACTTCTCCATTCACGCGCTGGTTGATACTCGAGATCTCCGCCACCCACCGCCGGCGGTCTGCGTGCTCCATGTTCATGATCGCTTCCGGCGGCCAGTGGAAGTGATAGGCGACGAAGGCTACCTCCTCGTACAGCGAGTTAAGGGGGTAGCCTAGTACCCCCCCAGGCCGTTTAACTCCACCGCAAATGCATGCGCACACTTCGGACACGCAGCATCCACGTGAGCCTTACCGTTGCGGTTCGTCTGGTTGTAAAACTCCTGCAAAAACGCCAGATCAGCCGCATAAAGCCCTTCGATCACTTTCGGAGTGATGATCTTCAACGAACCAAGTTGAGTGACCACTCGCGAAAGCAGGATCACGATCAGGTAAGCGGCATTGCCCTGCACGCGAGGGTCTTTCAAAGGGAGTATCTCGTCGGCCGCCGTGGCCAAACGCATTGTTCCCTCGCGGTGCAGCGTGCCGTCTTCGTCCTGGTAACCGATCGGCAACGTAAACTGATATTCCGTTTGAATCATGGTTATGCCCTTTCAACTCTTTCGTGCGCGAGCTCGAGCGTTTCGATGGCAACGTCGTTGCCCTTGGCAGTGAAGTCTGGTCCATCCCACTTCGTGGGCCATGCCTCGAAGAAGTTCCAGCGAACTTTTTCGTTACCTTCAAGGTCGAGAAGAATGATGCTGCCGCTCTTGCGCTCGATCTTTCCGTTCACGACGTCCTTGTACCAGTCGTAAAGTTCTCGCGAGTCGGTCAGTCCCCACTTCAAAGTGATATTTGTGTATTTGGTGAGACCCGGCAGCTTGCGCACTGTCTTTGTCTCGCCGCCTTCGCGATACTCGATCGGATCCGTGCTGGCCCCGAATCCGGAAGCGTCTGAGAATCCGGCCTGGGTGATGCCGTCAATCTCGACTAAGAAACTAAAGTTGCGATAAGGATCTACGCGTGCTCCTGTGGCCATGATTTACTCCTTTTCATCGTGTAGTTGTTGAGTCCTTATGCCGTGAGCGTCACTTGCGAGATGCGGAAGATGACAAACTCGGCTGGTTTGACGATGGCGACGCCGATTTCAGTCACCACCTGGCCCAGGTCGCGCACCTCCGGCGGGTTCGTCGTCTCGTCACACTTCACGAAGAACGCTTCTTCAGGTGTGAGACCAAACAACGCGCCATCACGCCAAACGTTCGTAAGAAACGCCGTCACTGTGCGAACGATCTTTTGCCAGAGTTGCGGATTGTTTGGTTCGAAAACTACGAACTGCGTGCCTTCGTCGATCGACTCCTTCATGAAGTTCATTAGTCGCCGAACGTTGATGTACTTAAACTCGCCGTTGTCGTCTCCACCGAGCGTGCGTGCGCCCCAGACTTTCAGGTTGCCGTCGAAGCCGCGAATCACGTTGACGCCGTCAGGGTTCAATCCTTCCTGTTCGTTGTGCGTGACGAGATATTCGAGCGCGAGTGCACCACGAACAGTTTCGTTTGCCGGTGCTTTATGAACGCCTCGTGTTTCGTCAACACGCGCGTAGATTCCCGCCATGTGACCGCTCGGCGGCAGGAAGATTCGCGCGCCGGCAGCAGTTCTCCATTCCTCGATGTCGACGCCGCCCTGGGCCACGAGCGTCTGATCGCTGACCTGGATCTGTGGGAAATACAGCGCCGCGTAATTGCTGTCGGGTGTGGTGCCTTGAATCGAAGGAACGTCGATGGTCGTGGTGACCTGGCCATCGAGAATTGCAAAACGATCACCCAAACCTTCGCAGTGGTTGATCAGCGCCGTTTGCACGTCGGCCGTGCGAGCGCCGGGTGCAGTGACGATCGCGATCTCGTCGATCTTCTCGAGCTCCGATAACGCGTCCTGCACTTCACCCGCGTTGTCGATATCGGCGACGCGGATCACCCACGCGCGGTTTCCACCGTTCAGAAAGAAACCAAACACAGCATGGGCCAAAACCTGATTACCGGTTTGGAATGCGCCGAACTTGTTTTTGAACTGCTCGAAACTGGTGACGAGCGTTGCTGTGTTAAGTGCCGTGATCGTAAAACGCTCGGCCGGCTGGCCCGGCACCTGCGGTTTCAACGGCATCTGAAATGGTGCGGCATCGTCGACTACACCGATGAAGGCCGCTGTGCTCGTACCAACTCCGACGATGGGTGGCGTACCCGGTACTTCCTCAACATAGACACCGGGCGCTAAATAGACTGGCATGTTTCATCCTCCTTTGTTGTCTCGTGCCGGACAATTGAGTTGTCATAAGGCAACGTCATACTCGTTTAGAACTAAGCCCGGGACTACCACTGGTTTGTCCTGCGGTGGAAAACCTCCCGCAACGACATGCAAGGTGTAATTACCGGCCTCCAAGAGAGAAAACTTAAACTGACCTGATTCGTTCGAGACTGTGGTGGCGCCCGTCTCCACGAGGGTGACTTCTGCATCGGGCACCGGAACCAACGTGATCGCATCGCGCACCGTGCCGCCGATCTCGAACCAGTTATCGAATTCGACTGGCGGCGTTGACATGCGGCTCAACGTGATCTCCTTCGTCACTACCGGCGGACCTTCCGGAGTCTCCAACCCGAGCTCTAAAGTGATCGTGACCGTCAGTTGAAAAGCGGGACG
>DASTQB010000362.1:0-6607 GCA_035761985.1 Pyrinomonadaceae bacterium
GGAGCGTGGAGATTTCGTGGGGGCGTATAACGCCTTCCGACAAGCATACGGTTACGATCCGGTGAACGAGCTCGCTGTATCGGAGATGGAGCGCATGTTGCGACTCCAAGGCGTGAAAGAAGGCAGGACGGCGCCCTCGAATGGAACGTCGACCAATGGTGGAACGTTTGAGAACGGCAGCAGCACCACGCCAGCCAACGGGCAGGCACAGGATCTGCCGGCAGCGCCGCAGCAACAACTTCGCGTCGTGGATGTTAAAGGCGATCTCAAGCAGTTGATTCGCAGCCTTGCCGAACAACTCAACCTCAACGTGATTTTCGATCGTCAGTCGTTCACGCAATCGCGCCCGGTTGATATCAGCCTCAAGGACGTCACCACCGCGCAGGCACTCGATTATGTCTTTCTACAGGAAGGACTCTTTTTCCAGAAACTCAGCCGTCGCACGATTCTCGTAGCCGATCAGGCTCGTCGTCCGCAGTATCAACAACTCGTTCTCCGCACGTTCTATCTTTCAAACATGAAGCCGGCGGACGCGCGCACTCTCGTCCAACAGGCGATTCCGCCGTCAGTCGGACGCCCGCAGACGATCGTTGTTCCTGACGATGCAACCAACAGTTTGACTGTCCGCGACACGGCTGAGAACGTCCGCTTGATCGGCGAACTCCTTCAGAGCATCGATAAGGATCGCGCTGAAGTCGTGATGGACGTCAGTATCTATGAAGTGTCGCGTACCGATCTCCTGACCTTTGGAAATCAAATCGGCTCGGGCACGGACTTCACTCTCGGTGGTTCGCCCGGTTTCACGATCCTCAGTGATGCGGCATCGGTCGGATCCGGAGGCGTGAATGTTGCCTCGATCGTAGGTGGTGTCCCGACCGCGTTAGCAGCGGCAGTGGTTTTCCCGCAGTCGGCTTTCAGGGCTTTCAGAGCAAAAGACAACACGAAGCTCGTTGCTTCAACGCAGGTACATGCGTTCAACGGTGAAGAATCGACGGCGCGTATCGGACAACGTGTTCCGGTGCAAACGGCGCAGGCGTTTCCTTTCGGTGTACAAACGGGAACGCCAACACCCGGCCAGCCTTTTGGCGGCGGCGGTTTCCCCGTCATCAACTATGAGCCCACGGGCTTGACGTTGAAGTTCACGCCGCAGGTGTTTCCGAATCTCGACGTTCAGGTGAAGATGAACATCGAGCAAAAGGACGTGCTGGGCGCCAACTCGCTGACTCCAACTTTCACGGAGCGCACGATGACCGGCACGGCGCGAGTGCAAAACAATCGCACGATGATGCTGGCGAGTGTTTCATCCGATATCGAAACGAGAGGTCGTCGAGGCATTGCCTTCCTCGGTGGTCTGCCGTTTATCGGACGGCTTTTCACCGCTCCTACACGCGACAATCGACAGATTGATATCGTCATCGCCGTGACGCCGCGCGTGCTTCGCGCACCGGCAGTCACTCCGCGTGACGAAGAGATGCGGCCCAGCGGAACGCTGCAAGCACCAACCACCGGCTCACTCGCGGAAATGATTCGTGAAGCGGATCGTGAGGACCAGATTGCAGCCGCGCGCGCGTTGCCACAGCACGTGGTTATGCAACTTCCCGACGCGCCGCTCGTGAAAGCAGGTGAGACGGCTGCACAGAACACAACGCCTTCTGTGTTGCCTCCGCCGGCAGGTACGCTTGCATTCACTCCGGTTCCGAAGACAGCGGCTCCAGTGAATACTGCTCAAAACAAACCCGCCGCGGTGGAAGAACTGCCGTCGTTCGTGCCTGCTCCGAAGTCGCTGATCAGCGAGCAAGCAGCGGCGAACGTGGCGACGGTGAATCCGAGTGCTGCCGGTACTCAAAACGCGGTTTTGACTACGTTGCCGAAAGCGGCCGAGACGAGTCTTGATACAAAACTCAATTCACGTGTGGCCCAACTCAGCCTGTTGCCCGATGGCGACACGATGAAAGTAGGTGAGAAGCGTCGCTACGCGATTCAGTTGAGCTCGGAAGTTTCGCTGAGTCTTGCGTTGCTGGCTTTGAAGTTTGATCCGAAAGTCATCAAGGTACACAGCGTGACGGCGGGCAATCTGCTACAGACAACGGGAGGGACCGCACCACTTGTCACGCCCTCGATCGATGCATCAGGCACTTGCATGATCTCGATCTCGAGTCTGAACGGTAAGGCATCGTTCAGAGGGTCTGGACCACTCTTGTTTATAGATCTGGAAGCAATCGGCGCAGGCGATGCCTCGCTGGTGCTGGTTAAGGAGACGTTGCACCTTGTGGCTACTGACGCGCGAGACATTTCCTCGCAGGTGGTCCAGGGAACAGCAATCGTAAAACAGTAGCGATGTTTTTCTACGGCACAGGACCGCACGCGGTCGCGCCGGGTAAACACAAACGCGGCGACTGGATGAGCAGAATTAATTCGACTGGTCGCCGCGTTACTCTGCGGACGGCGCAACACGACGGGTTTTCACTGATCGAACTCGTGATAACCATCACCGTGTTGACCATCCTGACGCTCGGTGTGTTACCCCTGGTGAAGACCTCGGTGAAGCGGCAAAAAGAGCAGCAGCTTCGCGAAACGCTGCGCCAGATCCGTATGGCCATCGACGAGTTTCATCGAGACACCGTCGGCATGCAGTGCACCGGCGTCGCGCTTACAGCGCAGCAGCAGGCGCAACAACAGCAGACCGTAGTGTTCGATCCACGCAGCAGGGTGGTGGTCAGTGATTGCACTATGTTCGGTGTTGATAATCCGGATCGCTATCCACCGGATCTGCAAACACTGATCGATGGCGTCAACGTCGTGCCAAGAGGGACCGCCGGTGGACGTGGCCAGCAGGGAGTGGCCGCAACGGAAGTCGGAGGCGAGTTGTCGACCAAGCAAAAGGTTTACCTGCGCGGGTTGCCGATCGATCCGATGACCGGCAAAGCCGACTGGGAATTGCGGTCGTCTTACGACGCACCTGATTCACAATCCTGGGGCGGTGAAAATGTTTTTGACGTGCGGTCGAAGTCGAAAGAAACTGCTTTGAATGGGGAGAGGTATAGTGACTGGTAGTTTTCAGCAAACAGGCAAGCTCAGGAGGTGTGTGGCTGCCGGATTTACGTTGCTCGAGTTGATGATCGTGATTTCGATCATCATCATTCTTGCTGCCATCACGTTGCCGCAGTATCAAAAGACGATCATGCACACGCGCGAAGCGGTGCTGAAGGACGACCTTCGCAAAATGCGCGGGCTGATCGATCAGTTTGCGGCTGACAAGGGACGCCTGCCGCAGTCGCTCGACGAGCTCGTCAGCGAGGGTTACATGCGCGAAGTTCCAGTCGACCCGTTCACGGGAAACAAAGACTGGGCCATCACGACCGGTGAAGATCCGAATTCGCTCGAAGGTCAAACCGGTATGACGGATGTTCACAGCAGTTCCGCCGAAGTCTCCAGCGAGGGCACGCCGTACAGCGAATGGTAGCCGTAGTCCGTTCATGCCTAATTTGTTTTCACGACTAATTGATCCCCGGTATCCCGCGACTGCCATCGGCCTCGAAAAGGGTGTAGCTTCCGTGGTCGAGCTCGAGCGCGTCAAAGGTTCCGCGTGCAAGCTCCGCCGCGGTGCGACTTTCAACATTGCCGAGTCGCTCATTAGTCCGAGTTTTGACGAGCCGAACATCGAGAATGGTCCGCAACTGGCAGCCGTGCTCAACGAGCTTGCGACGAGTGCGGGCTTGCTTCGCCAGAAACGCTGGTCGTTGAGTTTGCCCGAAGCGACCACGCGCACGCTCGTGTTGACGATGGAAAGCCCGTCGGGATCGGCTTCTGAGCTTCAGGACGTTCTGAAGTGGAAACTCGAACGAGGCTTTGGCGCCCCTGTCGAAGAACTATCGATTTCGAGAGAGCGCCTGCAGAAGGACACACAGGGACGCGATCGTTATCTGGCTATCGCCGTCCGGAAAACGATCCTGGCCGAATACGAGGCGGTGCTTAGTTCGCTGGGCTGGCGAGCGGGACTGATCCTGCCGCGGCACCTGGGCGAGGCGCAGTGGCTGGTGCGAAACGGTACGATTGGCGATTCACTGCTGTTGAGTGGATCGAGCCAGGGATTCACGGGTGTCATCTTTCGCGACAAGCATCCGCTGATCATCCGGACTGTGACGTGTACCGAAGAAGAGTTTGAGGATGAGTTTTACCGGCTGTTGCTGTTTTACCGCGATCGGAGCGCGCCGGAGGTTGGAGCCGGGCAGGGGTTGACACGGTTGATGGTCATCGGCGAGGGGATCACGAAGCAGCGGGCGGGCGAGATCGTCCATGAGACGACGGGCGCCGACCTGCGACCGCTGGACGCGGATGAATTGGGGTTACAGCTTCCGAGCCGCGATTTTAATTTTGATTCGATCGCCGCCCCGGCCGGGCTGGCGACGATGTCGTGGTGAAGCCTGAAATCAGAGACGTCGTATAAGACCTATTTCGCTGCGCGAAAACCTGAGTTGAAACAATCTTTTCCGGGCAAACGTACCACCCCAGTATTATGAATCTTGCTGCATCCTCCGTTTCCCGTGCGTTTTCCCGAGATCTGACCGCGGCCTCCGACCGCGAGCTCGTCGCCACCGCCGTCAGCGGTGTCGAGGGCAGCTTCGAAGAACTCGTCCGCCGTTACCAGCGACCCATCTCCGCCTACGTCTATCGCATGGTCGGCAACTACGAGTCGGCGCTCGATCTCACGCAGGAAATCTTTATCAAGGTCTACAGCTCCCTTCGTCGCTACCGCGAGGAGTTCAAGTTCTCCACCTGGATTTACAAGATCGCCCACAACTCGGCAGTCGATCATCTCCGACGCAACGCGACCCGCGAACAGTCGCTCGTGATGGGACCCGAAGGCGACCAGTTTGATCTGCCGCTCGAGAGCACTCGGTTGAGTCCCGAACAGGAGAGCGAGCGCAAGGAGCGACGCGGCGAAATCGAGTCGGTTGTGCGGGCGCTGCCCGCAAACTACCGCGAGCTGATCATCCTGCGGCATTCACAAGACCTCAGTTACGAAGAGATCGTCGAAGTCACCGGTTTGCCCCTCGGCACAGTGAAGAACCGGCTCTTCCGCGCGCGCGAGATGATGCGGACACAGTTTGTAGAGAAGGGAATCACCGGCATCGAATGAGCGTGAGCTGTGAGACAAATCGGATTGCCGCGTACATCGATGGCGAGTTGGACCATCATGAGACGCTGCTGTTCGAAGAGCACGTCGAGAGTTGCGCGTCCTGCAAGAGTGAGTTGCGAGCGCATCGACTCTTCGTGTGCGAGCTCGATGCTGCGTTGACGCAAAGCCCATCTGACATTCCGGTGCCGGCCGGGTTTTCGCGCATGATTGCCGCACGCGCCAGCAGCGACATGAGCGGCGTGCGCACGTTTGCCGAACACCGGAAAGCTTTGAGCATCTGCATCATTCTTGCTCTGGCCGGATTTGCACTCGCCGGCGCCACGGCGCGTGATGCGATCTTTACTCTTGCTCAGAAGTTTCTGACGAGCGCAGTGGGCGTTGTTGGATTCCTCTCCACCGCGGTTTACGAGACCGTCGCCGGTCTCGCCGTGATCTTCAGAGTATTGAGTAGGAAATTTATTATCGAATCTGGATCGCTTGGTCCAATGCTCGTCTTCCTCGCGGTCGCCATTCTTCTCCTCACACGCTTGATTTCCAAATATCACCGCGCGGGCGCAACCGAGTAAGGGGGTTGCATGCTCGTGTCTAACGCACCGGCGCTGAGAAAAAATATAGGTCGTATACGTCCTATAGGACATATAGGACATATAAGACCTATTTCTTTCAACAAAAGGGATCTCAATCGCCTCTTTGCGCTCCTGCTGTGGGCGCTGCTGCTCGTCGGCGTTGCCAGCGCACAACCCGCGGACGACACGGTGATTGTTAATGGGACCAGTGACGGCACCGTCTTCGGACTGGGCAACTCCCTCAAGATCACTGGCACCGTAAGACAGGGAGCGATGGCCCTGGGCGGCGACGTGATCGTCGAAGGAGTGGTTGAAGGTGATGTCGCAGCGATCGGCGGTTCCGTGATCCAGCGATCCGGCGCGCGCATCGGCGGCGACGTCATCGTGCTTGGTGGAACTTATCGCGCAGACGATGTTGCTCCAAACCGCAACCGCGCAACCAAGACGATGATGTTTGCCGGATACCAGCAGGAACTCCGCGACATGATGCGAAATCCCACGGGCATGTTCAGTCCTAAATGGACGCCAACATACCTCGGGACGCGCCTGCTCGTGGTGTTGTTCTGGTTCATCGTGTCGCTCGGTTTGACGGCGGCGATGCCGGGAACGATCAGTCGCGGCGTTGCGAGACTGCAAACGACAAGTTTGCGTGTCGCTGCGATCGGCTTGATCGGCGTGATTGTGCTGTTCGCAGGCGTGATGCTGTGTCTTTGGATCATGCCGGAACCAGTCCGCGTGCTCGTGGGCCTGCTGGCCTTGTTGCTATGGATAGTGGCAGGATTATTCGGCAGGGTGATTCTGTACGCAGCCACCGGCCGCTGGCTCCAGCGCAAGTACGTTCCGCTTGGCAAAAACTCGGAAGCAGTCGCTTTACTGCTGGGAACCAGTTTCTGGGTACTGC
>DASTQB010000363.1:0-5873 GCA_035761985.1 Pyrinomonadaceae bacterium
CAAACAGAGCGACGAAGAGCAGGAAGAAGAGACGCCAAACTTCTTCGGCATACCCCTCGACGATCCCGGACTCGATGAATCGACTGCAGGACTCGAAGTCCAGACGTTTCGCATCGTGGGCGTGATCAGCGCCGAGGTGCGTGGAGGCATTGGTCCAAGCGGCTTGCGCGGAATGCTGACAAACGCCGACGTCTACGTTCCTTTGCAAAAGGCGCGTGCATGGCAACTCGAACATCGCGGACCGCTGAGCCGCGTTGCACTCGCACTCGCGCGCCAGGGTGGAAACCTCGGCGCCGGACAAACTGAAGGTTACGACTTCGCCGTCGTGCGCGTCAGCGATCCGGTCGAGCTGACACAGGTGCGAGCGCAAATTACTGAGCTTGGATTCGGAAGTTTTTCTATCGTCGACGAGATCGATCAGATTCGCACTGTGTTTCTGATCATCGATTCAGTGCTGGGATTGCTCGGCGGCATTTCTTTGCTCGTGGCGTCGTTTGGCATCGCAAACACGATGATCATGTCGATCCTCGAGCGCACTCGCGAGATCGGAATCATGAAAGCCATCGGGGCCGAAGATCGAGAAATCAAGTTGATCTTCTTCGTCGAAGCGGCGGTGATTGGAGTGGTTGGCGGAGTTGTTGGCGTGCTGGTGGCGTGGGGAATCGACGAGATCGCGAATCGTCTCGCTTACCGGTTCATTCTGAAGCCCCAGGGCGCGGCGTTCATCGATTTCTTCTCGCTACCGATCTATTTAACACTCGGCGCAATCCTCTTCGCACTCCTGGTGTCAATCACTGCGGCCCTGTATCCCGCCTCACGCGCCGCGCGCATCGATCCCGTGCGCGCGTTGCGCCACGATTAACATCTCTTCCTCCCGACGGGACGGATGTAACCGTTTTTCGTCGTAGGGACGACAACCGTTTTCGTCCGTAGCGACGACATGTAACCGTTTTCGTCCCGGAGATGTAACCGTTTTCGTCCCGTAGGGACGACATCTAACCTTTTCGTCCCGGAGATCTAACCGTTTTCGTCCCGTAGGGACGACATGTTTATAGTTTGGGATATTCTAAATTCCGCTCTGTAGGAGCGGCATGTTTCTGATACATGTCGCTCCTACGGAGCGAGAAACACACAAACGATCGAAGCTATAAACATCTCGCTCCTGCGGAGCGACACCGATTAACCGTGTAACGGTTTGCCGCAGCGGTTGCAGAAGCGGGCGGTGGCTTCGCGTTGAGGGGCGTCGCAGTGAGGGCAATTGCGCCCGACCTTTAAGTTCGCGCCGCACGATGAACAGAAATCAGATCCGGCGATGTTCGCGGCGCCACACGTGCCGCAACGACCCGGCAGCGGCGGCACATATCCACCCGCTTTACTCGCCACGTGATTCTCGATGATCTTCCACGCGTCTTCCGTGATCTTGTACTGCCAGTAAGCACCAACAACAGCCAACGCAAGCAGCGGCGCAAACACGATCGCTCCGATCGCTGCAATCGCGGCCTTGTCAAACCACTTCTGCATCCCGATCTCAACACGCGTGCCGCCGGCTTCAGGCGTGATCTTGATCGTAAGCGCCGACGACAGTCCGGTGAGATCTCGCAACGTGTTTGACTTCCGCGCCTGCACGATGCTCGTCGTAGAGACCTGAAACGCCTGCACCTCGTAGTCGCTGTCAAAAAGCGTCCGCAGGTCCGAACTCAGCTTCGGAACGTCAACTTCAACACCCGGGTAGTATCTGCTATCCATCTAATTCTTCTCGTTCTTCTTCGCCTTCTTTTCAACTTCCGGCGGCAGCTTGTTTGTCGCTTCCACGACCGACTGTGCGCCTTCGTTCAACTGTTCAAAGCTCGCGATTTCAGCGTCGTCCTTTGCCTGCGTCGCCAGCGGTTTCAACTGCGCCATCATCGTATTTACCGCCTGGTTCAGCTTTCGCAACGCTTTCGGAATCAGCGGATTTCGCTCGTCGCGCGAACTGACGTCGTCGATGTTTGTGATTGCCTCGTCGAGAATACGCGCAATGTCTGACACGAGTTCCGCACGCGTTCCCGTGGGTAGTTCGCCCCAACGTTCCGCATCTTTCTTCAACTGCTTTGCGTTCGCAGCGCTAGTGTTATTGATCACCATCAACCGGCGCTCGGCGGCTTTAATGAACACGTCAATACGTTTGTCGAGCACCTGGGCTTCCTTCACGAGATCGACTTCCTTCTCGGTGAGATGATCTCGCTTCTGGAGAGTCGCGGCGTGTAAAAGGGAGACGGACGCAACAAACAGGAGGAAAACAAAACGGCTGCGCTTGATCATGGCTGGTCACTCTTTGGGGTTGGAGTTTCTTTAGGTTTCTCGTTCGTCTTTTCGTTGGGCTTTTCGCGCACCACCGTATGGCCGTAGAAGGAGTTGAGTGCTTCAGTTCTGCCTTCACGCGCGAAGTCTTCCACTTTCTTGATCCACACTGCGAACTCGAGCGGCGTTGTGCGGCGCATCGCCGTCAAACGTGGTCCATGCGCGCGAAGTGCGAGCTCGAGTCGTTTGTATAGATCGCGGGTTTTATTACTGTCGCGTTTGAAAGTGCTCAAAAACTCCAGTGCGTTCTCGATCAGAGCGTGATACATGCCCACTTCCGCAGCCGCCGCATCATAATCTCCCTGCGCCGTCTGCTGTTCGGCGAGAGTCAGGTGACTGACCGCAAAGTCGATCGTCATCCTCAGTCGCTTGCCGGCATCTTTCGTGTGCGTCTCGAGCTGCGCACGCTCTTCTGCGGAGATAGTTTTGAATGGAGGAGGTGCGGTCAGCGGCGTCGGTTGCGGTTGTGCCGAAGGCTGATCTTCCTGCGCGCAAACAGCGGGAACACACACAAACAACAGGAACAACACATGTACTGATAAGACGGTTCCGCGCTGTACTTCACGAGTCATGCTAAACGCTTCAAGGCTTTTTCTTCGCGCCCTCTCCTAACTGAATTTGTCTTTTGAGTGTTGGCAGTCGCAGTTTGACTTTGTCGATCTCTAACTGGTTGCTTCTGGTGTCGGCAGCCGAGAGAAATTTTTCATACGATGCGAGTGCTTCCGGATATTCTCCAAGATAATCGTGCGACGTGGCAATGAAATAATGTGCGATCGCAACCTCGGGTTTTGCTCCCAAAATCCATTGATACTGCGGAATTGCTTCCTGGTAACGCTTCGACTCGTACAGCGCGGTCGCAAGGTTTGCCCGGGCCACGTAATTGTCGGGCGTTAACCTCACGACTTGCAGCAGGATGTGAGCTGCGTCTGCGAATCGACGCGCCTGGACCAGTGCGGCGCCGTAACCAAGCGCATACTCAGGCGCCTCGGGTTTGAGTTCAGCGGCCTTGCGATAGAAGGCGAGTGAACGTGCGGGATCGTCTGTCCGGTACGACGCGCCGAGACGTCCGAGCAACATCGCGCTCCGAGGGTTCTTTTCGAGCAGCGCTTCGAGTGCCTTGCGTGCGAGGGCAGGATCGGGACTGTTTGCAGCTTCGATCTCTTCCGGTGTTCCCACGACGCCATCGCCGTTGGCAGTGGTTTGCTGAACTTCAAGGCCGGCTGTCTTTGCGACCGCAAGTGCCTCTTCCGCTTTGCCCGCCTGCTGCAGTGCGAATGCGAGACGCGACGCGACGGCTTTATCCGCGGGCTTCACCTTCGCGGCTTTTTGTAAATCGACGATCGCGGATTCGAAGTTCTTCTCGTCCAGCAGGAGATCGGCGCGTTCCATCAACGCCGCGACGTTCTCAGGGTCGTCGCTGAGCACTTGATCGAGAGCCGTTCGTGCTGCTGCTTTGTCTCCGTTTGCGCGATAGGCGCTTGCCAAAACAATAAATGCCGACGCGGGTGCTTCGGGCAGTGCCGTCGCTCGTTTCGCGAAGTCGAGCGCTACTTTCGTATCACCTGCGCGCAGGCGCAGCTCGGAGAGCATTCGTAAAGCAACCGAATCTTTCGGATCGATCGTCAGCGCATGTCGAAATTGTTGTTCCGCGTCTTTGTCACGCGATTGTCGCAACAACACAGCACCGAGCGCTGAGAAGGGAAGTGACCAGTTCTTCTTCTGTGTGATCGCAAGACGGAACGCTGCTTCCGCTTCAGGCAGACGTCCGAGAGAAGCGAGCGCGCTGCCGCGCTGAAATTCCGCTTCCGGAAACTCCGGCCGCACCTTCAACGCCTGCTCGTAGAAGCCGATCGCTTTTTCCAGCTCACCACGCGCGTGCGCGCTCTGTCCGCGTTCGAACAAACGCACAGGGTCAGTTGCGTCGTCGCCGAATGCCTCGACAACCTGCGCCGGCACGGCAGCAAAACACAGCCCCACACACGTCGCGATCAGCAGCAGTCTCTTCAGTAATGAGGTGCTCAGTTCATACATTGAAGAACGGTCCGGGGAGGCTCAAATGTTAGCACACTCCCCTCACATTTCGTGTAATCTGCGGGCTGAGATGCTGGTTGCACTGCTATTGATGCATGAGCTACCATGCGTCAATCCAATGCAATCCAAAGAAGAACGACTGCGACAACTCTTTCGCGACCTCGAATCAGTGATCGTTGCTTATTCCGGCGGTGTGGACAGCAGCTACGTCGCTTACGTCGCGAATGAAGAACTTGGACCACGCGCAGTCTGTATTACCGGTCAATCCGCAAGTCTCCCTGCTTACCAGCGTGAAGAGATCGATCGTGTCGTGAAGCAGTTTGGTTTTCGACACGAGATCATCCAGACCGAAGAGTTAGACAGCCCTGGTTATCGAGCAAATAATGCTGATCGCTGCTTTTTCTGCAAAGATGAGTTGTATACGAAACTCGAAGCAGAGGCGCGCAGTCGTGGCATTCCGCACATCGTCGACGGTTCTACGGTCGATGATATTCACGATTACCGTCCCGGCCGCCAGGCCGCGACTCAACACGCCGTACGCAGCCCGTTGATCGAAGCCGGGTTGAACAAGAGTGAAATTCGCGAACTGAGTCGCAAAGCGGGACTGCCCACCTGGGACAAACCCGCGAGCCCGTGTCTTTCGTCGCGCATTGCTTACGGAACGACGGTGACGATCGAGAGGCTGAGTAAGGTTGATCGTGGTGAAGAGATTCTAAGAGAGCTCGGGTTCCGCGAATTCAGAGTGAGGCATCACGATCAACTCGTGCGGCTCGAGATCTCGCCGGCGGAGATGGACCGTGTGTTGCGCAGAGAGTTGATTGACGAGCTGGCGCGACGATTTCGTGAACTCGGGTTCAAGTATGTCACGCTCGACCTGCAGGGGTTTCGTAGTGGATCGATGAACGAGGTATTGCCCACACTACATACTTTGACAGGATTACAGGATTCACAAGATTCACAGGATGGAAGCGAGGTTCCCCATGGTCAGCATGTATAGCACGACGTACGTCGACGATATTCGAGAGATCAAAGAAGAGAACCCGTTCGAGTCGATGATGTCTCGATTCGATCGCGCGGCGCAGTTGCTCGATCTCGATCCGGACCTTTATGCCGTGTTGCGAGTGCCCAACCGCGAACTGAAGGTCTACATACCCACCAAAATGGATTCAGGCCGCATTCAGGTCTTCGAGGGCTATCGCGTGCAGCACAACTTCGCGCGTGGTCCAGCGAAGGGTGGAATTCGGTACGCACCCGACGTGACGCTGGACGAAGTTCGTGCGCTCGCGGCCTGGATGACCTGGAAGTGTGCGGTAGTAAACGTTCCATTCGGCGGGGCCAAGGGCGGCATCATCTGCGATCCACAACAGATGTCGATGGGCGAGCTCGAACGCATGACCCGGCGCTACGCCGCCGAGCTGCTCGACTTCATTGGACCAGAGAAAGACGTGCCCGCGCCGGACATGAACACAAACGAGCAGACCATGGCATGGATCATGGATACC
>DASTQB010000364.1:0-6944 GCA_035761985.1 Pyrinomonadaceae bacterium
CGGATCCGGTTTGATCCAGTAGTTTGGCGATGCCGAAGTCGACGAGTTTAGGCGAGCCTTCGTGCGTTACGAGGATGTTGCCGGGTTTTATGTCGCGATGTATGACGAGATGTTGATGCGCATACTGGACCGCATCGCACACGACGGTGAATAGTTTTAATCGCTGTTCAGTTGAGAGTTTTTGTTCGTCACAGTAAACGTTGGTGGGCCGGCCTTCGACGTACTCCATCACGAGGTACGGCAGTCCGTCCGCAGTTTCGCCGCCATCCAGCAGTCGCGCGATGTTTGGATGGTTCAGATCCGCAAGGATCTGCATCTCGTTTCGAAAACGACGGCGGATCGATTCACCGCCGAGGCCGGGATTGATGAGCTTGATCGCGACTTGTTGCCGGTACTGTTCGTCGTCGCGTTCGGCGAGATAGACGGTGCCCATCCCGCCGTGACCGATCTGCTTCAGGATCTTGTAAGCACCGATGCGACTTCCGACTTTGTTCGCCGCCTGATCGAGTCGCAAACGAGCTGCGTCGGCTGCACATTCCTCGATAACGTCATTGGCCGTGTCAACTTGCTGGGCCAACAAGAGATCGATCTCCTCGCGCAGATCGTCATCGTTTGCGCAGGCGGAATCCAGGTACTGGCGCTGCTGTTCGGTGTCGAGTTGCAGCGCTTCGGAGAGTACCGTCTTTACTTGTTGCCAACGTTCGGGAGTGATGTTTACTGCCTCCGTGTGCTGAGTTGACGCCGCAGCCACAGTTTCGCCGAATCCCATTCGCGTTTGGTAGTCGCCGGCGAGATGCCCAGGACTTCTGAAACCTCTTCAATGGTTAGCCCGCCGAAGAAACGTAGTTCGACGATCTGGGTTTGTTGTGGATCGAGTGTGGCCAGGGTGTTGAGCGCTTCATCGAGCGCCGCGAGATCGAGCTCGCGTTTTTCGAAGAAGCTGATCGCATCGTCGAGAGACACTTTCGTTGCGTACCCCTGCCGCTTCATGGCGTTTCGTTCCCTGGCGTAGTTGATGAGAATTCTTCGCATCATCTGCGCGGCGATACCGAAGAACTGCGCCCGGTTCTGCCAGTTCACGGATTTTTGATCGACAAGACGCAGGTACGCTTCGTGAACGAGCGCCGTGGTTTGCAGTGTGTGTCCCGGCCGTTCGCGACTGAGATAGTTCTGCGCAAGCCGGCGCAGCTCGTCGTAGACGACGGGCATGAGCTCGTCGAGAGCTGCCTTATCGCCATCACCCCAGGCGACGAGCAGTTTTGTAACGCCTTGTTGAGAAGAAACCATTTGGCTCCGGGGGGAGTGGAAAATTTTATCCTCCCCTACCCGCGGCGTCCATCCGTTCTCAGTGAAAATCCCTGATCTTTTTTGAGCCGTTTGAGCCGCTTTTCCTGCGTTAACTAATAAAGGAGAAGACCAATGAGACGAGCATTTCTGTTAACGACGGCTTTTATTCTGCTTATTTGCGCCGCGGCGGCTTCAAACACCAGCAGCCAAAACAAACCAACAACCAACGACGTCAAGATCCGGCAACGAATGTCTTCCGGCGGCGGCCAGGGCGTGGAAACTGTCCTCTATATAAAAGGCCAGCGAATGCGCAATGAGATGGCGAGCAGCGGCATGGGCTTCACGACGATCCTGCAATGCGATCTCAAACGCACGCTGACGATCAACGAGCGCACCAAAACATACATGGTTTCCTCCACCGATAGCACGACGCCTGGAACCGCGGGCGACGGCGGCCCCAGCGTTCCGTCAACCCAGCCCGCGCCGGCGGACGCGCCTAAACGCGGCGGCGTAGTCAACGTAACCAACACCATCACTGACACCGGTGAACGCAAGCAACTGTTCGGCTTCACCGCGCGACGTATCAAAACGTCGATGGAGAAAAAGGCGAGCCCGGACGCATGCGACAAGGATCAAAAGATCGAAACTGACGGCTGGTATATCGACTTTCAATACGCCTTCACGTGCCCGGGCGAAAGCCAGAAACATCAAACGACGCCCGTGCCCACGCGCCCCGATTGTAAGGACGAAGTCCGCACGAGAACGATCGGAACAGCAAAACTCGGATTCCCGCTGCACGTCACAACAACCGTCTATCAAGCCGACGGCCGCACAACCACGATGACTCAGGAAGTGCTCGAACTCTCTCGCGAGCAGCTCAGCGCATCGTTGTTCGAAGTGCCGGAAGGCTACGCACTCGCGAAAGACATGCAGGCACTTTACGGCATGGGCGCAGCAACCTCTTCAGTCACCAACACCCAGCCGGAGAACAACGCCACCGCGAAAGCCAACACTGCCGGCGACACAACAACCACCGCCGCATCGACTGCCAAGAAACCGGGCATGATCCGGATAGGTTTAGTGATGCCGAAGGTGCAGGTTCACACGGGCGACGCCGCGAGAACAGCAGAAGCCGTGCGCAACGATTTCGCGAAATCACTCACGGCACCGAACGTCGAAGTGGTAACGCTTGCTGCACGTGTGCCATCCGCTGCACTGGATGAAGCACGCCAGAGCCAGTGTGACTACGTGCTCAACGTTTCAATGAATCTGAAGAAGGGCGGAGGCGGGTCGATGTTTGGCCGCGCGATCGGCAATGTCGCCGGCGCTGCCGCCGGACACATTCCGGGCGGAGGAACAGCGGCGAGCGGCGCCGCACGTTCCGCGGCGATCACCGGCGTTTACACAACGGCCGTCGTCGTAGGCTCAATCAAAGCGAAAGACGAACTCTCACTCGAATACAAGCTCGACCGCGTCGAAAACGCAAGCACGGTCGTAACAAACACTGCGAAGGCGAAGGCCAAGTCGGACGGCGAAGACATACTCACGCCGCAGATCGAGGCTGCAGCGCAAGCAATCCTCAACGCAGTTCGGAGGTGAAGCGATGACGCGGATCATCACCGTGCTCGTATTTATCGCGTTGCTGGCGCCGCAACTTCAATTTGCCGTCGACGGGCAAACGCGACGCCAGCAACCGCCAGGTCGTCCAGCGGAACCACTCGTGCTCACGCCGGTAAAGAGCGAAAAGATGGCCGAGCCGTACGAGACCGGCCAACTTCCCGAACCATTGCGCAAACCTGATGGACAACCGGATCAGGTCGCCGCCCTTCTCGCAAGGCAAGTCGCAAAGGCTGACGATCAAGCCGTCCCTGCGCTGCTGACCGCGATCATGACCGCGGGATTCGGTATACGCGATACCGACGGCGGCGTTACGCAAACTGTTCAACCCGGCCAGGGCCTCGTCTTCGACGCGTGGGAAGTTGCATCGATGGCGAAGATGTACGGCGAGCGGCGAACGGTTGAACTCTCATACCTCGCCGACTCCATCACGTTAATCCCGGAATTGAAGCAAGCGCCGCTCGATAAGATCATCATCGACGGCATTCGCAAACACGCATCAGGCAATCAACCGGAGCTTCGTTTCTGGGCACGATTCATCGTCGAGCTTGGAAAACGATCGCCACACCCATACGACCTTCTCAGCGCCAAAAACATTCGTCTCGACGCGATCCAGGCAGCTCTCATCCTTCGGCGCGTGCTCGGCGACCTCTACACGCTCGCTCAACCTCAACAACAGGCATTGAAAAAACGCCTTTACGCACACGCTCCACAAACACAGCCGTGCTCGATGTCAGACATGGAAGCAACAGTCGCTGACATCCAGGCGACGGCAACCACCACGGCTTTCGGTGAACTCATCTCGTGGGTGAAAGACAAGATCGGCGGCAGCTCCGGCGACCTGTTCGACAAGTACTCGAAGTTCACAAACATCGTGAACATCCTGCTCGCATACGCAAAGTTCATCGCCACTTACGCAGCACTCGAAACGGAGATCACAGTCGAAAACCCGCCTCTCGTTCGCAACACGAGCACGAGCGCGGGCCAACGACGACAACTCACTGCGCGCGTGGTGATGAACATCGGCAAGATGCAACAGGTCAACTGCTTTCGCTGGCTGCTGAACGCAGGAACCGGACTCGACTTCAATCTCATGAACGATGGACCACTGCCGGGTGTCGAAGTCAACTGGCACCTGGTCAGTGGCGGCACTGCCGACTTTTACGCCAGCGGCGATCGCGATCAGCGTATCGTCCAGTTTGTAGGTACTGGACCACGCATTCAGGATGCGGGCACTTACGCCGGAATCCCTGGCCAGGGCGGCACGCCAGTCGGCAATCTCACGCGCACGAAAACGGACGCGCAGGGTAAAGCGCACATTCTTCTCGAAGGCGCTTCGCGCAGGAATTCGATTCCCGCTCCACACCTGCCGGTTATGAAGAGCGCGGTCGTGATGACCACAGTCAAACTAAAAGGCGGAGACATAAAGGGCGATGCAGTCGATATTGCCGGCCACGTCTCCGGCGGTTTGATCTCGCTCGGCAAGAAAGAAGGATTGGGTGGCGCGGCGGGCGGCATGTTCACGTTTCCCCTGGAGCTGTTGTACCGCACTGACTGGGCTTCCACGGCAACAGTCGAAGTTCCGGTTAAGGATTGGGAAACGTGTGAGAGTGACGCGTGGCAGGGCACGATAACTTACAAGAAAGAGTTTGATCACTCGTGGACGGTGTCAGGCGACAAAGGTTCCTCTCAAACCACACAGAAGGAATCATACGTCGCAACTGTCACGTTTGGCGGCGAGCGGATCAGCCAATCCGGAAATATCAACGTCAACAATGCGAACGTGCAGGTGGCTGCCAGCTACTTTGAAAAATACAACAGCCGCGGCAACAGAGAGTGCAACCGCCCACTCGAGAGAATCACCGATCTCACTGGCGAGTCGCAGAGCACAAGCTCAGTTGCCGTGTTCATCACACCCGATAACCGTTATCGCGTGGGCTATCAAGTGCCTTACGTCTCAGTTGAAGGCTCGCATTCGTCGAGCTGGAAACTCGAAGGTGATTGTAGAAATCCGTTTATGGATCGTTCGGGTGGCAGCAAGAGCCTGATGAGTCGAGGCGTTAGTCCGCATCGGGTGGAGATCGACGGAACGCTCGATCCGAAGAACCCGCACGTCATCAGTGGCAGTAAGACAGAAACGGTGGAACGCAATGGCGGCACGATGACGATCACAGTCACGTGGAACATGGCCCGTTGCACAGGATTATCAAGATGAAACGGATTTACAGAATCGTTGTAATCATCCTCACCGTCGTTGTTCCCATCAACGCACAGATTGCCTACATCCGCGATGGCATGGAGATCCGCGTCATCAATCCTGACGGTACGAACGATCGCCGGCTCTGGACTCATCCCGATGCAAAGAAGGCGCTCGGTATCGATTCGCTCGCATGGCGTCCTGACGGCAAAGAACTCGTGTTCTCGAGCAGGCACGCCGCCGCTGCTTCGCTCTACGACGCCGACCTTTACGCAATCCAGCCCGACGGATCAGGTCTGCGCAAAATCACCAACCCGCCTCAAATGTCCGAGTTCTCCCGCTTTCCGAAAGGTAACGTCAGCGTCACGGTGCGCAACGCGCAACCGGTCTATCAACAGTCGCAGGCAAGCTCAGGTGTATTCATCGTCTACGTAGCCGGCGCGGCCGAACCTCAACAAATCACTCTGCCTCCGGGCGCGACAAAGACTTTGCTCTTCAACCAGGTTGCAGATTTCGGAAACATGCCGCAGGCAGTGGTTGCGATCTGGGGAAACTATCGCTGGTTCATTCCCGGCGTTGACGTCCGTGCGGGAACGACTGTGAAGGCGCCTGTGTTTTCAATAAGCGGCGACGGTATCGAATACTTCGGCGCATATCGTCCCGTCTGGCACCAGGACGGTTCGCGTGTGAGCTACCGTTCGGGCGTTTGCACGTTGAACAGCAGTCCAGTTAATCCAAAAGCAGGTGAGTATGCGTTCAATCCCCTGTTTTCCGGAAAGCATCCGCTCGGCACGTGCGTGTGGGACTGGGGTCCGACAGCGTCCACTGCAAACCAGCTTCTTTACAGCGAGAACAACTCCGGCGACTCGAGCATCTTTCGCATCACTGAAGGTGGAAAACATCCAGGCGAAAAACTCGCAACCTACTCAAACATCGCATACCAGTTGCTCTTCGATTTACGCTGGCTTCCGGATGCTTCAGGATTTCTCTTTTCGAATCAGACGTTGATGCGCGATTCAGCCAACATCTTCCGATACGATTTTGCGACGCGGCAGGTAAGGCAGATCACTCAACTGCAAAACGAGTTCACAGGTGCGTTCAGCATCTCGCCGGATGGACAGTGGATCGTATTTGAGCGGTCGAAAACGCTGGACCAGGACCGAGCGATCGATCTCTGGATTGTGGGAATGAATGGAAAGAACGCGCGTCTACTGACGCGCAATGGATTCGCGCCTTCTTGGTCCGCAGATTTACGCAGATGACACAGAAGCACTCCTGTGTAATCTGCGTAATCCGTGGTTCAGGATCGTTTTTTGTTCTTCTTTTTGCGCGCGAGTCCGGCGACGGCAGCCAGGCCTGTTCCCAACAGAACCATCGCCGTTGGTTCGGGATTCTGCGACACGTCGGGTGACGGCGGCCTCACGATACCAAGCCTGGGACCGCGATGAGCAGCGGCGATACTAAATCCGAGATGCTTCCCATTGTTGTTTTCAAAATGTTCGGCGTAGAGATAACCGGTTTCCGCACTCTGGATATCCAAACTGGTTAAATTGTGTCTCTCGGCATAGATCAGCTTTTCTAAATGAACATCGACGTGAAGCATGTCAGCGCGAGCCGTCGAAGCCAGCGTCAACAAAAAGACGGTAGAAACAATCCCCGTCAAGACCCTTGATTTGGTCATAGTTCAATCCCTGGAAAACAATCCGTTGCCTGGGGGCGAAGGGGGTTTTTCTCTGGTAAAACTCTTTGTGGGAAGTATGCCGCACATTATAGGTGAGATATTGCGAAACTGTTACGGCGGTGGCAACAATTTGCCACGCAGGCGGCATTGTTTGTTCCGGTT
>DASTQB010000365.1:0-13338 GCA_035761985.1 Pyrinomonadaceae bacterium
GCCGACAGGGGGACGTTGCGGTGAACCCGATTGCAATGCGCGGTGTTGCCGGCGGATTTGTAACTGTAACGATAAGGTTCTGCTGGTTGTTGGTATTGAAGTAAAGGCCATATCCGGCTCGCAAACTGGTTTTGCCATTGCCGAACACATCCCAGGCAAGCCCGACGCGTGGCGATAGATTCAGTCTTGTCGGGTTTTTGTAGAGTGGACCAACAGTTGGGCTCTTGTCCGCCAACGAAGGTAGAGCGGAATCACGGCCGTAGATGTCCACGGGCAAAGTCGTTGTTTCGTAACGCAGTCCAGCATTGATCGTCAGTTGCGGGTGGACCTTAAAATTGTCTTGAAGGTAGCCCGCGAAAAACGTGAAGCGCCAGTAGCGGTCGAGAGCACCAGTCGGGGTCAGTCCCAGAAAACTTTGGGGATTATTAGTTAAGAAGTTTCTCAAGTTCGCGAAAGTCCAGATGCCAAGAGAAAACGTCGGATTCACCATGTTGTCCTGATATCGTTCGACGACTCCGCCCGCCTTGATGATGTGACGGCCTCGTGTATGGACCAGGCCATGTTCAAAACCAAAGACATTCTGCGTCAGTCGCACGCTAACTGAAGTCTGCGGACCAAACCTTGGAACGCCACCTATATCGATGTTGCCAACTAATTCTCGTCCCGGGACGAATGGCTGCAGCGGGTGAGTTGTGTTTGCTTCCACTTGTTGGCCAATGCGTGTGCGACTGAAGCCGAGACGGAAAGTGTGAATGGTCGCGGAACTTTGGATAAACCGGTTTTCTGCTGTGAAGAACTGGTTGCGTGAACGAAACGCGCGCGGGAATTGCGGGAAGTCCGTTGGCAGATGCTGATCTGCATTGTCGAAAGTGTAGCGCGCGAAGAACTGGTTCTTGTCATTCCAATTATGGTCGATGCGGCCCTGTAGGAAATGCTGTGTGATCTGACGGTTGAAACCGAACGAATATTCAGCTAATCCTCCGCCGAGGTTTGCGCCATTTGGAAACGGAAACTCGTCCAGATATGGCCTAACAGCGGAATTGATTGTGACGTTACCGCCCGTTGGCAGGATACCGTTGCGCGCGTTTACATCAGGCACGACAGTTCTAATTGTTTGTCCCAGGTTTTCCCGTAACGACTCGTATCCGAAAAAGAAGAAGGTTCGGTCATGCTTGACTGGTCCGCCGAAGCTTCCGCCAAACTGATTCCGCTTAAACTCCGGCTTTCGGCTTCCGTCAAAGAAGTTACGCGCATCCAGATTGTCGTTGCGATGGAATTCGTAAAGCGAACCATGAAATGAGTTGGTGCCGGATTTGGATACCGCATTGATCTGTCCACCGAAGTTTCGGCCAAACTCAGCGCCGTAAGAATTTGCTTCCACGCGAAACTCCCTGATTGTCTCAACGCCAAGTGCGGTACCTGCTGCGCTGCCCGCTGGGCCGTTCGTGAAATCATTTTGCGGCGTGCCATCAAGGAGATAGACGTTTGAACGAGGATCCTGCCCATTGATACTGGTAGCGAGGCCGTGGGCCACTACTGACCCTCCGTCGCGATGTGCGTACCCGACGACGCCTGGTTGCAACAGTGCAAGATCCGTGTAGTTTCTTCCGTTCAGCGGTAGATCGCGAACGAGTCGTTCGTTCACCAGATAGCTCAACTCAGCGCCCTCTGTATTCACGAGCGACTCGCCACTATCGATGGTGACGTTTGCTGTCAAGCCGGCAATCTTGAGTACGAGTGAAATATGAACGGTTTCGTTCACCGTCAATTTCACGCTTTGTCCTGTGAGTGGCTCAAAGCCGTTGTGCTCAGCGCGCAGCTCATATGTCCCAACCGGAAGTGCGGGGAAAACGAATCTTCCTTCTGCTCCGCTGGACGTAGTCCGCGTGACGCCGGTTTCGAGCGCTGTGGCCGTGATCTGAACGCCAACCAACAAAGCGGAGTTGGTATCCTTTACTTCGCCTGTAATCGTACTTGTAGTTTGAGCAGAGATGCTGGAGAACAGCAAAAACAGGAATGCCAGGTGACAACCAATGCTAAAAATTCGACGGGACATGGGTATTCGCAATCGCTTCATCATGGTAGACAAAATTATCTAGTTGCGTTGGCTAAGCGCTAGAAACCACGGTAGCGGTTTGAGTCTTTGCGCCTTGGGGCGAAACTCTAAGACACTGTTTTAGCAAACCCAGTTGCATGGCTGTAAATACGATTGTTTGACCAAATAGTTTTTGAGAAACCTTCCAGACAGCCGGTGCCGTGTCGCGACGCGCCTGGCAGTCATCTACACCTGAACCTCGCGCCGGTGGTGTACGAAAAGATCGGCGGGGCATCTGGAAATCCACAGCCGAGGTGATGCAGCGCGTTGACTAACGAAGACGGTTGACGTGCGCGTTTTCTCGCAATAACAGCGCAACCTTCCACACAACTGCCTGCTTAAAGTGTCCGACTGCGAGCATTTTGTTGCCAGCCTACCCGGCATGTCCCTTGCACCTTAATTGAAAGGCATCTTTTGCAGTTTTACCAGCCGCTTATGACGAATTCGAAAATGCCAACCATCCTTTGTATTGCCAGTTTCTTCAAGGGCAACGAGTTCATCCGCGAGTGTAAGCGGCGTGGTGCCGGCGTTGTCCTGCTAACGAGAGAGAAACTGCTTGGCGCCGAGTGGGCTCGTGACTCGCTCGACGATCTGATTGCCATTCCGGGAAAGACAAGTGTGCAGTCGTACCTGGCTGCGGCGACCTACGTCGCACGGCAGCGGCGTGTGGTGCGTGTGGTCGCGCTCGAAGAGTATGACGTCGTCACAGCGGCTCACATTCGCGAACACCTGTGTTTACCAGGTATGGGCACAACAACAGCGCGTTCGTTCCAGGACAAACTGGCAATGCGCTGCAGAGCCAGTGAGGTTGCTATTCATCAACCGCAATTTGTTCCCCTGGTGAACTACGACGTGGTTGACGAATTTATGAAGCAAACCTCGCCGCCGTGGATGCTGAAACCTCGCATTGGCGCCTCGTCCATGGGGATAAAAAAACTTTACGATCCCGAAGCAGTTTGGCGTGCACTTGCCGACCTGGATGCACGAGAAGCGGTCCACGAGAGATCTGATTTTCACTTACTGGAGCAATTCATTCCGGGGCATGTTTATCATGTCGATTCTCTGGTCGCGGCAGGCAAGGTGCTTTTCGCGAGCGTCGAACGTTACGGCGCGCCTCCGTTCGACGTTTCGCACTGTGGAGGAGTTCCACTGTCATACTTCGTCAAGTATGGTTCGCGCGAACAACGCGCTCTCCTCGCGCTGAACAAGAAGTTGCTGAAGGGCTTCGGCTTCGAGCAAGGTGTAACGCATGCTGAGTTCATACGGCCCGCTGCCTCAACGCAATACCCAAACGAGCCGTTTATTTTCTTGAGGTTGCAGCACGAGTCGGCGGCGCCTATACAGCTGACACTATCTCGGCGGCGACGGGTATCAATCTTTGGTGCGAATGGGCCGGTATTGAACTCGCCACGCCCGAGCGTCCGTACATTCTGCCACCTGTGCGCATTGAGTATGGCGGCATTGCGGTATCACTGGCACGTCAGGAGAACCCTTCCACTTGTGGCTATGACGATCCCGAGATCGTTTATCGTGTGAGCAAGCCATGGCACGTCGGCCTCATAGTGCGATCACCAGATCAGGGACGAGTAGTAAATCTGCTTACACAATATGCACGGCGCTTCAGGGAGGACTTTACCGCAGTCGCTCCTGCTGAAGAGAGAGCGGAACAACACCTGTGAAGTAGCTACAAACTGAAGAAGGTGATTGCAGGACACTATGATTTCAAGGGCACAGTTAAAAACTCAGAATCACTCTGCCGCGTCAGGCGGACATCTAATTGCGTCCATTCGAGGATCGCTGAGTGGTCCAACGCTGATAATCGTCGGCGGCATTCACGGAAACGAGCCGGCGGGCGTGCTCGCCGCGGAACGCGTGCGACTTCGCATGCAAAAACGTAAGGCCGTCTTGCGTGGAGAGGTGGTTTTGCTTCGCGGAAACACACGGGCGCTCGAGCAGAGAGTTCGTTACATAAATGCCGATCTAAACAGACAGTGGACAATTGAGAATGCACGCACCGCTGAGTCGGAGAATCAGGGCATTCCGGAAGTGTCGGAGCTTCGTGAACAACGCGAAGTGCTTGCGATCGTGAAGGAAGTGATCACCCGTGCACGAGGTGAGATTTACTTTCTGGATCTGCACACCACCTCGGCCCACGGACAGCCATTTGCCACCGTCGGAGATACTCTCCGGAACCGCCGCTTTGCGCTGACCTTTCCGTTGACGATTGTGCTTGGGCTGGAAGAACAGATTGATGGGACCATGCTTGAATACATGAACAACCTGGGGGCAATAACGATGGGCGTCGAGGCCGGACAGCACGAGGCCATGACTTCTGTGGACCATCATGAGGCAGTAATTTGGAACGCGGCTGCATCGACGGGAAACTTCCGTCCCGAGGATCTGCCGGAACTCGATCAAAGTCGATCCCTACTCAAGCGGGCCAGTGGTGGGACGAGAGTAGTGGAGGTGCGCCACCGGCAAGCGATTGTGCCGGAGGATCACTTCAAGATGGAGCCGGGGTTTAAGAACTTTCAGGCAGTTCAGCGTGGTGAGATTCTGGCGAAAGATCGCAGGGGTGAAATCAAAGCCCGCGAGAAGGGACTGATTCTGCTGCCTCTGTATCAGCGATTAGGTGATGACGGCTTCTTCCTTGGGCGTGAAGTCAAGCGATTCTGGTTAAGGTTATCGGCCTTGCTTCGCAAACTGAAGGTTGGGCACTACGTCCATCATCTTCCTGGAGTTCGCCGCGATCCCGTCGACGAAAACGTGTTGGTTGTCGACACTCGTATTGCGCGGATTTTGCCGTTGCAGGTCTTTCACCTGTTAGGTTTCCGCAGACTGCGCTGGACCGACAAATATCTCGTCGTCAGCCGTCGCGCTTATGATCTGGTGGGACCGGCGAAGATCTTTTTGGAACAGTAAAACAGAGCAAAGAGCCGGTTGGAGCCGCCGTGCAGTGATTATCCTGGCGCTAATTCTTAACGTTGCGAGGTTTTGCTTCGAAAGTCAGGGAACGTTCCTGGAAGAGGTCAGAACCGCAACGCGGTAGCGTCGGGTCAGTCTCACGCCTCATTTTTTTTCGGGAACTGATGCACTACCTGCGACCCGACGCCGTTACGGTTCTGACCCGGCCCAACAGTGATTTCTGACTCTTGACGCAAAGCTACGTTGAGAGAAACTCCGCAGAAGTGGGAAAAGCTGCGCAGCTAATCCGCGTCTTGACTGCACGTCAAAATACAAACGCGCTTTATCACGCCTTCTAAGCGCTGCAAATACGCGTTTTCGCACCTGGATTTATCTTCATTACCGCCGCTGCCTCTGTGAATGACAATTGCACACAGCGTGTCAAGGGTCGGTGTCGCTTTGCCCGAAAAGTCCCTTCGCGGACTTCTTCTCTGTGTCTCTGTGGTTGTACTTTCCTAAACAATAATGAACCACAAAGACACAGAGACACAGACAGGCTGACTTTTCGGCAACGCGGGTTGGTATCAATGTCGTCCGATGAGGCGTTTCGCCATTAGAGTCACGCGCTAACTAAAACAAGGAACTACGGCTGATATGTGGGCCGATCACCGACAAGAGGCCGAGGAGGTTCTTGAAGCCGTGCTGAATCACACGCCTACAGATCCCGCCAGTTTTGTCTCCTCGGCTTATGCTGGCGATCCAGCTCTGATACGCGACGTGGATACGCTCGTCTCACGCCCTGAAACTTCAGAGAGGGTTGAGCAACTGGAGCAACCGGAAAGAAGTTTCGATTCCCGAAATCCCGAAGAGCACGCCGACCCGTTGATTGGCCGCCGTTTAGGCGCTTACCAGATCGAACGTGAAGTGGCTCGAGGCGGCATGGGCACTATCTACGAAGCACTACGCGTCGACAGGGAGTTTGCAAAGCGTGCTGCGATCAAGATCGTAAAAAGGGGGATGGATACGGACGTTATTCTGCGACGATTTCGGAAAGAGCGACAAATTCTGGCGGCTTTTAATCACCCCAATATAGCTTCGCTGTTGGACGGTGGCACTACTGATGACGGATTACCATATTTCGTGATGGAATACATTGAAGGAAAACCGCTATACAAGTATTGCGATGCCAATCAACTGAGTGTTGCGCAGCGCCTTCAACTCTTCCTTTCAATTTGTGATGCCGTTCATTACGCTCATCAGAGGCAGGTAGTACATCGAGATATAAAACCATCCAACGTCCTCGTGACGGCTGACGGTGTGCCGAAGTTGCTGGATTTCGGTATAGCAAAGTTACTCAATCCCGACATACTCGGCGACATCACGCGCGATTCCACTGGCACAGCTATGCGTTTGATGACGCCGGAGTATGCGTCGCCTGAACAGATCCAGGGTTGGCCCACTTCGCCTGCCACGGACGTCTATTCACTCGGCGTTTTACTGTATGAACTCCTGACAGGATATCGCCCGTATCGTTTGCTCAATCGTGCACCGCACGAGATCGCGCGTGTGATTTGCGAAGAAGCACCTCCACCGCCGAGCTTTGTAATCATGCGCCACGATGATCGCGTGACAGCAAGCGAGGCTACAACTCGTCAGCAAGTCTATTCGAGAAGAAAGACGACACCGGGATGTTTGCGAAAAACGCTTTCGGGTGATCTCGACACAATCATCATGCGTGCGCTCGAAAAGGAACCGGAAAACCGGTACCAATCTGCCAAACAGTTACGAGATGACATTGCACGATTTCTGGAGGGAAAGCCGGTTTCGCACTGGCGTAAGTCGCCAGACCTGACTCCCCTCGCAAGCACCGCGGAAACCTCTGTCGCCGTCCTGTTGGGCCTCATGGATTCGTCGCAAACCACAGATTCAGGAACCGATTATCTGGCGATCGGTCTCACTGATGCCCTGATTTCACGTCTAAGTACTATCAGCCGTCTTGCCGTTCGACCTGTCAGCAGTGTTTTAGGTTACCCACGTGATTCTGATCCGCTCACTGCTGGCCGCAAGCTCTGCGTCACTTACGTGCTCTCCGGCTCGTTAAGACGAACGGGCGACAGGATCGATGTCACCATTCAATTACTCAACGTTTCCGATGGCCAGGTAATATGGACTGAACAATTCGACGAGAAGCTTGGTGAACTCCTCAATTTGGAAGATCGCGTTTGCTGCCGGGTATCAGAGACGATCGTTCCGGATTTAACGGCCGATGAGCGGATAAAACTCTCAAAGCGCGGCACCGATAATCCTCAAGCTCACGAGGCCTACCTTCGTGGACGTTATTATTGGAACAAGCTGAACGAAGAGGGTTTCGCACACGCAATACTCTGTTACAACCAGGCCATCGCACTTGATCCTAACTACGCACTCGCATATGCCGGGCTGGCCGCATATCACAACTGGCTAGGCTCTTTCACGATTTTGCCATCCGCGGAATGTGCGGCGGCTGCTTACGACGCTGCCTCCAATGCCGTCGCAATTGATCCAACGCTAGCGGAGGGCTATGCCGCCCTTGGACAGGCAATACTTTGGAGAGACTTTAGTTGGGCTCGTGCAAAACGCCAGCTACTCACGGCAATCGATCTCGACCCCAATTACTCATTTGCGCGCATTTTGCACTCCTCACAATTAACAATGGAAGGTCGGTTTAGCGAAGCATTACACGAGGCGCAGATTGCGCACGATCTCGATCCCATGGGAAGCATTTCGCGCGTCAATCTTATCCGCTGTTCGTACTTCGCACGCCGCGTTGATGATGCTTATCGCCTGGCAAAGGAAACGGTTGAAATGCAGCCGAAGAATCTTCAGGCGCTTTTGATTGCCAGCTCGGTGCTCAGCAGCTTGGGCCGGCATGAGGAGGCAATTGACGCTGCGCAGAAGTGTGTTTCCCTGATAGGAAAGAATTCTCACACGCTCAGCAGACTCGGATCAGCTCAGGCAAAGGCAGGCGACACGGAGACAGCGCAAATAGTTCTTCAGGACATGCACGAGATTGCTTCGCGGCGCTATATCTCACCGTACCATCTCGCGTTGGTTAACTGCTCGTTAGGTCGAGTTGAGCAAACTCTGGATCTGCTCGATCAAGCTTATGAGAGCAAAGACGGAAAAGTCCTCTGGATCGCCGTGGCTCCTGAGTTGGACGTGCTTCATGGACATCCACGATTCGTTGAATTGTTGGCGAAGTTGAACCATAGGCTCAGTCCACAAGTTGCGATACAGGATTTCTCAGGCAGGGATCAGGAATCCGTCTCAACCACTTCTCCAACTCCAGTAACTCGTAAGACAGCTTCTGCATCTGGTATTCCCGCGCCTCCAGCCCTGGACAATGCAAAGCAAGAGGCACAGCAACTGTACACCGCCGGCCGTTACTACTCGACGCGTCGCACCACAGAGGGTGTTTGGCAGGCCATTGATCGGCTCAAGCATGCAGTTGAACTGGATCCCGAATTTGCTCGCGCCCATGCGGAACTAGCTGACTGCTATGCGCTACTCAACTGGTACGTGGAGCCTCCACCTGTAGACGCATGGAAACTCGCAAAGCAATCTGCGATAAACGCCGTGACGGCCGACCCAAAGTTGGCTGAGGCACGTGCTTCACTTGGCTTCGTTAGACTTCACTACGATCGCGATTGGGAAGGCGCCGAACGTGAGTTGCGTGTAGCGATCCAACTAAAGCCAGGTGCTCAGGTTGCCCATCGATGGTACGCCTTGAGTCTGTCAACGATGGGGAGGCACGAGGAAGCTCTGGCCGAGATGAAGCGAGCCCGCGAGATTTCCCCCCAATCCGCAGTGCTTGCAACGGCGATTGCCAACGTGTTGTTTCTGGCCGGCAGGTACGACGAAGCGATCGCAGAGTGTCGCAGGGCAATGGAATTGGACTCAGGAGCGGTATCGGTCCACACAGTCCTGCGCTGGTGTTATGAGAAAAAGGGAATGCACCGCGAAGCGCTCGCCGCCTTCGAGGAGGAACGAGTTTTCGCTGGCGACTCGGCTACCACACGCCTCAAACGAGCGAGTGTACTGGCGGCCGTGGGCAGATGTGAAGAAGCACGGATGGTGCTAAACGATGTAATCGAACACCGGCCGGTGCAGTGGGTTTCAGCGTACGAGATTGCTATCGTTTATGGTTGGCTAGGTGAAATGGACAGTGCTTTTCGTTGGCTTGAACAAGCTGAACGTGAGCACGCCATTGGCTTCACCTTCGTGCGCGTCGATCCCAGATTGGAAGGATTGCGGTCCGATCCGCGGTTCGAATCCTTGTTGCGAGGCATCGACCGCACCCTTCCGTGAAGACGAATTGACAAGCGAACCGCCGCCCTTGGTTATTCTCACGCGGCATTTACTAGCTCTCACTCACGATCACGGTCCCGCGCCAATCAAAATACCGAGTGAACAATGCAGACGGAGCATTACGCTCTTACTACGCGCGCTCATCGTTTTAGAGCTTAAACAGGCACGTCATCAGTCGTTGACGTGTGTTCTAACACTCCAGGGGTGTGATGTTTTCGCCTTCACGGCCACTCATAGAAGGAAGGCGTTATCAACATTATCTGTGGAGGACAAGAACGTGCTAACCAGTGCCAGATACAAATTGCGAAAAGCCCTAATAATTCTACCTACAACGATCGCTCTAATACTCTGCTTTGCTGCTGTGTCGAGAGCTCAGGGCACTCTCACCGATGATGCTCATACTACCAATTCGGTCAAAGACATGGAGACGAATTTTGGCACCAATCCACACCTGATCGTTTCCTCAGTTAACAATGCTTATCTGAAATTCAAACTCGCTCCAGCACTCCCTCCCGGTACTGAAAGCACAGATGTTGCGAAAGCAACGTTGAAACTGTATGTCGCCACCGTGACCTCACCGGGCGTAATTGATTTATATCAGGTGGGCGACACCTGGAATGAGAAAACGCTTACGGCAAACACGACACCGAATCTGGGTGCACTGCTCAAGACTGGAATCCAAATAGACGCGAATCGGAAAGGGCAGTTTGTAACCATCGACATCACGGCGGCCGTACGTGATTGGTTAGACGGTGCTCCGAACCACGGCATGGCGATCATTGCCGCTGCGGGCACGAATGTGGCGTTCGACAGTAAAGAAAATTCACAAACGAGCCACGAACCAGAATTGATTGTTACTTTTAACAAGAGCGCAGGCCCGCAAGGTCCACAGGGTCCGCAAGGTGAGAAAGGTGACCAGGGAGACGTCGGACCTCAAGGCCAGCAGGGCCAGAACGGCGATGTTGGACCACAGGGCGCTCAGGGCCCCCAGGGACCAGCAGGACCTCAAGGGCCAGCAGGGCCGCAAGGACCTGCCGGACCAGCAGGCGGTGGCGCACTGGATCCCATGCTCGTGGCGCTAAAGCGTTGGGATTTACTGCCGCGAATGTCAGGAGACTTTTCGGTAGGCAGTTTTCCAGCCGCGATGGCGTTTGACGGAGCGAACATTTGGGTAGTGAGTAGTGGATCGGGCGCCATTCAGAAAGTACGCGCGACTGACGGCGCTCTGCTGACTTCAGTCTCCATCGGTCCTAACTTAATTGGACTTGCTTTTGATGGTACGAATATTTGGACCACGCAACTCGTCGGCATGGGAAGCCTGGCCATCAAGATCCGTTCGAGTGATGGCGTGATACTGGGCAGCTATCCGCTTGGACCAACGCCTAACGGAATAACGTCTGACGGCGAAAACATCTGGATAGCCAGTCAAAACAACAACCACATAGTCAAGCTCCGGGCAAGCGACGGGTCCTTGTTGCAAACGATTCCGGTCGGTTCGTCGCCAATCAGAATGGCATTCGATGGGACCTACATTTGGGTCGTCAACGCCTTCAGCAATAACGTAACAAAGTTGGAGGCAACTAGCGGTACCGTCGTCGGAACTTTTCCGGTCGGCCAAAATCCATTCGACATTCTCTTCGATGGAGTAAATATGTGGATCTCGAGCCCTGGCAACAACAGCGTTACAAAATTAAGAGCGAGCGATGGCGCGAACCTTGGAACATTCCCTGTCGGATTTACACCAACGGCTGTTGGTTTTGACGGCGTAAACATCTGGGTCGCCAACTCGTTCGACAAGATTACGCGGTTGCGAGCAAGCGACGGCGCTTCAGTCGCGAACGCCAGTTATGGACCAGGCATCGCAGCCTTCTTGTTCGACGGGACTAGTATGTGGGTCACGCATCTTCCAAATACACTCTCGAAGCTAAGTCTTCGGTAGCAGTATCAAAGGAACTCCGCGGGCGGGTAGTCCAGGAGGAAGTAAAGGGTACGACTCATCGTACCCTTTACTTATGAAGGCCAACCAGATCCGGAGAAACATCACCGTACATATCAAACCTGGCACTCGGATCAGTTTGAGAATGACCTACTGGCAGTCTGCGACAAGCTAAAGTCTAGTACCTCAGGACCGAAATGGAAGTGAATGCACCATCTATTAACGCGTGGTTAGTTCCAATCAACCAAAGCAAAAAGGCATCCACGAAAGGGACCTGCATTCAGTCAGTCACTGGAGCTGAATAGTTGGTATTATCGTCGGCGTGAAGACATCTTTGTTTGATGAAAGGCCTCGTTAGAACAACTACCGAACCCATCGATGCACACCCGCCTGGAGCCAAAGATCTTCGCTGTCTTTCGCGAAGGATACTCTCGAAAACAATTCTATTCTGACCTGGCGGCAGGCACGACTGTTGGTATCGTCGCCTTGCCCCTCGCCATTGCATTTGCGATCGCATCCGGCGTCAAACCAGAACAGGGTCTCTACACCGCCATCGTGGCTGGATTCGTGATTTCGCTATTGGGAGGCTCGCGCGCGCAGATAAGCGGACCTACCGGAGCTTTTGTTGTCATCATTTATGGCATTGTTCAGCAGTATGGTTACGATGGGTTGGCTGTTGCGACCTTAATAGCCGGCGTCCTGCTCATCTTGATGGGACTCTTTCGTATGGGAGCCCTGTTGAAGTTTATTCCCTATCCAGTGACGGTGGGCTTCACTACGGGAATTGCGCTGATTATTTTCTCGTCTCAAGTGGGCGACTTTCTTGGTCTCGATCTCGTTTCGCCACCCGCAGGCTTTATTGAAAAGTTACAGGCCTACCGCAACCACATTTCTGAGCTCAATTTTACGGCCGTTCTAATCGGCGTTGTGTCGCTTCTGGTGATCGGCCTTTGGCCCAGGATAACTCATCGCGTGCCAGGGATGTTGATTGCGATCTTCATCGGCACGTTGGTAGTCAAGCTTTTCAATTTGCCGGTTGCCACAATAGGCAGCCGGTTCGGCAGTGTACCCAATCATCTGCCACTGCCACACCTCCCCGTAGTGTCGCTATCACTCGTAAAGCAGATGTTCTCTCCTGCGGTAACGATTGCCTTTCTGGCGGCGCTCGAATCGCTGCTGGCCGCGGTTGTGGCTGATGGGATGCTCGGCACCAGACATCGCTCCAACATGGAACTCGTAGCTCAGGGGTTCGGCAATATTGGATCGATCCTGTTCGGAGGCATTCCGGCAACCGGCGCAATTGCTCGAACTGCCACGAACATAAAAAGCGGAGGTCGAACACCGGTTGCGGGGATGATTCATGCGGTGGTCTTGTTCCTGATCCTGCTTTTCTTTGGGAAGTATGCGGCGCTAATTCCAATGCCCACCCTGGCTGCAATTCTCATTGTCGTCGCCTACAACATGAGTGAATGGGAGCAATTCAAAGATCTTCTCCGTGGTCCAAAAAGTGATGCCGTAGTATTGCTCGCCACGTTTTTTCTGACAGTTCTGATTGACCTTACAGTGGCAATCCAGATTGGTGTTCTACTGGCGACTTTCCTGTTTATGCAACGCATGTCGGAAGCAACCCGAGTTACACAGGTAACTGAGACGCTACTCGATCAGGACGAAACTCCAACTCGAGATATCTCTAAATTAAAGGTGCCCGCCGGCGTGGAGGTATTTGAGATCTACGGTTCATTATTTTTTGGCGCAATCGAACGTTTCAAAGATGCTATGCGCAGTGTTGAGAAGCGTCCGCGGGTTCTCATCCTCCGAATGCGACAAGTGCAGACCATTGATGCGAGTGGATTGCATTCTCTGAATGAACTCCTCGAGACTACTGCGCGGCGTAATATTACCTTACTGATTTCGGCTGTCAGACCAAACGTTCGCGAACTGATGGACCAGGCGGGGTTTGCTGAAGCCCTCGGCGCTGAAAACTTTTGTGATGACATCTTTATTGCGTTAGATCGAGCGAAAGAATTGATGGCACAGAAGGGATGAGTGTTCGCCC
>DASTQB010000366.1:0-21956 GCA_035761985.1 Pyrinomonadaceae bacterium
GAGCGCCAGAATCTGATTCGGATCGGAAGTGACGTTTGTCGAGTAGGTAACTGTCACTTCTTTGCTGATACGGCGTCCGAGAGTCAGGCGCGCGCCGGGAGTTGAACCAGTCGTTCCACCGATCACCGGATTGATTTCAAATCGTGTCAGACCGAAAAGCCTGCTCGTCGCTCGCTGTGCAGGAGCGTTGATCAGCGCATCAGTCAAAAGACTCGTCGCCGCTCCCACTTCCGATTGCGCAAGAATCGACGAGCTCGTGTCTCCCGTTGAGAGTTGTCCAGTCGTGATCAACGCGACAACGTCAGCCTGAGGCAACGCGGGTTCTGAACGCACTGCCGCGGAAGGCTGAGACAATGGACCAGTAAGACTCACGATCACGCGATAGCCGCGGATCTGCGATTCAGCCTGAATGTTGAGAACCGGATCGGCATTGCGACTCGGCGGAAGATCGATCAACGCGCGTGTGATGTCGTAACGATCGTTGCGGAAATTCAAGGTACCGCTGGTCGCCGTGATTCGTCCTGAAATCGTCGGATCGTTGATTGGTCCATCCAACTGCAGCGAAACAGATCCCACGAGATCGGCGAGATTGTTTCGCACGACGAGTGCATTTCGACCTTCCACGCGCAACGCCGTGAACAATGCCGTGCGCGTGAGTTCCATTTCAGCGCCTTCTTCAATCGACTCCGCGCGCCGGGCGTTTATCAGGTCCGCGAGCTCGATATCTTCCGTGTACTCCGTGCGACGAAGATTCACGACACCGCCGATCAACTGCTCGCGCTGAGAACCTCTGATCTCGACGTCGGCGTCGAGAGTCGAACGAAAGTCTTCCGGAAAAGGAACGGTAACGTTGTCGGCAACAATGTTGACGCGGAACGCGGAAACAGTGAAACCTTCGACGAGGGCGCCGCCCGTCGCGCTGACGCGTCCGCCGCCGAGCGTTCCGTTCAACGAATCGATTTGCGCCTGGTTCGCGGTGAATCTCAGCGCCGCTTTCAGGTTCGAGACCGTCCAACGTTCGTTACCAAGCAACACCGAAACCGATGCGTTGTTGAGTGATGCCGTTCCGATCACGCGCGGAGTTTCATACGTGCCGTTGATACGAACAGCCACCTGCGCGGTGCCGGATGAGAAGAAATCGGGCGACACGCCGTTGAGCACGCGCATGTTCAAGTCGCCGTCGATCGCGAGTGTTTGCCTGCCACCGCTGCCTGTCGCAAGCGTGCCGTCGAGCACGATGTTCGTTCCAGGACCAGTAAACCGCGTCCGTTCGAATGTGACCTCGTTTGGTCTGAAATTAACGACGAGCGGTGTGGTGGCGTTGAGTTGAACGTCTTCAACACGGAAACTCAGCTCCGAGAATTGTGCGGAGCCTGAAAGTCCCGCGAGCGAGAAGGTTCCCTCTTCCTCGTCGTACAAATTGCCCTTGGCCTGAATCGTGCCGTTTGCGCGGCCAGTGATTCGCACGCCGCTGCCGGGCAGAGCGAGCCGGAAGAGATTCGTTAGATCGGCATTCGTGAAAGTGGTTGAAACACTCGATTCCAAGGCCTCGCTGGCCAGATTGATTTGCGCAGCGATCACCTGCGGCGGGCCGAGTAGAGTGGTCGCCAACTGGATGTTGAGTTGCTGGTTTTCTGTTCGGCCGGTGAGTGCGACGTTGCCCGCAGGACGCCCGTTAATCGTCACGTCGCGTGCCTCGCCATCGAACCTGACCTGGTAAGCGGCGAAGTTCTCGAGATTTCCTGAGACATTGGTCGTGAAGTCGGCGACGCCCGTTACCACGGGAAGACCGGGTCGATTCGCAAGCGCCGTTAGTCGCGCTAACTGGATGCCCTTTGCGTTCCCCTGGAAGTCGAATTCGCGGCTCTTCGTGTTGAAGTTGCCGCTGCCGACGATGTGGCCCGCGGTCAAACGCACGTCGATGCTTTCGACTTTAACGTTTGGACCATTGAAGGTTGCTCGTGCGGTCGCTCCTTCGAGCGACTCTCCAGCCAGGCGGCCTGGTCCAAATCGAAGGTCGGCGCTTCCATTCATGGCGTTCGGAATTCCAGTGACTTTGATCTGGCCGGAAATGTCCGACTCAGTTTGGGAAGTGAGTTGCGGACTGCTATCA
Source organism: Pyrinomonadaceae bacterium (assembly GCA_035761985.1). Lineage (GTDB taxonomy): Bacteria > Acidobacteriota > Blastocatellia > Pyrinomonadales > Pyrinomonadaceae > PSRF01. The sequence goes on from DASTQB010000366.1 coordinate 2,114, forward strand.
GGTGAAAGAGCGATGAGATTTCGCGCACTGAACCGATCGAGCGTCGCGTCGATCGAGATGTTGTTTTCAGTCGGGCGTGGAGCAAGGAGCGAGAATCTGACTCCGCCTCCGTCACGCTCGGCAAGATTTCCATCGGGAATGCTGATCTGGGTCTCAGTCATCGCGATCGACGCCGAGAGAGAACCCATTTCGGTTCCGTTTACGATCAACGAACCGAGTGAAAACTTCCCGTTCACGGTCGGTGATTCAAGGCGCCCGCGTATGTTGCCGTTGAAAGCAAGTTCGCCTGCGAGGCCGAGTCCATACTCGCGCATTCGCTCTTCAACGTCAGGCAACAGACCGGAAGAGATGAGCACGGTTTGAAGTTCGGACGCATCCGACGAAGCTAGATCCACTTGCAGGTTTGAATCACCTTCGAAAGCAAACTGGCCCGTAGCGTTCAGGCGTGTCGCCGGTGTTTGCAGGTTTACCTGTTGAATGTCGAACGTGCCTCGATTCGCACGCATCGCGACTTCGCCCGTGATCGGAATCCGGTCTTCACCAACGGCGCCTGTTTCCGCCGACAAGCGCGTTGTAACGGTGCCTGAAGCAAGCTTTACGTCCGTGCCGGGGAATGTGAGATCAACGCGTCCGGTGGCCCTGCCCGAAAGCGGAACGACACTTCCCGCGAGGGCAGTCAGTGGTCCAGCGATGTCGACCTCGGTGAAATCAGCCGCCACTTGCGACGTCCCACCACGCGCGATCGCCACGCGTGCATTCCCGCTCGCACGACCTCGGAACACGTCAGCCGTGAAGTTGTTGAGCTGAATCTCGCGGTTCGTCGCGACAACGTTTGCCCGCGCCTGGCCCATGTTCATACTGCCCAGCACACCGCCGCCGATACTCAAATCCGCACTTGCGCGATAACTGCCCGACGGTTCAACCACAAACACAGGCCGCGCCAGCCTCACGTTTTCAACCTGCCCGTCGGCAATCTTCACCGTGCCCGCATCGATATCAGACGTCGAACCTTCGATTCTCCTGTTGCGCACAGACAATCGCACGCCTGCAATGTTCAAACTTCCGATCTGCGCACCCGCGGCACTAGTCGCGCCAACCTGAACATTCCTCACGGCAACACTCGTCACACCATCGCGATCGATAATGTCGATGTCGTTTGCAGTAACTCCTTTGACTTCCGCGCCCGAAGCCGAAATCGTTCCCGCCTTCATGCTTCCGACTTTCGCTATCGTGACGTTGTTCTCATTACGCACTTGCAGGTTTGAAGCAGTGATTCCGTTAACTCTCGCGCCCGAAGCTGTGAGTGCGCTGGCATTGAACTGGCTCGAACTGCCAGTCAAAACACCATCATTCATTTCGGCACGCGCGTCGCGAAGAATCAGGCCCGCAATCGTGGTCCCGTAACCTCTCGCCGCCACTGCTCTCAGTTCCCCAACCCAGCGAAAGTCGGATCCGGTGCCCATTATGTTCGCCGCCAGTTGCAGTGAATTGACCTGAAAGTCGCCGGCATTGAGCAAGTCGGCAACAGCCTTGCCGTTGATTTCGTAAGTCCTGCCCTGCACGGTTCCGTTTGCCGTGACGTTCAAGCCCTGCAGACGTATGTTGTCGGCCGCGAGTGCGTCAGACTGGATCTGCCCGTCGATCTTGAACTGATCTCCTTCCCCCGTGATCGTGCCCTGGAAATTGCCGGCGCCACGCATAGCCGTCTCTGATTGCAACGTGTCTGAGAGCTGCGTGATATCGACGGTCGAGGTAACGTTCATCTGGTAACGCATCGCGCGCCAGTCGTCCATGACGCCGGTCAAACGCGCTTCGGCAACCGGCGATTTCAACACCGCTTCGTGAATCTCGGCTCGCGTTTGGCTGACACGCCCGCGTGCATGAACGTCGATGTTGTTTATGGCACGTCCATCGTACGTGAACGTTGAGTTTGTGCTGTTGAGCGTGACCGTGTTCATCCGGCTTTCTGCCGGTGCGTTGGGATCGTCCGGTTGAATCGTCACTGCGAGATTGCGCGCTTCCCCCGAAATCTCGTGTCGCTGGTCGCCGTAATGGACCACGCCGTTCTTGATTTCGACAGTCGCGGTCGAATAAGCAAACAGGATGCGCTTGTTTGGCTCAGGTGGAGGAATGTGCACGTTACGAAAGTTTGAGCGGCCCTGCTCGTCGAAAGTGACCCACAACTCGAGACCTTCGATCTTCAGATCCTGAAGGTTGATGTTGCGCCGGAGGTTCAGCGCGTAAAGGTCTTCGATTCTGATCGTCGCGAGCAGTCGATCGATTTTGCCCAGCTTCTCACCTGTGGCGGCGTCGAAAAGTTCAAGCCCCGCCATCTCGACGTTTTGCGGCGGGAACGACGCGTGAAAGTCTCTGATCTCCGCACGTATGCCGTAGTTTGCAAACGTCTGTTTGATCTGCCCGGCGACGTAGCGATCGACATAACCCAGCCGGAACAAAAACAGGACCAGCAGGACGACAACGAGCGCCGCACCGCCGACGATCAACGATGCAAGGATCGCGTGCCGTCGCGTGAAGTAACGCCAGCGTCTTTTTATCGTGGGTTTCTGATCTGCACTCATAACCTATAGTCGCCGCCGCGACTCAGGGGAGCCTTCGAGTTCTTGAGGGAGAGACCGAACTGTTGGGTCGCAAAAAGCCGACAACAGTCACAAAAAGCTTGAGTGTGACTGCCGGGCTTATTTGCTCATTTTGATTCCGGCGCGGCATCCTGCTGGTCCTTGAACGATGCAGGTTCGCCAAGCGGAACATTGCCGACGACCGAGAGCTCAAATCCTTCGAGCGCTGCTACTTTAGGGGGATGGTTCGACAAAAGTAGTATCTGGCGTAATCCGAGATCGTGGAGAATCTGCGCTCCGACGCCGTAGTCGCGATCTACTCCATAACCCGTTTCCATGCTCGCTTCACGTTTACTGATTCCACTTTGCTGCATGAGGTTGTAAGTACGCAATTGGTTGACCAGATCCAGGCTGTGTTCGCGCTGGCGCAGGTACAAAACCACACCACGCGCAGCGGCGGCGATCTTTTCCAATGCCGTATGCAGTTGAAATCCCGTGTCGTCGATCAGCGAGCCAAACATGTCGCAGGTAACGTTTTCAGTGTGAACGCGAACGAGGACCGGCTCGTCGGTCTCTACGTCGCCCATCACCATCGCAAGGTGAACGTCGCCGTTGATCACGTTTTCGTACGCGATCGCGCGGAAGCGACCGTAGACCGTCGGAAGATCCGTTTCGACCACGCGCTTGACGAGCATCTCCTTGCGGATGCGATACCTGACGAGTTCGGCGACGCTGATTATTTTGAGATTGTGCTCAGCGGCAAACGCCTCGAGTTGAGGCATGCGCGACATCGTCCCGTCCTCGTTCATGATTTCGCAGATCACGCCGGCGGGATAAAGACCGGCCATGCGGGCGATGTCGACGCTGGCTTCGGTTTGACCTGGACGGACGAGCACGCCGCCGTTCTTTGCACGCAAGGGAAATATGTGTCCCGGGCGGCACAGATCATGTGGTCGCGCCTTCGGATCGACCGCCACGAGGATCGTCGTCGCACGATCGGCCGCTGAGATTCCGGTTGTGATCCCGCGCCGCGCGTCGATGGAAACGGTGAACGCGGTGCCGAGGTAAGAAGTGTTGTCGGCGACTTGCGTCGTCAGGTGCAGTTCGTCGCAGCGTTCCTCGGTGAGTGGCAGACAGATCAGACCACGGGCGTGCCGGGCCATGAAGTTAATGATTTCGGGTGTGACCTTCTCGGCAGCACAGACAAGATCGCCTTCATTTTCGCGATCTTCGTCGTCGACGATAATGATCATGCGACCGTCGCGGATGTCCGCAACGGCCTCTTCAATGGTCGCTATTGCCACGGGGCCATGTTAACCGAAAAGGGATGCCCATGAAAGGGCACAAAATCGGGCTTTCTGTCCGCGTCATCCGTGTCCAACCAGGCGTTCCACGTACTTGGCGATCACGTCTACTTCGAGATTCACGTGGTCGCCGGGCTTGAGTCGCGACAGATTCGTGACTTCCCAGGTCTTTGGGATGATCGCGACTTCGAAGTATTCGTCAGTCAAACCGGAAATCGTAAGGCTGATGCCTTCAACGGCGACGGAGCCTTTGAACACCAGATACCGCCCGAGTTCCTTCGGATACGCGATGCGGATCGTCCACGATTCGCCGTGATCTTCGACGCCGGCGAACTGCCCGCGCCCGTCCACGTGCCCCTGAACGATATGCCCGCCGAGACGCGTTGCCGGCGTGACCGCGCGTTCGAGATTCACCGGCACGCCGGGTTTCAAACTCCCGAGCGTCGAACGTTGCAGCGTCTCCCGCGAAACGTCTGCGGCAAACGAGTCCGGTCGAACGTCCAACGCGGTCAAACAAACGCCATTCACAGCGATCGAATCGCCGTGGTTCGTGCCTTCGGTCACTGTGCGAGCTGAAATGATGATGCGGGCGTTCTCGCCACGCTCTTCGATGCTCCGCACGCTGCCGAGTTCTTCAATGATCCCTGTAAACATCAGACTTTTATCTTCCCCATCATCTCCTGAAACACTTGTTCGATACTCTTCCCGGTTGAGTCGACAACGATCGCATCGTCAGCAGCACGCAAGGGCGAATCGGTGCGCGTTGAATCGCGCCGGTCGCGCTCGATCATCTCGGCAAGCGTTTGTGCAAGCGTGCTCGAGGTAGTCGAACTCAACTGATCCTCTCTAAAACGCCGTTCGGCGCGCTCCTCGGGAACAGCCGTCAGAAAAAATTTCACATCAGCCTCCGGGAAAACCACCGTGCCGATGTCGCGTCCATTCAAAATCGCACCGCGTTGAGCCATCGCGCGTTGTCGATCGACCATCGCACGTCTCACGCCCGGAATACTCGATATGATGGACGACATCGCCGACACGTCTTCCGTGCGAATCTGATCCGACACGTCGCGACCTTCGAGTAGGACTCTGAGCGACTCAGGATCACCCTCGAGATTGATGTCGATCCGGTTCGCAAGCTCCGTGACCGCTTGCGTGTCCGCGGGATCGATGTCGGCCTCGATCACAGCCAACGCGACCGCGCGATACATCGAACCCGTGTCGATGTACAGCAGATTCAATGCGCGGGCCAGCATTCGGCCCAGGGTTGACTTGCCAGAACCGGAAGGACCGTCGATTGCGATGATCATGAGTTGAGGTTTACACAAACGCTGCGAATACTTCGTTGGACAACAGCGCACCGGTGCGCGTTAGTCGAATCAAGTCGCCGTCAAACTCAAGCAGACCTGCTTTGCAAAATCGATCGAGATCGTCGCCGTGCTGATCGTGCAGATCGACACCAAACGATTCGCGATAACGGCGCACGTCCACGCCGCGCATCAACCGCATGCCGAGAAACAACGCTTCTGCACGCACGTCGTTCTGGCTTAATTGCTGTTCGTCGACGACAGGCGACTCGCCGTTTTCGATCATCTGAACGTATTTCGCGACGTCGCGCTGGTTGGACCAGCGGCGACTTTGACCGTCGTACGAGTGCGCCGAACAACCAAAGCCGTAATAAGGCTCGGCCGTCCAGTACTTGACGTTGTGTCGCGAATGAAAACCCGGCAGGCACAGGTTTGAGATCTCGTAATGTTCGTAACCGGCTGCGACAGCCTGGTCCAGCATCGACTGGTACATCACACCTGCGAGATCATCGTCGGGAACCGGCTGGATGCCGCGTCGAATGTGTTCGGCGAGTGGCGTGCCTGAATGAACTTCGAGCAGGTAGAACGACAGGTGTTCCGGACGGAGTTCGAGGGCCTGGGCCACGTTTTGTTGCCAGCGTTCGAGAGTTTGCCCAGGGAGTCCTGCAATCAGATCGAAACTTACATTCGCAAAACCCGCGTCGCGCAGATCTGCAAAGGTGCGCAACGTATCGGCGGCAGTGTGCGATCGGCCCAGTTTCGCGAGTTCGGCATCGTCGAAAGTCTGTGCGCCGAAACTGGCGCGGTTGATTCCCAGACGCCGGAAGTCGCGCAGTTTTTCCGCAGTCACGCTGCCTGGATTTATCTCGAGCGTGATCTCTGCCGCGTGATCGATCGTGAAACACTCGTGCAGGGCAGACAAAGTGCGATCAAGTTGTGTCGACGATAATAACGACGGCGTGCCGCCGCCGAAAAAGATCGTATCGACATGACGGCCTGCATAAAACGAACTTCTGATTTCATGAATGAGAGCGTCAACATACGCTTCGGCGAGCGCACTTTGGTAAATGCCCGTTGCGAAGTCGCAGTAAGAACATCGCGAACTACAGAAAGGAATATGAACGTAGATACCTGCGGACGTCATTGATTGGAAAGAATAATAGCATCGCGTGTGTATGATTTCATTTCCGGGCGTATTGTTTGACAACTCTAACGAACGGACGCATTTCGCTATAAACGCGATTTACGCGATGAACCCCAATTGGCACGGAGGTTGATAAAGTTTTCAGTGGCTTCTCAACTGGCCGGGGACTAGTCGTTGGACCTCGGTCGAAGCTATTAACCATCGTTCAATGGGAGGATAGATTCATGGCAGATGACAGAATGAAGAACGACGACGATCTCCAGAGAAATATGGGTAAGGCTGGTGAGGGCCAGAATTACGGCCAGCAAACACCAGGACGCGGTGGTCAACACGATCAGGAGCACGGCGGTCAGCACACCGGTCAACAGGGCCAGGGCGGATATGGTGGCAGTCAGCAGAACGAACCGCGGAACTTCGATGATGAAGACGAGTTCGGTGGTGGCAGTGCTGGACAGAGTGGACGTGGCGGCCAGGGCATGGGCCAGGGTCGTGGCGGCCAGAACCGTTAATCGTTAATTTGCAAACTCTCTTCTTTTCTGCTTTGAGCACGGACTTGGGTCCGTGCTCTTTTTTGTGCGCCAGGGACGCCGCGCAATATAGGTCGTATAGGTCCCATAGGACTTATAGGACTTATAGGACCTATATCTTATCGGTCATATAGGTCTTATAGGTCCTATTGGTCCTATATCGTCCTATCTGTTGATCCTCCGCACGCTCCCGTCCCCGCTGATCGTCCTGCTCATCCCGCGCGCGACGCGTTCGGCTTCAGCAAACGCGCGCAGAACGTTCTCCCCCAGAATCTTTCTAATATCCCGCTCACTATACCCGCGCTTCAGCAACTCGTACGTAATGTTCGGCAACATCGAAACGTCCTTCGCGCCCTCAGGCATGTCGTTCGCTCCGTCGAAATCCGCACCGATCCCGACGTGGTCTATTCCCGCAACCTTCACGATGTGATCGATGTGATCGATCAACTTCGAGATCGGCAGCGGCGGCAGCGGATTCGCAGCTTCGAGTTTGTCACTCTCTTCCGCACGGCGTTCCGGATCGTTTTTGTACTTCTCGTTAATCGCGTCCTGCTGCGCTTTCAGCCGTGCATCACGCTCGGCGCTCTGCGGTCCAACGGTCTTCGCATCCACAAACATCGTGTAGAAGTTGACGCAAACAACACCGCCGTTCTTCGCAATACGCTTCAACAGATCGTCCGGAATGTTTCGAGGAACGTCGCTGAGCGCACGCGCCGACGAATGCGAAGCGATGACCGGTGCCTTCGAGATGTCGAGGGCATCGCTCATCGTCTTGTCGGAAACGTGCGACACGTCAACCAGCATTCCGAGGCGATTCATCTCGCGCACGACTTCCTTACCGAATTCACTCAAACCGTTGTGCTTCTTCTCCCCACGTCCGGCGTCGGCCCAGTTGTTCGTGTTGTTCCAGGTAAGCGTCATGTAACGGACGCCAAGCCGGTAAAACTCGCGCAACGCCGGCAGCGAATCTTCAATCGCATGTCCACCTTCGATCCCCATCAACGCCGCGACCTTGCCCTGTCGCTTCGCGCGCCGGATGTCGGCAACTGAGGTGGCCAGCATCAGATCATTCGGATGGCGCTCGATTGCACGATAAACGGAATCGATCATGTCGAGCGTGCGTCGTGCGGCGCCGCCATTTTGCACGTACCACGGCTTGATGTAGAGCGAAAAGAACTCACCCGTGAGCCCGCCCTCTTTCATGCGCGCGATGGTGGTGCGATACGGCGCCGGTGGAGTTCCACTCAGGTCGAAATCGTCGTTGGTCATCGGCGTCGTGACGTCGTTGTGCGTGTCGATCACGATCGCGCGGCGATGAATCTGCAGCGCGCGTTGCCGCAGCCGCTCGTCACTCGTTTGCGCGAGCGTCGGGGTCACGATGAAAAGAACAACAATCAGGCACAGGAATCGTCGCAGTCTCATGAATTCCACCTTCCGTTTGTCGGGCTGGCACGAACATACAATGTGGTGCGCCACGTTGTCACCTTGCTCAATCGCGCATTATCATCAGCCGTCATGTCGATCCTGATTGCCGAAGATAACATGGCCCAGCGCCATTACCTCCGCGAAATTCTCGAGAAGGAGTTTCCCTCGCACGTGCCGGTGTTCGAAGCCGGCGACGGCGAAGAGACCGTCAAAATCGCACTCGGCGAGAAGCCCGATGTCTGCATACTCGACATCCAGATGCCAAAGCTCTCCGGTGTGAAAGCCGCGCGCGCGATCTGGCGCGACTTCCCGACCGCACGCATCATTTTCTGGACGCAGTTTCCACACGAGATCTACATCAACGAGATCCGAAAAATCGTAAAATCGGTCGATCCGCCGCCTGCTTACGGTTTCATTCACAAGAACAATCCGGAGTCGCGGTTTCTTCGTTTCGTCGCTGCCGTACTCGAAGACGGCGCCGACATGATCGATCCCGCGTTCAAGGATTCGTTCAAGCGGCCGTTGTTGACTGAGTTTGAAGCCGAGGCGCTTTACTACCTTGCGTTGGGACTTTCGAACTGGGCCATCGCGCGGAAGTGTTCGTTGAGTTTGCGCGGTGTCGAGAGCAGGCTGGCAACACTCTACGAGAAACTCTTCGTCAGCGTCGCAGAAGGCACCGACCAGGAAGCTTACGAAAAACTCGCCTACAACATTCGCACACGCGCGTTCTTCGAAGCTCTGCGTCGCGGGCTCCTGAACAGCGACGAACTCGAAAAGGCCGCAGGCGATCTCGAAGCGTGGCTACAGAAGGACCAGAAGCGTTTCAACGAAGAGCAAAAAAAGGAACTTGGTTCCCCGAAGAAGAAGTGAGGCCACCAAGAAGCACAAACGGTTTGCTTAAGACGTTTTGTGCAGTGTGTGCTCTGTTGTGTCTTGTGACCCTGGTGTCACTCGCCCAAACGGGCGACGCACAAACCGGAGAGCCGCAGCCGCAAGCGTCACCATCGCCCTCGCCTTCACCGTCGCCGTCACCCTCGCCAACACCGATAACAGGTCTGCACCAGTGGGGCGCAGTCACGCTCTTCCACGGACTCCCTTCCGATCGCGTGCGCGCAATCGCGCAAACGTCAGATGGAGCGATGTGGTTCGGAACGGAAACTGGTCTCGCACGATTCGACGGCCGCAGGACGCAGACCATCAACGATCCTTCACTGCCATTCGGGCGCATCCTCGCGCTGCAAACCGATCACGACAGCGCGATCTGGATCGGAACCGAAGCGGGCGCGGCGCGTTTCCACGCCGGAGAGTTCACGAAGATAAAAGAAACAGACGGTCAAGCGATCACGGCGATTGTTACGCCGCAAACGGGCGTGGCGTTCATGACGACGGAGCAGGGTCGTATCTTTGAAAGTCGCATTCGAGTGGAAACGACAGTCAGGACTGGCTTAACGCAAAGTGAAACTACAACGGAGACGCGCATCGTAATCGACACTCGCGACGTTCTAAGCCAACCACTCGAAAGCCAGGATCGCGAGCGACCTGGACCACTACCGCTCACGAGTATCAGCGTTGCGGACGGTCGCATGTTTGTAGGAACGCTCGGTCGCGGCGTGCTCGAGATCGTCAACGGCTCCGTGAAAGAACAAGCCCGTCCCACGGCAAACTTCATCAACACCCTCGAGCGCGACAGCGACGGCAGGCTCTGGGCCGGCGCGCGCGCACGAAGAGAAGAACCGGGCGCGCTGTGGGGGCACGAACTCGCGTCGCTCAAACGTCACGAAGCCGCTACCGGGCCAGTCATCACTTTGAAACCGATCGGCAACGAGATGTGGGCCGGCACTGACGGTCGCGGCGTCTTTCGCATCTCGAAAACAAAATCACAGCGTTTTACTTTCGACGGCACTGCCGGCGGCCTGCGTTCGAATCACGTGAACGCGATCTTCGTCGATCGCGAGGGAGTCATCTGGTTCGGAACTGACCGCGGCGTCTGCCGTTTCGATCCACACGCGCCCCGCGTCGAGTCGGTAGGTGACAGCAGCGAAACAGATTTCATTCGCACGCTTTACCAGGCGAATAACGGCAGAACGATTGCCGGCACGAACCGCGGGCTGTTTGTTTACGACGAGGAAACGTCGAACTGGAATGCGGTGCCCGCACTCGGCGCGAACGTGATCTATGCAATCACGGAAGACAAGTCGCAGCGATTGCTCGTCGCAACTGCAAGCGGGTTGTACATCGCGCCGAGGCAAGTGATCCGGCTCGAGGACCAGGCTTTCACTATTGTCGGAACGGGCCCAGGTGTTCCTGATTCACCGGGCAGCGTCCGTGCTGTGACACAGTTTCGCGGCGCCACCTACTTCGCGATCTTTGGCCGCGGCGTCGATCGCATCGAAGGCGGGCGAACAAGTCTGAATTGGCCCAACAGTGTCGGCAGGCGCGAAGCTGTGAGCCTCCTTGCCGATGGCGAAGAGCGACTTTTAATCGGCACGGTCAGAGACGGCGTGCTTTCGTCAGATGGAAAAAACATTGTCGAGGAGCCGGCGTTTGCGGGGTTGAAAGGCCCCGCGATTCGATCGATGGCACGCACGCCGGATGGTTCGTTGTGGTTTGCTACGAGCAGCGGAGTTTTTCTTTGTCGCAAGGGCGGCGAATGTACTTTGACGATTCCGAACGTCGATGCGCGATACGTTCTGGCCACCGCATCAGACAAAGCAAATGAGATCTGGTGCGGCACGCGCGGCAACGGGCTCCTGCGTGTCCTGCTCGATCCGGTTGTTGGACCAGTCGTTTCCGAGCTCAATTCCGAACAGGGACTGCCGTCGCAGAGCGTATTCGCCGTTTGGCCGCAACGTAAGCGCGACGGCGGCGACGTTTTGCTGATCGGAACGAATCGCGGTGTCGCACGTTATGAACCAGGACAACTCGAACCGCCGCTCTCGGTCACGCGAATTCTCAGCAAGCGCGTACACGCACCTTCCGAGTTGCAGGCGGGTTTGAATTTAGAGTATCCGCAGAACAGTCTGCTGCTCGACGTCGCCGCAATCAGCAGCCGCACGTTCCCCGAACAGTTTCAATACGCGTTCACGCTCGTCGATGGCAGCGGGCAGTCGATCAAACAAAAACTGTCGCGCGAATCGCAGTTCACGATGGAAGGTTTGAAACCGGGCAAGTACACCGTCACCGCGCGCGCGTTCACGAAGGATCTCACAGCGTCGGCGCCGCTGAGCTTTTCGTTCGTCGTCGACAAGGCTCCGTTTCCCTGGACCTCAACCGCACTCGCGATTCTTCTCGCCCTGGCGTTGCTGGCACTGTTGTGGGCCATACTCGAACGACGAAGAATCGTCGCGACAAGCGCGGCGCTCGTTGACGCGAATCGCGAGCTCGCAGACGCGCGTCTCAATCTTGCGAACGAAGCCGAGCGCGAGCGAGGCCGAATCGCTCGCGACCTGCACGATCAAACGCTTGCAGATCTTCGTCACCTTGCGTTGCTGACGGACCAGATCAAAGTTAACGACGACTCAACTCCCAGTCAGAACCCGACGACTGCGTTAAGAAAAGAGATCGAAGTGATTTCGCACGAAGTCAGGCGAATTTGCGAAGACCTCAGCCCGTCGGTGTTGCAGAACGTCGGCTTCGCGGCGGCGCTGGAGTTCGCGTTGTCACATGCAGTGCAGGATGCGCCTGCTGAAAAACGTTTCGTGTACGAGTTTCATTGTGACGACGCGATCGAGGAGCGAAGCGATTTGCCGCCGAGCGTGCAGATGCAGATCTATCGCATCGTGCAGGAAGCAGTGAACAACATCTGGCGGCACGCTGAGGCGACTGAAGTGAAGATGTTTGTTACAACGACGCCGGCCGGAGATTTTTCGTTGACGATCGAAGACAATGGGCGTCCGTTTACATCGCAGCACACGAATTCAGAAGGACGCGGGCTTGCGAACATGCGCGCGCGGGCGGGTTTGATCGACGCGCACCTTTCGTGGCAACCGCGCGAAGGTGGCGGGACGATTTTTGAGCTGAAGAGAACAAGTAAATCGGCCGCGGATTTACGCGGATGAACACGGATCATTTATATGCAAGAACTGCTTAGCATCGATCCGGAGATTGCGAGTGCGATTCGCGCGAACCGGGCGGTGGTCGCGCTTGAATCGACTGTGATCGCGCATGGACTGCCGCGCCCGCAGAATCTCGAAACTGCGAATCGCCTCCAACAGGTCGTTCGTGAAAAGGGAGCGGTACCGGCAACGATCGCGATCGTCCACGGCAAGTTAAACGTCGGAGTCACAGAAGATCAGCTTACGTTACTCGCCGAACACGACGACATCAAAAAGATCAGCACGCGAGACATTCCTCTCGCAGTCGCCCAACGCTGGAACGGCGCCACGACTGTCGCCTCCACGATCTGGATCGCTCATCGTGCGGGAATCAAAGTGTTCGCAACCGGCGGCATCGGCGGCGTGCATCGTGGTCCATTGCCTGACATCTCCGCAGATCTTCCGGAACTCGCGCGCACGCCGATTGTCGTCGTTTGTTCAGGCGCGAAGATCGTCCTCGACCTGCCTGCTACTCGCGAGTGGCTCGAAACACACGCTGTAACTGTCATCGGTTATCAATGCGACGAGTTGCCCGCGTTCTATTCGCGAAACAGCGGTCTGCGAGTCGATGCGCGTGCGGAAACGCCCGCCGACGTTGCACGTATCTTTCATGCGCAACGAACCCTTGGAATCAACTCTGCTCTGCTCGTTACCGTGCCTGTGCCTGCGGAGTTTGAAGTCTCAGCAGACCAACTTCAGCGCGTCCTCCACAATGCTCTGGAACAAGCGGAACGTAACGGAGTCAAAGGAAGTGACGTGACACCGTTCCTGCTGGCCCAGATGGCTGAACACAGTAGCGGAGCCACGTTGCGTCCAAACATCGCGTTGCTCGAAAACAACGCGCGCGTAGCAGCCGCGATTGCGAGTGAACTGGTTTAGTGTGCTACTCTCTGGGCACACCAAAAATTCAGGAGGACCCTATGGCAGACGATAATACGTGCAAAAATCCCGCGTGTAGCTGCCCCCCGCAAGCGGGTGGCAAGTATTGCAGCGCGTCTTGTGAAGGCTCGGGCGATACAATCGAACTCGATTGCGACTGTGGCCACGACCAGTGTGGCGGAAATTTCTAGCCGCGGATATCTGCGGATTGACACAGATCAAGGAACTGGGCCGCGAGCTTTGGTCCGGTTCCTTCGTCTTCATGCTTGAAGAAAACAAACGTTCGCTTCCACTTCTGCTCCCTCACGCGGTTGACCCACTCTTTCAGATCCGCGTCTGAGTAATTAACACGCCGTAAACGCATGTAACCCCAATCCGCGGTGTTGTCGATGTGATTCACCGGCATCTCGTCGGTGTCTGAAACACACAACGCCCGGTTATGACTGCGCAGCAACTCGAGCACCTCGTGGTCAAACCACGTCGGATTTCGAAACTCAAAAGCCGCCGGCATGTCTGCGGGAAAGTATTTCAGAAACCGTTCCAGCCGTTTGAGGTTCTTCTCCATGTTTGGCGGCAGTTGAAACAGAACGACGGCGAGGTGGTTTTCGAGGGCTGAGATCCTGTTCAGCAGTAGCTTCGTCTCTCTCGATACTGCTTTCAAACGTTTGGAATGAGTGATTCGTCGTGGGGCCTTGACCGAGAACCGGAAATCGTCCGGCACCTGCGCGTTCCAACTCTCGACGACGCTTCGCTGCGGCAGCTTATAGAAACTGTTGTTTATCTCAACCGCCTTCAGACGTGAAGCGTAGTAGGGCAGCATGTCTTTGGCGCGAATCTTCGCGGGATAAAAGATCCCCTTCCATTCTTTGTAGCTGTAACCGCTGGTGCCGACGTAGAGTTTCATTGCCGATTCCCAATGATTATGGTACACAGGCAGGCAAAGCAAGGGAACGCAAGTTTAGAGTTCAGCCTTTAGGCTGCTGTTCGAGGCAAGCTAAAGCTTGAACTCTGAACCATATTACGAGTAAACGAGAGGTCACGTGTCGAGCGTTACTACGAACATCGAATCAGTGCTTCATGAAGAGCGCGTCTTTCCGCCGCCAGAATCGTTTTCAAACCAGGCGCACATCAAGTCGTTAGAAGAGCTCGAAAAGCTTCGCGCGGAAGCAGCCGCGGATCCCGAGGCTTTCTGGGCGCGCATGGCGGAGGAACTTCACTGGTTCAAAAAGTGGGACACAGTGCTCAAGTGGGATCCGCCACACGCCGAATGGTTCGGCGGCGGCAGGATCAATATCTCCTACAACTGTCTCGATCGACATCTCGAGACGTGGCGCCGGAACAAGGCCGCACTCATCTGGGAAGGCGAACCCGGCGAGACGCGGACGTTTACTTATCAACAGCTCCACACGGAAGTCTGCAAGTTTGCCAACGTCCTGAAACACGCTGACATCAAGCGTGGCGATCGCGTTGCGCTGTATATGCCGCTGATTCCCGAACTCGCGATCGCGATGCTTGCGTGTGCGCGCATCGGCGCGACTCACTCCGTAGTCTTCGGCGGCTTCTCCAGTTCTGCCTTGATCGATCGCATCAACGATGCGAGTTGCAAACTCGTCGTTACGGCTGATGGCGGCTGGCGGCGTGGCAGCGAAGTAAAACTCAAAACCGCGGTTGACGAGGCGCTGAAATCAACGCCGTCAGTGAACGCGTGCATCGTCGTGAAACGCACGGGCTCGCAGCAGCACATGGAACCTGGACGCGACTTCTGGTGGCACGAGTTGATGGAAACAGTTGACGCGACGTGCCCCGCCGAAGAGTTGGATAGCGAACACCCGCTCTACATTCTTTACACCTCCGGAACGACGGGCAAACCAAAAGGCATCCTGCACACTACCGCCGGTTATCTTCTGCAAGCGCACCTGACGACGAAGTGGGTTTTCGATATCAAAGATGAAGATCTTTACTGGTGTACTGCGGACATCGGTTGGGTCACCGGACACAGTTACGTGGTTTATGGTCCCCTCTCGAATGGCGCGACCGTACTGATGTACGAGGGAGCGCCAAACTTTCCCGAGCCGGATCGCTTCTGGTCCATGATTGAACGTCATCGCGTAAACATCTTCTACACTGCGCCGACTGCGATCCGTGCGTTCATCAAGTGGGGCGAGCACTGGCCCATGAAACACGATCTTTCGAGCCTGCGGTTGCTCGGCACAGTCGGCGAGCCGATCAATCCTGAAGCATGGATGTGGTATCGCGAGATCATCGGCAAGCGGCGCTGCCCGATTGTCGACACGTGGTGGCAAACTGAAACAGGCGCGATCATGATCACGCCGCTTCCCGGCGCGACCCCTACCAAACCCGGTTCCGGAACGAAGCCGTTTCCCGGCATCGACGCCGACGTGATGACCAGAGACGGCAAATCAGTCGAGGCAAACCAGGGTGGTTATCTCGTGATCAAACGTCCATGGCCCTCGATGTTGAGGACGATCTGGGGCGACGATGATCGTTACAAGCAGCAGTACTGGTCGCAGATCGAAGGCATCTATTTCGCAGGCGACGGCGCGCGACGTGATTCAGACGGCTACTTCTGGATAATGGGCCGCATCGACGATGTTATTAATGTAAGCGGGCATCGTCTTGGAACTGCGGAGATTGAGAGTGCACTCGTTTCGCACCCGGCGGTTGCGGAAGCGGCAGTGGTTGCGCGTCCGGACGAAATCAAAGGCTCGTCGATCGTGGCTTTTGTAACCCTCGAAGGCACGCACAGCCCGTCAGACGCATTGAACCAGGAGCTGCGGGCGCACGTCGTGAAAGAGATCGGAGCGCTCGCTCGACCGGACGACATCAGGTTCACCGACGCTTTGCCCAAAACCAGATCGGGCAAGATCATGCGACGGCTGTTGCGCGAGATTGCGACCAGCGGATCGGTTGCAGGCGACGTAACCACGCTCGAAGATTTTTCGGTGTTGGAGAAGTTGCGGGCCGACGAAGAATAGAACATTCACTTGGAAGGAGCACCAGATGCCCCGGCAGATCGAAACCGACAATCGTTCAGGACCACGTTATCTCGCTACTCTCGAAGTGAAAGCCGAGTGGGACGAGCCCGGCGGCGCACACGTCGTCGCCGAAGGCACTACGGAGAATGTTGGACCAGAGGGAACGCTCGTCCACTTGCCTCGACAGTTGCCGCAGGTTGGAAGTCGAGTGCGGCTCGAAGTGCTTGGCGAGTCTGGTGAAAGGTTACAGGTGATCGCGGAAGTGCTGCGCATCGAGCGCCATCCCGGTCATCCACTCGCGGCGCTACAGCTACTCGGCGAAACTGACGAATGGAAAGGTCTGGTTTGGGAGCCGGCCGCGCCGCGCGTCACGCCGCCGCCTGAACCGGAAGGTGAGGGCGAGACCGCGACTGAAGAAAGCGACGACGTAACTCATTAACGATTGTGAGCAAGGAAGCAACTAGAGAAGCGGCTGCAGCAGCAACTGCCGCCAAAGCAGCAGTTGAAGCGTATGGACCACCAACGCGCGTCGTCCTGCGACTGATCTTTATTCTGTTAGTCGTTATCGGCCTGCTGTGGGTGATTTCGAAAATCACTGGAATCATCCTGCTGCTAGTGCTGTCGATCTTTTTTGCGTACCTCGTTTCACCGCTCGTCGAGTTCATCCGGCGGCCCGTAACTATCGGTGACCGCACCATCGAGATACCAAAAGTCGCTGCAATCACAATTGCTTACCTGCTCGTTCTCGTCGTTGTAGTGCTGGCGGTGTTTCTGCTTCTTCCAAGCCTGAGCAATCAGTTCCCGCAATTCTCTGCTCAAGCGAAGGGTTACTGGCAATCACTCGGAGAGCGCACTCAACCACTCCTCGACTATTCGCGTTCGCGCCGCATCCCCGCTCCGGTTGTTGACGCCTTGAACAGCGCTATCCCGAAAATTCAGGAGAGAGTGTTTGCCATCGGGACTGAGTTCTTCTCGGCAGCGATCGGATACGTCATCTACTTACCGTGGCTGATTCTGATTCCGATTCTCGCTTTCTTTTTGTTGAAAGACGCAGAGAGCTTTCGCAGTTCCGCGTTGTTGATGCTGCCACGCGGGCGCTGGCGCTGGCGCGGCGACGAGTTTTTCCAGGACATCAACAGCACGCTCGCTGCTTACATCCGCGCGCAGTTGACTGCGTGTTTGTTTATCGGCGTGGTTTGTGCGATTGGCTTCACGTTGCTTGGATTGCCTGGCGGTTTGGTCATGGGCGTGATCGCGGGCGTGCTGGAGTTTATTCCGCTCGCTGGACCACTGACGGTCGCAGTCATGGCGG
Organism: Pyrinomonadaceae bacterium; assembly: GCA_035761985.1. Lineage (GTDB taxonomy): Bacteria > Acidobacteriota > Blastocatellia > Pyrinomonadales > Pyrinomonadaceae > PSRF01. The sequence goes on from DASTQB010000366.1 coordinate 19,675, forward strand.
GTTTGCTCGCGATGTTTCATGCGGGGCCGTTCAATGCCTTCCTCGTGTTGCTGTTCCTCGGAGTTCTGCGAATCGTCCAGGACTACGCCGTTTATCCGCGGCTAATCGGACAGGGCATTCACCTGCATCCGCTGGCGGTCATTTTCGCGATTCTTGCTGGCGAGAAACTGGCCGGCGTGGCGGGTATCTTCCTGGCCATTCCGGTGGTTGCGATTCTGACGGTAAGTTATAAACACTGGATGGAGCACCGCGGCAGTGAGGGCTTTGCCGATCTTCTCGAACCTAATCCGCAGCCGGTGGAAGTCACTGCAACAGTTCAGGTGAGTCCGGAAACAAAGCCCGACGAACTTCATGCGCACACGACGCCCGAGCAGATGGCTCGCGCGCGTCCAGACCTCACGACTGGCGAATTGGAAATGCCGCTTAAGGAGTAGCTCCTGCCTTGTGGTTGGCTTCTTCCATCAACTTCACAAACCGCTGGAAGTGATGCTCGGCGTCGTGTGGTCCAGGCGCCGCTTCCGGATGATACTGAACCGAGATCACCGGCAACGTGCGGTGACGCATGCCTTCGACGCATTGATCGTTAAGATTGATGTGAGTGACTTCAACCTCCGGCGGCAGACTTTCAGCACTGACTGCAAAACCGTGATTGTGTGACGTGATCTCAACAGTGTGGTTCGAGAGTTCCTTCACCGGTTGATTGCCGCCACGATGCCCGAACACGAGCTTGAACGTGTTTCCGCCAAACGCGCGGCCGAGCAACTGGTGTCCGAAACAGATCCCAAACATGGGCACTTGCGCCTTTAGCAGTTCACGAATCTCGCCGACTTCCTTGTTCATCGACGCCGGATCGCCTGGTCCATTCGATAGAAAGATTCCATCCGGCTTCATTGCCAGAACTTCTTCTGCCGGCGTCGAAGCTGGCACGACTGTCGTGCGCACGCCGAGTTCTGCAAGCTCGCGCAGAGAGTTTTTCTTCACGCCGAAGTCGTAACAGACGATGTGGAAACGTTCTTCGCCTGCGGCAGGAAAGTCGTATGGCTCGCGCGTGGTGACTACGCTCGCGAGTTCACGGTTTTCCATCCGCGGCGACTTTTGTGCTTTCTCAACGAGGCTCTTTTCGTCGAGATCGATGGTCGAGAGGCAGGCTCGCATCGCGCCTTTGTCGCGGATGTGGCGGACGAGTGCGCGCGTGTCGATGCCTTCGATCGCGACGATGTTCCAGCGCTTCAGGTACGACTCGAGGCTTTCTTCGGCGCGCCAGTTGGAAGTGATCCGGCTGGCCTCGCGGACGACAAAACCTTCAACCCACGGGCGCGTCGATTCGGAATCGCTTTCGTTGACGCCGTAATTTCCGATGAGTGGATAGGTCATGCAGACGATCTGTCCGGCGTACGAGGGATCGGTGAGCACTTCCTGGTAGCCGGTCATCGAGGTATTGAAAACCATCTCACCGCAAACCTCGCCCTCGGCCGCCCACGACCGCCCGCGAAACGTGCGCCCATCCTCCAGTGCTAACAGTGCTGGCTTGATCATGCTGTGTTGGGCTGCGCGCAAAATAGGTCCTATAGGTCCTATATGACCTATACGTCCTATTCGCTCGCGCTATTGGCTGCTCTTAATAAACTGCTGCGCCTCGTTCAACCATCGCTTGCTCGCGCGATACTTATACGCCGGCGCGGTCTTCACCGCCTCGATGCACGCCTGCATCAAGCTCGTCGCCTCGCGCTTGTCTCCAAGTCCCGCGTGCGCGCGGCCCATCAGATACAACCCTTCAGGATCCGACGGCCTGTGCTCCAAAAACTGCGCCAGCGCTGTGCGTGCATCTTCAAACTGTCCGGCAGCAATATACGTCGCAGCAACTTCTCTCCAGATCTCATGCTGCGCGTGTGCGGGATTTCGCGTCACGACGTGTTCGAAGTTCTGAATCGCATCGGAGTATCTCTTCTGCTGCCGTGCGATTCGCCCCAACTGGTAACTCGCGTCGATCTCTTCAGGATCGATCTCGAGCGCACGTTCAAATCGTTCTCGTGCAGCGTCGAGCTCACCGCGGTTCTGATGAAGCAAACCCAGATTGTAGTGCGCGGAAGCATCCGCCGGATTCAACGTCGCCGATTCGAGATTCTGCCTGAACGCTGCTCTCGCGCGATGGCCGCCGATAATGTCGCTGAAGTAACCGCGTAGCAGCAGGAACAAGAACAGCAGCAGGAATGGAGAACCAAACACTCCGGAGAACAGGTAACGGGCAACCGGCGCGACGAAGAACGCGGCGAAACACGACA
>DASTQB010000367.1:0-7490 GCA_035761985.1 Pyrinomonadaceae bacterium
AAGGATCCGTTCCACATCACACTCGATGGGCGGTCGTCGTTGCAGCAAACGCCCAAGGCCGTGTCCCCAGATCTTGAACACGTGATGACGCATCGCTCTCGTGATGCGCTCCGTCATCTTTGGCCCGTCCATCTTGTAACGCGCGTGAATGCTCGCGACGATCACGTCAAACTGTTCGAGAATGTCGTCAGGATAATCGAGCCCGCCATTGGCAATGATGTCTGACTCAGTGCCGCGCAGGATCTTGATCTTCACATTGCTCTGCAACTCATCGATCTCGTCCCACTGCTGTCTCAACTTATCTACCTTCAATCCGCCGGCATACGACGCAGTCGGCGAGTGGTCGGTGATCGTGATGTACTTCATCCCCATCTCTTCAGCACCGTGCACCATCGCTTCGAGACTGTGTATGCCGTCGGAATACGTCGTGTGGCAATGGACCATGCCTTTGATGTGCGCTTCGGTAATCAGATCGTCAGGCAGTTCGCCAGCAAGTGCGGCTTCGATCTCACCCTGGTTCTCGCGCAGCTCCGGTGGAACATAGGCCATCTTCAAACGGCTGTAGATCTGTTCTTCGCTGCGCGGCATGCGCGACCAGTTGATCTTCTTTTGCGACGCGAGTTCATTGATTCGCGCGACGTGAGCTTCCGAGCCAGTCTTCACAAACACCGCGAGTGGAAACTCTTTCGGCGGCACGACAGTCAGCGAGACCTGTGCGCCATCCACGAACTGCGCCACACAACTGTTTGGACCATCCGTCTCGCTCGACTCAATCGAAGGAAAACGCTGGAACTGTTCGACTACTGCCGCCGGATCTTTCGCGCTCGCAACGAGTTCAACAATCCCGACCGTCTCCTCCCAGCGTCGCAGCGAACCGGCGATACTAACGTCTTCAACTCCCGGGACCGTTTTCAGAAACTCGATCGCTTGTTCCGCAGAACTCAACGCGTGATGAAGATGCAGCACCGCGACCTTCTTCGCTTTAGGCGGCCCCGCCGGAAACTGCGTGCGCAGCTCATTCAAAACCGACGACTCACCCGTGAGATAGAGTTGCTTGATTTGCGCGGCAAGCGCGGTGCCGATGCGCGGAATCGACGTGAGATTGTCTTCTTCGATCAGCCGCTCGAAATTCGCGATGCCCTGAATCGCGCGCGCTCCGGCACTGTAAGCCTTCGCCTTGAAGCGCGACTGGCCGCCTTTCATCGTCATCAACCGCGCGATCTCCTGCAGCGCGGCGGCGATTCCGAACCGATCGAGTTTTTTAGCCGCTGACATGGGAAGCAGTTTCGCTTTTTTCAACACAACGCGCAAATGCGATAATCCGTGCATCATGGGAATAGCTTCAATCAATCCAGCAACGGGTGAGACTCTGAAAAGTTTCTCCGCGCTATCCGCGGAAGAGATCGAACAAAAACTTCAACTAGCCGCTGACACTTTTCAAACATATCGTCACACTCCGTTTTCCGATCGCTCGCGCATGATGCTGCGCGCTGCCGAGATTCTCGAATCAGAGAAAAACGAACTCGGAAAAATGATGACGCTCGAAATGGGCAAGCCCATCAAAGCCGCGATCGGCGAAGCGGAAAAGTGCGCGTGGGTCTGCCGCTACTACGCGGAAACGGCAGAAAAACATCTTGCCGATCAGGTGGTCGAAACGAACGCGAAGAAAAGTTACGTAAAATTTCAACCGCTTGGTCCGGTGCTCGCGATCATGCCGTGGAACTTTCCGTTCTGGCAGGTGTTTCGTTTCGCGGCGCCTGCGTTGATGGCTGGAAACGTCGGACTGCTCAAGCACGCTTCAAACGTTCCGCAGTGTGCACTCGCAATCGAAGACATCTTTGCACGCGCGGGATTTCCAGAAGGTGTGTTTCAAACACTGCTGATCGGCTCGGATGCGGTCGAAAACGTTTTGAACGATCGACGCGTCGCAGCCGCGACGTTGACGGGAAGTGAACCTGCAGGCCGAAGCGTCGCTTCAACCGCCGGCAAGCAGATCAAGAAAACGGTCCTCGAACTCGGCGGCAGCGATCCGTTCATCGTCATGCCTTCTGCAAACCTCGACGAGGCTGTGACCACTGCCGTGAAAGCAAGAACGATCAACAACGGCCAGTCGTGTATCGCGGCAAAGCGATTCATCGTCGCTGACGAGATCTATGAAGAGTTTGAACGGAAGTTTGTCAGCCAGATGGAAGCGTTGAAGATCGGGGATCCGCTGGAAGAGTCAACCGAGATCGGTCCACTCGCTACGCCGCAGATCGTCAACGATCTCGACGAGCAGGTGAAGAAAGCCGTGGACTCCGGCGCGCGTGTGCTGACCGGTGGGAAGAGACTGGATCGTCCGGGAAACTTCTTCGCGCCGACTGTCCTCGTGGACATCGAAGTCAACGCTCTCGTGGCGTGCGAAGAGATCTTTGGCCCCGTCGCAATGGTCTTTCGTGTAAAAGACATTGACGAAGCCATCCAAATCGCTAATGCGACGCAGTTCGGCCTCGGATCTGCGGCATGGACCAACGATCCGAAAGAGCAGGCGCGGTTCATCGAAGACGTCGAGGCCGGATCGGTGTTTATCAACGGGATGGTCGCGTCAGATCCGCGACTCCCGTTCGGCGGAATCAAAAACTCGGGCTACGGGCGCGAACTTGCGGACTTCGGAATTCGCGAGTTCGTAAATATCAAAACCGTCTGGATCGGTAAAGCCAGCCGCGGATAACGCGGATCTGTGTAAATCCGATTTCACAGATCTGCGCGATCCGTGGCCTCTGAAAGCCGATGATGAATCGACCGTCCAGGCGCTTTTATCTATTTGACGGATTTCGACTTGATGCGCGAGAACGCATTCTCTTCAAAGAGAATCGCGAGGTGCCGCTCACGCCGAAGGTTTTCGACACGCTGCTCGTGTTGCTTGAAAACAGCAGTCACGTTTTGACAAAGAAGGAGTTGATGCAGCAGGTTTGGCCCGACAGTTTTGTCGAAGAGAACAACCTCGCGCAGAACATCTCGATCCTTCGCAAGGCGCTCGGTGCAAGTACAACCGGCGAGCACTACATTCAAACCGTTGTCTTCAAAGGACCGGCGCGGGCGATTCGATGCGCGTCGGCGTGGAAGTCGCACGCTGCCGGGTTGTGGTGAGTGGCGGCTGTTCGCGGTCAGAAAATAAACGATGGAATATCCATTTGCAGACATTGATCTCGCGCGCCGGTTGGAACGAACCGAGGCGCGCGGCAACGCGGAGTTTGTCGAAGCGCGCAACCGCGCGTTTCCCGATCGTGGTGCGACGTGGATCGAAGTAGCCGGCGCATATGCGATGTTTGATGGCGCGGGCTCGCCACTAACGCAGACGTTCGGACTCGGAGTGTTTCAGCCGACCACGGAAGCGCACATGGACGAGTTGGAAGAGTTTTTTCGTTCGAGAGGTGCGACTGTTGCTCACGAAGTTTGTCCACTCGCGGATGCGTCTGTCTTAACGGTGCTCAACGAGCGGGGTTACCGGCCGATCGAATTCTCTAACGTGCTTTATCGACCGATCGCTACTGACCTCAGTCTTCAAGCAAACGAACGCGTCAGAGTGAGACTTGCTGAGAAGATGGATATGAAAGTCTGGGCTGACACGGCGCTCGAAGGCTGGAGTGAGTTTCCGGAAGTCGCGGATTTTATGCGTGAGCTGGGCCAGCTCGCCGCGCAATCCGAATCGGTTTCGTTTCTCGCGGAGATCGACGGACAACCTGTCGCGACCGGATCATTGGTGATCGCTGGCGACGTCGCGCTCCTTGCAGGCGCGAGTACGGTCCCCGCGGCGCGCCGCCAAGGCGCTCAGCTTGCTTTGCTTGAAGGGCGTTTGCGTTACGCTGCAAAGCAGGGATGCACGATCGGAATGATCGTCGCCTTGCCAGGCAGCGGATCTCAAAGAAACGCAGAGCGCCATGGTTTCCGCATCGCTTACACACGAACCAAGTGGTTACACGAATGACGAATCCTGTTAATCCTGTAAATCTTGAAAATCCTGTCCAGGGCTTTGAAAAGCTCGGCGTGTTTTATCTCGGCCGCACAAAGACCAGCAAAGATCTTCTCCTGTACGACTCAAAGGATCTCGTCACGCACGCAGTCTGCGTCGGCATGACCGGCAGCGGCAAGACCGGCCTATGCATCACGCTACTCGAAGAAGCAGCCATCGACGGCATACCCGCGATCGTCATTGATCCGAAGGGCGATCTGCCGAATCTTCTGCTCACCTTCCCAAACCTCGCGCCCAACGACTTCGAGCCGTGGGTCAACGAAGGCGACGCGCAAAAACAAAATCTCTCGACCGCAGAATACGCAGGTCAACAAGCCAAACTCTGGAAAGAGGGCCTCGCCGCGTGGGGCCAGGACGGCGAACGGATCAGAAGCCTGCGCAACGCCGCTGATTTCTCGATCTACACACCCGGCAGTAACGCAGGCCTGCCTGTATCGATCCTGAAATCTTTTGTCGCGCCACCCGAAGCAATCCGCCAGGACAATGAACTGCTCGCCGAACGCATCAACACAACAGTCACGAGCCTGCTCGCACTAATCGGCGTCGACGCCGATCCGATTCGCAGTCGCGAGCACATTTTGCTTTCAAACATTCTCAACCAGGAGTGGTCTGCCGGACGTGATCTCGACATCGCCGCGTTGATTCAGAAGGTCCAGTCGCCGTCGATCGCGAAGATCGGCGTGATGGATCTCGACTCGTTCTTTCCACCCGACGATCGTTTCGAACTCGCCATGTCGTTGAACCACCTGCTTGCGTCGCCGAGCTTTGCAAGCTGGATGGAAGGCGAGCCGCTCGACGTGCAAAAGTTTCTCTACACGCCCGCCGGAAAACCGCGCGTCGCGATCTTTTCGATCGCACATCTCGCGGATGCCGAGCGCATGTTCTTCGTGTCGCTGTTGCTGAACCAGGTGCTCGGCTGGATGCGCGGGCAATCAGGCACGACGAGCCTGCGCGCGATTCTTTACATGGACGAGATCTTTGGTTATTTCCCGCCCGTCGCGAATCCGCCGTCGAAGTTGCCGTTGCTGACTTTGCTGAAACAGGCGCGCGCGTTTGGTCTGGGCGTCGTGCTGGCAACGCAGAATCCCGTCGATCTCGATTACAAAGGACTCGCAAACGCCGGCACGTGGTTCATCGGTCGACTGCAAACTGAACGCGACAAAGCGCGCATGCTCGAAGGACTCGAAGGCATCGCAGCCGGCAGCGGAAGAAAGTTTGATCGCGCGGAGATGGAGCAACTTCTCGCCGGTCTTACTAACCGCGTCTTTCTCATGAACAACGTACACGACGATGGTCCCGAGATGTTCGAGACGCGCTGGGCCATGTCGTACCTGCGTGGGCCACTCACGCGCGCGCAGATCAAGACGTTGATGGATCCGCTGAAAGGAACGGCTGCGCCGCCGCCGGTCGAGACGACTCCCGCCGCCGCAACCCCAGCAGTTGCTATAAACGCGGATGCGCCGGTGAAAAACGAGAAGCCGTTGTTGCCGCCGGAGATCAGCCAGTATTACATTCCGGTTCGCTCGTCTGCTGGACAAAACGAAACGTTGTCGTATCGTCCGATGCTGCTCGGCGCGGCGGAAATTCATTACAGCAACTCGAAGACTGTGCAGGCGACGCAGCAGTTGACGTTGTTGGCTCCGATTGAAGATGGACCGGTGAGTCTCGATTGGGGCAATGCGACGGAGATCGAACTTCCGCTCCAAGATCTCGAATCGGAACCCGAAGCACAGGGGCAATTCGTCGAAGTCCCTGCGCAGGCAGCGAAAGCCAAGAGTTACGCAACGTGGCGGAAAGAGCTCGCGAGCTGGATTTATCGCAACCAGCGGCTCGAATTAATGGAAAGCCCGTCGCTGAAGATTGTTTCGAATCCGGGTGAGTCGGAACGCGACTTCCGAGTGCGCCTGCAACAGATCGCGCGCGAGCAGCGAGACGAATGGGTGGAGAAGTTGCGTCGGAAGTACGCGCCGAAGTTTGAGCAACTCGAGGAGCGAAAGCGTCGCGCAGAGCAGATAGTCGCGCGCGAAACGGAAGAAGCGAAGGGACAGAAGATGCAAACGGCGATCTCGTTTGGCGCGACTCTGCTCTCGTCGTTTCTGGGTCGAAAGAAAACGAGCCTCTCGACGTTGGGCCGTGCGACAACCGCGGCTCGCGGCGTGGGCCGTTCGATGAAAGAGTCGCAGGACGTCGGACGCGCAGAGGAGAACGTGGCAGCGTTGACGCAAAGGCTTGAAGATTTGAATGCGGAGTTTCAGGAGGAGACTGCGGCGATCGAGCGTTCCTTCGATCCGCAAACTGAGCCACTCGAGAAAGTGAGTTTGAAACCGACCAAGGCAAACATCTCGGTCAAACTAGTGACGCTCGCATGGGCGCCGTACTTTGAAGACAAAGCCGCATGGTGACAGGATTAACACGATTTTCACGATTAACAAGATCAATCAACTATGAAAATCCCGATCAAATACGGACTGCTGACGGCGATGGGCGCGATAGCATGGGTGCTGATCGCACGTTCCACCGTCGCCAATCCTCAATCGCCCGTACACACGCTCGGCGCGCCCATCTTCTTCAACATCATTCACTTCGCAATGATCTATCTCGGACTAAGAGCGCTCGAGCGTGAGAAACGAGATAGACCAACATTTAAAGAAGGATTGAAAACCGGCGTCTGGATCTCATTCTTCTACGCGCTGATCGCGTCGCTGTTCTTCGTAGGCGTGGTCGCGATCCTGGGAACGAGATGGCTCGAAAGCGAGCCAGGCGTGGCCGGCATGCCTGCCTCGCGCGTGATCGCACAGGCGTTCGCGGGTTTGTTTTTCGGCGCGATGCTCCTCGGCCTGGTCTATTCGACAGTGATCGCTTTCTTCCTCGCGAAGCGGCAATCCGAATCGGCGCTATAGGTCCTATCTCGGCACCAGCACCACCTTCCCGATATTCTTCCTCTCCTCCAGATACCGGTGCGCCTTCCCCGCCTCGTCAAACGAAAAAGCCTGATCCACGTGCGGATTGATCCATCCCTCATCCACACCACGCAAAATGTCGCGCATCCACACCGCAACCTTCTCAGGCTCGTGCCACATGTGGCCCAGGTTCAACCCAAACACACCACGGTTCTGGTTAATCATTCGCAACGGATGAAACTTCGGCGTCTGAAACAACAGCTTCAGCAGGTTCAACTTGCCCGCAAGCCCATTCGCCGAAACTGTCGAGACGCCAAACATCCCCATGCGCCCTGTATGTCTCAGCGCTGAATAACTCTTCTTCCAGTGCGCGCCCCCAATCGGATCGATAACCAGATCAACACCGCGCCCGTTCGTCAGTCGCTTCAACTCCGGCAACCAGTCCTGCTGGCGATAATCGATCGCATGGTCCAACCCTCGCTCGGTCAGAAACTTGTGCTTACTCTCGCTCGCCGTCCCGAAAGTCTCTGCTCCAATCTTCTTCGCAATGTCGAGCGCCGCGAGCCCGACGCCGCCTC
>DASTQB010000368.1:0-10706 GCA_035761985.1 Pyrinomonadaceae bacterium
TACAAGATCGATCTATCAGGAGTGATTAGCAAGTACATCGGCGAGACAGAGAAGAACCTCGACCGCATCTTCTCCGCAGCCGAAGAGACGAGTGCGATCCTGTTTTTCGATGAAGCTGATGCGTTGTTTGGCAAACGTTCCGAAGTGCGCGATTCGCACGATCGATACGCAAACATCGAGATCTCTTACCTGCTGCAGAAGATGGAAGAGTATGAGGGCCTGGCGATCCTCGCCACGAACCTTCGTCAAAACATGGACGACGCCTTTCTTCGTCGTTTGCAGTTTGTCGTCGAGTTTCCATTTCCGGACGAGTTTCACCGCAAGCGTATCTGGCAAGTCCTCTTTCCAGCCGAGGCGCCGTGTGAAGAGATCGACTTTGATTTTCTCGCGAGCCAGTTCCGATTTGCAGGTGGAAACATCAAGAACATCGTGCTCGGCGCTGCTTATCTCGCTGCTGCTGACGGTGGCCGCATCGGCATGAGCCACGTGATGCGGGCCACGTCACGCGAGTGCAGAAAGATCGGGCGCGTGCTCAAGCAGGAAGACCTGGACAAATACATCGAGGTGACGCAATGAACACCGAGAGTCGAAGCGAAATCGCAGAAGGTTTGCGTTACGTCCACTTTCGCGCCGATGCGAACACGAGCAAGCTCGTCGAAGTCGCGTCTTTCATGTACGCCGCCATCGATCTGCTCAAAGAAAAAGGACTGTTGAGCATCGAGGAGCTTGACGAACGCAAGCGCGAAGCAACGAAGAACCTCGTCGCGAAGTTTTCCGAACGCGGCATGGGAGTGGTCTATCAAAAGCCGGAGCAGGACAAGTACGCGTTTGAAGGCGGCGCGCGAATCGATTGCGAGAATCGTTTAGAGCAGTGCAAAGCGGCCTGTTGCAAGTTGCCGTTTGCACTCTCGAAGCAGGACGTCGAAGAAGGCGTCGTGCGTTGGGACTTCTCCGCGCCTTACATCATTGCCCACACGCCCGACGGCTACTGCCAGCACATCGATCAGGAGAAGAAGTGTTGCTCGGTATACGCGCAACGGCCGGTGCCCTGTCGCGGGTACGACTGCAGCAAGGACAAACGCATCTGGCTGGATTTCGAGAACCGCGTGATCAACCCGCTCATCAACGAGCCCGGTTGGCCCAAAGGCATAAAGGCGGAGAAGGAAGATTAAACGACTGCGATGACGCGTCAGGCGAAGTACAAGAAGCGACAAGACCGGGAGCGCTCGATATCGAAGAGCGCGGCCTCAAAGAGCGCTTCGGGGCCTGCGCAGTCGGGACTGCAAGCGGAGATTCTGAATCTACAACGATCGGCGGGAAACAAAGTGGTGAGCCAGTTGTTGCAGGACGAAGCCGGTGAAAAGCACCACGCGAGTGTTGAGTCACCGCTTGTCGATTCAACACTGAACACCGATGGACAACCGCTCGACGCAACCGCGCGCAGCCAGATGGAAGAGTTGTTCAACGAGGATTTCAGCGGCGTGCGTGTTCACACGGATTTTGAAGCCGCAGAGTCGGCGCAGGCCGTTGAGGCACATGCGTACACGTCAGGAGAAGACGTGGTGTTTGGCGCGAATGAATATCGTCCTGACACGAGCGAGGGAAAACAACTGATCGCGCATGAGTTGGCCCATACGGTCCAGCATCGAGACGCGGGCCAGTCATCTTCGCACGGCGCGGGCACTTCCATCAGCCGCGCGCCGTTGGGAACGAAGGAACAGATCAGTCTTTTTCCTGACATACCGTCGCCGGTGGTTTCGCGGATGGGCAACATGCTCGTCGCGACAGTCTATTTCGGTCAGAAGTTTTTCCTGCTCGATCCACGCAACTTTGCAGCGGTTGAACAGATCGGTGAAGAACTCAAGTTTGTGTTGAATTCTTCGATTGCGGTCAACGGTTACACCTCGTCCGAAGGCGACAAGGCATACAACCAGAAGCTCTCGGACAACCGCAGAGACACGGTTATCACTGTCTTGAAGTCGAAGATTACCGGGTCGGCAACTTTTACCGGCAAGGGTCACGGTGCGTCCAATCTCGATGTGCCCGAGACTGGCAAAAAAGGAAAAGATCTCGAAGGCCAACAAGCACAAAACCGGCGAGTAACGATCGTTGCCAGCCTGCCTGCGGCGGCGCCTGCGAAGCCGGGCGGAGGCGCGACGTCAACACCCGGCAAGGAGCTTCCTGAAGATCAGTGGTCGCCTCTTGAACCAGAGGGACCAAAGCCGTTCCCGTTCCCGCCCAAGATCCCATACGGGCCTGAAACCCCTCGAGAGAGGGGCGAACGGATGATGAGGGAAGCCGCAGAAGCGGAAAGAATTCGAAAAGAGCGAGCAGAGCAGAAAGGCGGGCAGTCGTTCAACGACTGGTTCAACAAGAAGGTCGACGACGCCGTTGATAAGGCGGCGAAAAAACTGAACATCCCTGAGAAGTTGCGGCCATACATAAAGAAGGCTGTTCGGGCGGGAATCGACAAGGGAATTGAAACGGCCGTCGATGAAGTGTTGGACCAGACCTCATTGAGCGACCAGGAAAAAGAGATGATTAAGAAAGGCGTCGAAGCGGTCAGGGAATACGAGCCGAAGTTGAATCCAAGATGACGCGAGCTGGAACAGCAAGACAGACACAGCAGCAACAGCCGCCGCCGGCGGCGGTTGGACCATCGAATGCTGCCTTAGATCCGACTACCGGCAGTGAGTTTTTCGATCTGCAACGCGAGGCGGGCAATCAAGTTGTTGCTGACTGGTTCAAGGCACGTGTCAACAACTCTGCGTTTCAGCGGATCGGCACGCCGGCAGTGCCGGTCATTCAACGGAAGCCGGCCAACAACGGATCTGCGGAACCGCGTGCTGAAACAGAGCAGAGAACTGAAACGGGCGCGGTTGCGCGATCGCTGATCGTGGAAGACGACGCGCAGTCAGTAGAAGCCGGTCAGATGCGAAAGAGCGAGTTTCTCACCGAGTTGCGAACTGCTACGACCAGTGCTGCTGAAGAAGTGCTCGCCGGAACGATGTGGTCGGCGATGGGCTGTCCGTACATCGATCGTTGGTTCAGCCACTACGAAGGACAAAGCGCCCAACACGTCGAACGTGCGGTTCAACGTTACGCGCCGGAAGCTCGTGGTGCGAGAAACGCGCGCGACTACATTCCCGCCGTTACGAATCGTTTGCGACGAGGCATCGAGCAGTGGCGAGAGACGGGCGAAGTTCCGGCTGACATGCCTGAGGAGTTTGCGAGCGGTGGAATGCCCGGCATGACCGCGGGCGCGCTGATCGGTGGGCTTGTCGGTGGTGCCGTTTCGGCGATTGGCGGCGCGGTTTCATCGGCTGCGTCGAGTATCGGGCGTGCGCTGTTCAAGGAGCGCGAAGGCGGCGCGGAGGAAGCAAACGATCCGGCGGCGATCAAAGGACAACTCGGATCGGGACGTTCGCTCGATGGTGCGTCAAAGTCGCGGATGGAGGCGGCGTTTGGCGCAAACTTCTCCAACGTGCGTATTCACACGGATGCGAAAGCGCATCGGTTGTCGAACAGTCTGAATGCGCGAGCGTTCACGATCGGATCAGACATAGCTTTCGGCTCAGGAGAGTACAACCCCGGAACGCCGGTTGGCGATGCACTGATTGCACACGAGTTGGCCCACGTTACGCAACAATGCGGCGCGCAGCCTGCAGCGCCTTTGCAAAAGAATCAGACAAATTCGAGCGCGCTTGAAGAGGATGCGGATGATTCGGCAGTGGGTGTTGTTGTATCGCTTTGGGGCCGATCAAAGTCGGCGCTGGCCCATGTGGGCCAGGCGACGATGCCGAGTTTGAAGTCGGGGCTGCAGTTACAGAAGTGCAGCAGCAACACTCCGGCGGTGCGAAGTCCGGAGGAGATTCAGCGTGAGTTCGACACTGTCTATCAACAGATCCTTAGCGGTTTGCCTGAGGGTGCAACTCGTGACGAATTAGCACTGGACCTGCAGGACATCAGGGCTGCCTATGAGTTTGAGCTACAGACTGCCGGTAGCGACGCGAGTAAACAAGCGGAGCTGCAGCAGCGCTTCCATAATCAATTGGAGACTATGCGGCAAACGGCTCCGCAGTTAGTGGAACTGGCAAGGACTTATGGCATCAGTTTCACCGGTAGATCGTCGTTTGTCAGAGAACGGAGCGAGATACATCAGTACCATCGTGCCTGGACCAGGGAGGAGTTGCAGATCATGGATGCTCTTCTCTCTCGGGTGCCGCGCACTTACCTGAGCAACATCCGTAAGATCCAACGAACTCCCGAAGAACTAAATCCTTCAGTTGGGCCGGGCGACTCGACTCCGACTCCTGATGCTGCCGCATCGTGGCAACAAAATTCTCAAACGCTTCACGTGTTTGACCTCTTCTTCCGCCGACCCGAACACGAACGGCTCGGCATCATCCTGCACGAAGTCGGTCACAGCACGGTGACCAGTCCTCCAGCGGAAGAGACCGGCGGTTTCACGTCGCTGCCATCAGAGGAATGGATGCGGCTGAGCGACTGGAAACGTGCCACGAGCAGCACCCTCGCAGCAAGTGTCGGCATCAACGACGCACAAGCCCGGCAACTCATCAGTGAGTTGACAGCGAACAAACGGACGCAAGTTGGCAGGCCACGCCCGGTTGAGAGAAACAACCGGATGGTGATCTACGACAAGTACCAACCCGGCCGGCCCGATGCCGCGCCGACGCAATTTTTCCACTATCAGAAAGACAAGCCTTTTGTATCTGACTACGCACGCACACATCCGGCGGAGGATTTCGCCGAGAGCTTTTCACGTTACTTACACGATCCGCAACTGATGCTCGTTCACACACCCGCACGGAGGTTAATGGGCGAGGAGAAATGGCGTTTCCTCGAAACGCACCATCCGCACAGACTTCAGCCGGAGCAGCGACGGTAACTTTAAATGTCGACTCAGAAGCAGGAAAAAACAGTAGACACGCAACGGCAACCGGCGACCGAAGAACCGGCGCTCGAAGCCTCGACGTGGCTCGCTCCCTTCAATCCAGGGACGTTTCTTTCGCTTCAAAACACGATCGGCAATCGTGCAGTCAGCCAGTTGTTGCAGGCAGATTCAACTCACCTGGGCCATAACGGCAACGGTCACCGGCTCAACCACGCTGCGAAGTCGATCCAGAAGAAACAACAGGAAGGTGCTGCTGAGAGGACGCCTGAGCCTGAAGCTCCGGCGCGAACGCTCATCGTCGAGGACGACGCAAACGATGTTCAGCCGGGTCAGATGCGAAAGACGGAGTTCCTCGACAGGCTGAAGACGAGCGTGTGTGGCGCGGCGGAAGAAGTGCTGCGAAACACGATGTGGTCGGCGATGGGCTGCCCGTACATCGAACGCTGGTTCAGTCACTACGGCGCGCAGAGTAGCCAGCACGTCGAGAGAGCACTGCGGCGATACGCACCCGAAACAGCTCGAGCGACGACCGCCGAGGCCTACATTCCGATCGTGACTGAGCGTATTCGTCGTGGTCTATCGCAGTGGGCGGAGACTGGCGAGATGACCGGCGTTCCTGAAGAGTTCAGGCAGGGCGAGATGCCTGGAGTCACGTTGCAGGGCCTGGTCAGCACTGCGCTTACAGGAATCGGACGCGCAATCGGAAGCGCAGCGAGCGCCGTTGGCAGCGCGGCGTCGAGTGTTGGGCGTGCATTGTTGAAAGCGCGCGAAGGTGGTGAGAAAGACGTCGGCGATCCGGAGGCGATTCGCGGTCAGCTTGGTCACGGCCATTCACTCGACGGAAAGACGCGACAGCGGATGGAGAACGCTTTCGGCGTGAGCTTCAGCGGCGTACGTGTACACACGGGCGCGCAGGCTGAAAACCTATCGCAGAACATGAATGCACGGGCGTTCACGGTCGGCAACGACATCGCGTTTGGACCAGGAGAGTACAGTCCGGGAACTTTAGTCGGTGATGCGTTGATCGCGCACGAGTTGGCCCACACGGTCCAGCAGGGCAACGGTTCGTCGGCGCAGGTTGCGAGCAGAGGCGATCACAGTCACGGCGTTCTCGAAGAGCAAGCGGATGTTGCGGCAGTTCATGCAGTCGCATCAGCGTGGGGCCTTAAGAGTGCGGCGGGAACGCAAGCCGGCAGGCTCACGCAGTTGAGATCGGGTTTGAAGCTTCAGCGCTGCGGCGCGAGACAGCAGGCACAAACGCGCAGCCTGGCTGATTTCCAGAGCATGACGGCGTTTCAGCTAAGCCGAGTCAGCGATGCTGAATTCGATCGCGCCGCATCGAGTGCGCAGTCGTCCGGTGGACCAACGATCGCGGACTACAGGCGAGCGAGCCAGTTTGCCCGCGCTGTATTCAACGGCTTCCACATCAACTTCGATATCGACACCTACACGGAGCCGTTGGGACAGGAACCGACTGACGCACAACTCGCCGTGCTGGATCGGATTCTGGAACAAATACTTTCCATGGATGGCGGCGCCGTAAGGGGAATCGTTTCTGGTCCAGGCGGACGACGTGGACTTGGTTTGCCAACTGCACCCGGCAGCCGAACTGCCTCGTTGCGCGGCAGAGTCAGGTATTGGCCCAGAAGGGATGTGCAGTCACGTGGTCAGTTTGCTGCCAAGGTTTATCGACTGGGCAAGATATCCGGTGATCCTCCGACAGGCGTAGAGGAAGGACTGGCAGAACTGGAAGGGTCGTTTGGCGTTCGACCCCCGGCCGGCGCGCGATTCACGAGGCAGGAAATTGACGTCGCCGTCTTTCTAAACGCGGGAAACTTTGCTGCCGGTTTCTATTTCCCGGCTGAGGATCGTTTTTATTTAGAACCCGGCAGCGACATTTCCGAACCAGGCGCACAGAGCACCGCGAGACATGAGATGGCCCACATGCTCGGCGGATCGTCGCAAACACAAGAGGCTTTCCGGCAGCGGTACGGCGCCAACTATCAACGCTTGTGGCGTCCCTTCGAAGAGGGCATGGCCGAATTCGTGCGAACGGAAACACAGACCCCACAAGAGGGTGCGGCCGTCGCTGCCGGTCAGACGACGACCAGGGGCAGCGTTACCACAACGAGGGAGCAAGATCCGTTTTATGTTGCTTCGCTGGAATGGATCCGGCGTCTCGTGGCGGCTGCACCCGGAAATCGTCCATTGCTGTTGAATGCTTACTTCACCGGAACAATTTCAAACGAAGTGTTTCAACTGATCGAGAGCACGCCGCCTCCGGGGCGGTAAGGGCGTGATGAGATTTGTGATTTGAAGATCAGATGACGCGTAACGCAAACACAACTCGGGAACAGGAGCAGACACCGCTGCCGCGGAAACCTGCAGTTGTGAATTCTGTCGCGCCTGCTCCTTCCGGTCTGCTCGACCTGCAACGTGACGCAGGCAACCAGACTGTGAGTGAGTGGTTGGAGTCAGGACTTTCACCCCGCGACAACAGTGCCGGCGTGGTCCAAACCAAATCGAAGAATGGCGGCGCGGAAGGTATCGCGGAGCGCCAGGCGGATCAGGCAGCAGAACAGGCGACTCAAGCTACACGGGCCATCCCAGCGAAATCACTGCTTGTCGATGACGACTCCGAACAGTTGCAGGCAGGTCAGATGAGAAAGAGTGAGTTCCTGGGCCAGTTGCGCCCGTCGGTTTGCGCGGCGGCGGAACAATCGCTCGCGGGAACGATGTGGGCGTCCATCGGTTGTCCGTACATCGTTCGTTGGTTCGATCACTTCGATAAGCAACCAGCCGCACGAGTTGAACGAGCACTACTGAAGTACGCACCGGAAGCAGCAGCCGCAAGAAGTGCGCGCGATTACATTCCGATCGTGACGCAGCGAGTAGGGCAGGGCATCGCTGATTGGAGGCAGACTGGGGAAATGCCAGGTCTGCCCGAAGAGTTTGCAGGCGGTGAAATGCCCGGGGCCACGGTGGCGGGGCTGTTCAGCGGCGCGTTGGCGGGAATCGGCAGTGCAGTATCGGGAGGGCTTTCGAGCGTCGGGTCGATGTTGTTCAAGCGGCGCGACGGCGACGAAAGGGAAGCGGAAGATCCAGAAGCGATTCGAGATCAGCTTGGCGCGGGCCACGCGCTTGATGGCCACGCGAAAACGCGTTTGCAGTCAGCCTTCGGCGCTGACTTTTCTGACGTACGCGTACACACGGATGGGACCGCGCAGCAACTGGCTGATGGTTTGAATGCGCACGCATTCACGATTGGAAGTGACATCGCGTTTGGGCCGGGCGAATATCGGCCGGGGACAGTTGTAGGTGATGCGCTGATTGCACACGAGCTGGCCCATGTGGTCCAGCAAGGTGGAAGTAAATCCTTCGAGCCGCAGGGAAACACAAGCAGTAGCGAACTCGATGCGGATGCAGATTTGTCCGCTTTGGGTGCAATGGTGTCGATAAGCAGCGGCACGGTCGCTCCGCAAACCAAGCCTCGTCGCAGATCCGGCCTCAGCTTACAGCTCTGCTCGTGTGGAAAATCGGAGCAAACCAAGACGCCCGAGTCTAAAAAGAAGGCAGCGCAGGAAACGAAATCCACGACTAAGGCCGAACCTGCTGACGACTGGGACTTTACGCCGGCCGATTACGAAGCGTTGAGCTCCGGCGGGAAGAAATTGAAAGTCAGCTCTGATAGTGCATGGTTCCCGGCTCCTTTACAGGAGAACCTGCTGGCTACTCTGAATTTTTTACTTGGTCCAACCAAGGGACCGCGCGGAACACATGGCGTCAATATTCGCGACTTCTATCACGGTCACGTCGTGATTAAGAAACAGAAAGAAGACGACTTTTTACCGGAAAACGTGGCGGGCAAAGTCGGGACGTATTTTGCACACCAAAAAGCGGAGTATACAAAGGCTCTCGGAAAAGAATTTAATCCTGTAACGCAGGAAAACCTCCCGGAGTTTACGCAGGCAGTCAAGCGTACGAGCGCCACCGCAACGGACCTACTCAATGAAGCGTTGAAGGAAAAGGGAGTAGCGATCGTCTATCACACATTCGAAGAGCGCAAACATAGGCCCAGCGATATCAAGTCAGGCGATCCAAGACGCAACTACGTAACACCGCTCGACACAAACAAACCAGAATCCTTCAGCCCGCCGAATCCGGATTCAGCGAATTCTTACTCGAAGCAGTATGCGCATGTATTCGAATTCGGGTTCCTGATCGATCGCAATGGAGAGGTTCATATTCGACCCGGTTCGATCCGGGAGTTCAGTACGTTCACCGGTAAGCCAGAGGATACTCCACCCGGTTAGCGATATCGCAATGTTGATTTTCTAATCAGACGGTTTGGCCCGCGTAGCCATGAAAGGAGTGAGTTTTATGACGACAATTGAGGACGAATTGAAAGAGCTCAAAGCGGCCCGCGAAAAGATTGAGGCGGAGATCAAAGAAGCAAATGAATCGCTTCAGAAAACTCAGGCCAAGTTAGGCGACGCCAACAGCCAGCGCACTTCTCTGTTAACCAGGATCGCCGCGGCAGAGAAAGCGGCTACTGAGCTCGACGGTACGAAGAAGGCGGGCAAGGCGCAGCGAGACAAAGTCGAAAAAGAGCTCGCAGACGCGCAGGCTGCTTACGACGATCTGCACAAACGTGTCAGCGCCGAGCTTCCCGGTGAACGTCGTGCTGCCATCGCCGGTGCTTTCACGAGGATCAACGACGCGATTTCCGATGCGCGAACAGAGGTGACAAACGCGCAGAAGAAAACTGCTGATGCTGAAACCGCGGCTGGAGAAGCGAAGAAGAAAGCGGCTACTGCGGACAGAGAGCTCAAGCAGGCGGGCGACGAACTAAAGAACTGGCCCAAGAGCGTCGAAGCCGCGCGAGGTCAGATGACTGCACTTGTGAAAGACGCGAAGGACGCACTCGAAGACGGTCGAGTGAACGATGCCTACGTGAAGCTGCTCGAGTTGAAAGACGCACTCGCCGCACTGCCAAACATCAGCAGCCAGGCCAGCGAAGACAAGCTCGCGAATGCATTCAGAGAAAAGGCGAAGGCCGCCGACGCAGCCACGAGTGATGTGACGAATGCCACTGACGCGCTCAACAAACAGAAAGCGACGCAGGCGGCGGCCGAAGCCGACCTCAAGAAGCGAGAACAGGGACGCGCCGCAGAGCTGAAGGCTGCTCTGTCTGGGCTGCCCGCAGCGAATGCGGGAATGCCACCACCGGATCCCGGTGACGAAGTTCCAAAAGCGACTTCCGAAACAGGTGCCTGAACGCCGAAGGCGTAATGCGAGGCTTCGGCGTAATTTTCGAACGGAACGACTATGTTTCAAGATCTCGACAGCGCGCTTACTAATCTACTGAACGATCCGTTGGCTCCCGCCGACGTGGTCAATGCAGACGTGAGCTTCGAAACGCCGGACAAGAACTTTACGCCGCCGGCGGCCACCATCAATCTCTTCCTCTACGAACTGAAGGAGAACCGTGAGCTGCGAGATCCGGTACCCATTCGCGACATCGTCGGCGGTGTGGTCGTTCGACGCCAACCTCCGTTGCGCACTGACTGCACGTACCTCGTCACCGCGTGGGCCAACAATCTCGCTGGTCCAGCACGAGTCGCAGCCGAACACAGCCTGCTGGGCCAAACGCTTGTCTGGTTGAATCGCTTTCCCCATGTTCCGGAATCGTATTTCGCGGGAGGCGGTCTCGCGGATCCGCCGTTTCCACCACCGACGCTGATCGCGCAACCAAAACCCGATAACAACGCGGGTGAGTTTTGGAGCGCAC
>DASTQB010000369.1:0-5127 GCA_035761985.1 Pyrinomonadaceae bacterium
CCGGGTGTTGCGCGCAAGACTGCGAACGTAGTGCTTGGGAATGCGTTTGATATCAAGTCGGGCGTGGTTGTTGACACGCACGTGACGCGGCTCTCGCACCGGTTGAACTTATCGCAGCAGAAAACGGCGGAGAAGATCGAGCAGGACTTGATCGTGATCGTGCCGAAGAGGGATTGGGTGATCTTTCCGCATTTGATGATCGCGCATGGAAGGAAGATCTGTAAGGCGCGCAATCCGCTGTGTGATGAGTGTCCGGTTGAAAAATTATGCCCGTCTTCATTTCTGAAGACGGGCGTGCATCCACCAAGTTAAAGCTTTTATAGGTCCTATAAGTCCTATAGGACCTATATGGCCATTACCACTTGGGTCTGATCGATTTCAAACCCTTCTTGACCGGGTTTTCTTTTTCCTGCTTCTTGTTTGTGTCGCTAGCAGGGGTGTTGCTCTGCTGAGTTGCCGGTGTTGCTGGGCTCGCGCTCGTTGCCGGAGTTTGCGGGTTCGACGCAGGCGCAGTTTCCGAGGTCTCACTCATAGAACTGAAAGCGCTCGCAAAGTCTTTCACCTCACGATAACCCGCGGGCACGTCGAACAAACTCGCATCGAGTGTCGCCTGCGAGAACTCGACCACTTCGTTAATCGTCGAGAAACTCTCCGTCGTTCCATCTGGTCCAAACATCGTCATCTTTTCCCAAACAGCGAAGCCCTTCTTCGCAGCGCCGATCTGCTTGGTCTCGTAACGATCCTGACAGCCACCCTGCGCTTGCGGACGATAGTTTGTGTAAGCCTGCGAGCTGTCGCACTCGAGTGCGAACGCGGCGTCGATATACCAGCCGTCGATCACCATCTTATTCTTGACCGGCGAGCAAGCGTCGGGCGATGAGTCCATCACCATCGTCGTGATGATGTGACGCGCCGTGTAGCCAAACATCTGCTTGCGTTCACCCGTGTCTTTCGTGGTGACTGTCGAAGTGACAACGCCGCCTTTTTTAACTGCGCCCGGTTGGGATGTCGTCGCAGCGTTGTTTGCGGCATTGCTGGTTGCCGGCTGATCGTATGGCTGAACGATGTAAGCCTGCGCTTGCGGCATGATCTGAATGTTTCGCCGCAGGTCGCATTGCTGCAACATGATCATCTGGCCGTTGTTTGTTTCAGTGCGTTGGCGTTTGCCTTTGATGTAAGTCGCGTTTTCGTAAGTCTGACCGCCACTCGTCTGGCGGGTTTTAACTTTTGTGTCAGCGTTTGCAATTCCGGATACGGTCAGCAAGCAGACGATTGAAATTGCAACGTGGAAGGATGTTTTATTGAGCATGATTCCCTTTTTGTTCTTCTCCTGAATTAGGTGCGTCGGGGTCCTCACTTGAAAACGCGAAAGCATTGGAGCGAAAGGGTCATGCAGCGCCGAAAATAGGTCGAATAGGACCTATAGGACCTATTTCTGTGACTGGTTGGCGCTTCTGTCGCCGGGCGGCTAAAATCCTCGCACGTGAGCTATAGATTCCCCTGGCATCGTCTCAGCGACGAGCAGTTGCTTGAGCTGCGCATCTGCGACCTACCCATAAAAATTAAGGGGTCGTTCCTCGAACCTCATATAAAAAGGCTGTACAGCGAGCTCAATAGCCGTGGAATCCGTTTCAAACCGCACGTTTGGTTGTCCGAAGAGTGGTTTTCGCCCGATGGCGTTCCTGGTATCGCGATCCCGTTCTACCTGGCGCACCCGCGGCTTGTGAAGCTCGAACGCAAGCAAATGCTGGAGGTCGAGGGCGGGACCGACACCGAGTGTATGCGAATCCTGCGGCACGAAGCCGGGCACGCTCTCGATACCGCCTTCCGTCTGCATTTCAAACGCCAGCACCGTGAACTCTTCGGGTCGTTTGCACAACCGTATCCGGATTTTTACAAGCCGAAACCTAAGAGCCGGAAGTACGTCCTGCATCTTCCCGCCTGGTACGCGCAGGCGCATCCGGCTGAAGACTTTGCCGAGACGTTTGCTGTGTGGCTCACGCCGCGGTCGCAGTGGCGACGTCGATATCGCGGCTGGCCGGCACTGCGCAAGCTGGAATACATCGACGAGCTGATGCAGGAACTCGCAGGAACCAAACCGCGCAACCGCGTGCGCACGAAAGTCGAACCACTCTCTGCTCTCAAAATCAAACTACGCGAACACTATCGCCGTAAGCGCGAGCGTTACGACTTCGAATGGCCCGCAGTTTACGACCGAGATCTCCATCGCATCTTCTCTGACGATCCTCGACACAAGTCGAAACCAAGCGCCGCAAGTTTCATTCGCAAGGTGCGTCGTGAGGTCCGACAGATCGTCGCCGAGTACACCGGAGTCCACCAGTACACCGTGGACCACGTGCTCCAAAACATGATCGATCGCTGCAAAGAATTACAACTAAGAGTAACAACCCCCTTTCGCGAAACGCGCCGACGTGTCATGATAGTGCTGACTGTGCAAGTAATGAACGTGCTCCATTCGGGTTATCATCGCATAGCCGTATGACCTTTGAGCCGCGGAAGAAACTGCGCATCATAGTCCTAGTTCACGAAGACCTCGTGCCTCCCGATTCGTTGAACGGTCTCTCCGACAAAGAAAAGCTGGAAATCAAAACTGAGTACGACGTCACTTCGACGTTGAAGAAGATGGGCCATGAGGTCTATCCCATTGGTCTATACAACCAGCTCAATGTGATCGGCAATGCGCTCATGGAGCACAAGCCTCACATTGCTTTCAACCTCCTCGAAGAGTTTCATGGCTACCCGCTGTACGATCAGCACGTGGTCAGTTATCTCGAACTGATGAAGCAGGCGTACACGGGTTGTAATCCGCGTGGCATGACGTTGGCCCACGACAAAGCGCTGACGAAGATGATCCTTTCGTATCATCGCCTGCTGGTGCCACACTTCGCAGTATTTCCCATGAACCGGAAAGTGCGTCGCCCGAAGCGTTTGAAGTTTCCGTTGCTGGTCAAGTCGATCAGTGAAGAAGGATCCGTGGGCATCGCACAGGCGTCGATCGTGCATGACGATGAAAAGCTGGCGCAACGCGTCGAGTTTATTCACCGGCAGAACAAGACCGCAGCGATAGCCGAGCAGTACATCAAAGGCCGCGAGATCTACGTGGGCGTCATAGGCAATCAAAACATTCAGACCTACGCGCCGTGGGAGCTCGTGATGGAAAAATTGCCTGATGGCGCCGAGAACATCGCGACGTTGAAAGTGAAATGGGATCCTGCGTACCAGGAGAAAGTGGGAGTCGCGACAAGGGCCGCAGACCTGACGCCTGAGCAACACAAGACCCTCGAGCGTCTCTCGAAGCGCATCTATCGTTATCTCTTCCTGAGCGGTTATGCGCGGCTCGATTACCGCATGACGGAGGAGGGCCAGTTCTATCTCCTTGAGGCCAATCCCAACCCGCAGATCGCGCACAAAGAAGACTTTGCGGACTCGGCTGAGTACTCCGGCGTACCTTACGATCAGTTGCTCCAGAAGATAATCACGGTGGGCCTGAACTACGCCGGCCGGACCATCTGAGCCACACCGGAACCTTCGCCGCATTGCAACTTTAATCTTTCCATACAGTCGAATCTGAAACTTTGTTGTCAGGAGTTCTGCCCCATGACACTCGCTATAACTCTGCTTTTTACGCTGAATCTGTACCTGAAACTGGCCCATAGGCCACAGATGTAGTCTTTCATTCTGCAAGAATTCTGTGAACTCTTTTCGGCCAAACCCCACGTTTACGGCGCGTTTCGTCACGAAACAGTCACATTGCGTGTTGAAGCCCCCAGCAGCAGCAGCTAAGATGCCAATGGTTTTGCGGTTTGCTCCCCTCACGTAGAAATACCAAAAAGTAAATCAAACAAATTAGGAAAAGGTGTTTCCCTGTTTATGGCGTTGAAAAAACTGTTCCCTCGTGCTTTGGTTGCGTTTTTAACCCTCTCTATCTGGTCCAGCACGGCATTAGCTCAAACCCGGCCACGAGTCACAGCACCCAGCGGCGATATCAACGAAATCTCGTGCTCACCAGACGAGATGGCGGTGCTTGAAACTGCCGCCGAATCAAAGCCAGCCTGGGAAGTAAAACCTAAGCCAACTATCAGTCTTGGACCATCCATCGCTTCGCCAAATTCCGGCTTCATCAATTTCGAGCCGCAACTGATGGCCGCCATCGACGAGCGACTCGGAGCGCGCTATCGCTGGGGAGCGAGTGGACCAGATCGCTTCGATTGTTCCGGGTTTGTATGGAGTATTTTTCAGGCGAGCGGGATCAGTTTTGAGCGCGTGAGTGCGCGTCACCTGTTCCTTCGCTTCGCACCAGCGCCGGAAGAAGAGCAGTACAAGTTTGGAACGCTGGTGTTCTTCAGTGGCTTAACGCACGTGGGCGTTGTTGCTGATGAGAAGGGGTTCTATCACGCGTCTCGCCGCCACGGAGTTGTCTATTCGGAGTTTAATGAGTATTGGTCGAAGCGGATCGACGGGTTCCGTCGCGTGCCGCTCCCGATGCCGGTGAGTGAATAATAGGTCCTATAGGTCCTATTCGACTTATTTCGTATTCGCAGCGGGAACGAATCCCGCGCGGTGCTCGTCCTCGCGGGCTTCCCAAACCACCACGATCTTATCCACGGCTATATAGCAGCTCTTCCCGTCGTCGTCGCGCAGGTGCAGCACACCTGATTCCACTTTCAGCACCTCGCCACGCAAACTCGACGCACCACCGCAGTAGACGTCGAGCCTCTTGCCAATCATTCTCGATAAAAAATCTTCCACCGCTTACTTCTTCCCATTTCTAAATGTGATGTTCACCAACGGCAGCACGTTTGGATCGTCCTGTTGCTCGCGCTCGAATTTCAACAGATCGTAATAAGCGCATCGCTTGGTGATCGGAAACTCTCTGCACACCGCCGGACGCGCGTTATAGATCCCGCAACCACGCGTTTCAGGATTTATGAACTGGCAAGCCTGCCCAAACAACGCATCGCGTTTCCGGCGCAGCACTCTTTCCTTCTCATACATCTTCGTGTAACGCGCTGTAGCCACTTCTTCAGTCACGCCGAAGTGTCTCGCGAGTCGACGTATGTCACGCGGCGTGACTTGTACACGCTCGTACACCGAACAGCAGAACGC
>DASTQB010000370.1:0-23665 GCA_035761985.1 Pyrinomonadaceae bacterium
CTGATCAGCTTGCCGCGCGCCTGGGGCGCGGTCGAATCGAAGATGTACTGCAAATTCGTCGTCTTACCACACAGACCTGGGCCGTAGTAGACGATCTTGCAGTTAATTTCTCTTGAAGCGTAGTTAATAAAGGTCATAGCGCATGCCGTTAGCTGAAAAGACTGTCGATGTCCTCGTCTGTAATTCCGGCGAACGGGGACTCGAGGTCGTCAAAATCGCCGGCAGCAATCTCTTCAAACATTGCCGCCAGTTGATGAGAAACCTGCTTGCTGCGGAGTTTCACTAATCCGAGGCTTGAGCGTTCGTCAAAGACGACCACGAGCAGAAGCCTGCCGACCACGGAAATGTGAATGCTCTCTTTTTCACCTTCGTGAGAGAGGGTTGGGAATTCCTTCTCCCCGATCAGTTGAGCCATTCCCCCGGTTGCCGCGACGTTGCCGGCAGCGAGGGACGCCAAACTGGTTGTGTCAAGATTTCCCACTTCGCCCTGAGATGCGATCTCCTGACCGTCCTTATCTACCAGAAAGACCACCCTGGCCGAGGAGTCCATCCGCAAGCGCGCCAGGACAGCCTTTATTTGATGGTATTGCTGTTCACGCAACAGGATTGGTGTGTCTGCCATTGTGCGACTCTTTATTGAAGGCCGGGGCGGGATGTTTCCTGGAGAGTAAGCTGAAACGCCTGTTCCGCGGATGCAAGTTTTTGAAACTAAAAGAGGTTACTTCTTCGGTTGGGGCGGTCCGCTAAGGTCCCTTAAGCCTCCGCAAACCAAGACGCACTTTAACATAGCCAACAATGTGCAGCAAGTTTTTTCTTTGTTTATACTTTTGTCGAATTTGTGGCCCAGAGCGGCAGTGTTAAAGCACCCTTAAATAGTTGTGCTCGTTGATTTAGAGGGGCGTCTATGGTAAGCTCCGGGCGATTCCACGGCTGCCTCGCTGAAGGTGAGCAGCCCTTTGAGATTCCACCCATGAGCAGCAGTCTCACAAAAGGGTTGAGACGGTCAACATCGCGTTCAAAGGTTAAAACAGCCTCGGCAAAAAGCACCAAACGCGCTGTCAAAGCTAAATCGCCGTCAAAACCAAAAGCCAAAAGAGCCGTGACCGCGAAGGCGACTGCCCGGAAGCCTATGAAGGCGGCTGCGAAGAAGACCGCTGCCAAATCAAAAGCTCCAGCCAAAGCTAAGAAGGCGACATCGAAACCGTTAGCGCGTAAAGGAGCGTCGAAGGCGACTGCGCCGCGAGCGACAGCTCCACGAGCGAGCGTGCCGAGGGTCAAAAAGACGCAGAAGCTCGCCGCCGTGCGAGCAGTCAGATCAACACCGGCGCCACCACCGCCACGCCCACCGACACAGGATGAGTCTGCTGCGTTGGTAGCGTTTGAACGCGCGCACAAAGAATTTACAAGAGGTCGCTTCGCCGAGGCCCGCAATCAATTCCGAATTCTGGTAGACAAGTACTCGCAGGTGTCAGAGGTAGCAGCTCGTGCTCGCACCTACCTCGCGATCGCTGAGTCGCGCCTGCGCACCGAAAGCATTCTTCCACGCGACGCTGATTCTCTTTACGACCGAGGCGTTATCGAACTGAACCGCGGCGAGTACGTCGCCGCCCAGGAGATGTTTGAACGCGCACTCAAACGTGAACCAGAAGCAGCACACATTCACTACGGGCTGGCTGCAACTCGCGCTCGTCTTGGTTCGATTGATCTGGCTTTGGAGTCACTCCAAAAAGCACTCAATCTCCAACCGAACCTGCGCGTTCGCGCCCAGCACGATCACGACCTGAACCCTCTACGCAACGATCCCGACTTCGATCGACTGATCTTCAGCAATCCTTCCTAAAGAATTGCCATTTCACGATTGCCAACTGTTAATTGCTGCGAAATCGGCAATGGCCAATCGGAAATTGCGAACGAAACAGGTATGATTTCCCACGATTTGGCTTTCGACTCCTCTCCCAGAGGATTTTAATTGCAGACAATAAACACAGGCGGTCAGAACCTCGTTGCCATTGGCGGTGGCACCGGGCTCTCGTGTCTTCTCGGAGGTCTAAAGAAATTGGTCGGTAAGACGGAAGAGCCGATGTGGCTCGAGAGTCTCTCGGCTATCGTTACTGTTTCCGACGACGGCGGCAGTTCCGGGCGCTTACGCGATGAGTTGCAGATGCTTCCGCCGGGCGACATTCGCAACTGCATGATCGCGCTGTCCGAAGACTCGTCGTTGTTGTCGCGTCTCTTTCGTTATCGCTTTCGAGGCGACGGAGAACTCGGCGGGCACAGTTTTGGAAACCTCTTTCTCGCGGCGTTGACTGAAGTGACAGGAGATTTCACGCAAGCGATACGTTTGTCGGCGGAAGTGCTCGCGAGTAAGGGTCACATCTATCCCGCGACGATCAGCGACGTGCGTCTGGCAGCAGAGCTTGAGGACGGAACGACCGTGCGCGGTGAGACGCAGATCTCGGCGTCGAGAACTCCGATTCGCAGGCTGCGGCTCGAGCCGGAACAATGCCTGCCGTTGCCTGAGGCGTTGAGGGCCATTCGCGCCGCCGACATCATCACGGTTGGACCAGGCTCGCTCTACACGAGCATCCTCCCGAATTTGCTGGTGTCACAAGTGGCACGTGTGATTGGTGAAACACGCGCGACCAAGATCTTCGTCAACAACCTGATGACGCAGCCGGGCGAGACTGACGGTTACAGCGCGCGTGAGCACATCGAGACGATCAAGAAGTATGCGCCTGAGATTCATTTCGATTTCGTGGTCGTGAACGACCGGCGCATTAGCAAGGAGCAGGCTGAGCTTTACGCTGCCGAGGGTGCATACCAGATCGGCATCGATGACCCGATTGACGATGCACTCGACCAGGCGACTGAGATCGTGCGCGCGGATCTGTTGCATGACGGCGAGATGGTCAGGCACAACTCAGATCGCCTCGCGCAGGTGGTTTTGAACTGTCGCAAACAGGCGCTTCAGACCGTCACGGTTTAACTGTAAATGACAATCAATATTTTGATCATGGCTGCGGGGTTGGGAACGAGGATGAAGTCCAACCGCGCGAAGGTGCTGCACGAACTCGGCGGCTCGCCCCTCATCGCGCACGTCGTGCGGACGGCGCAGGCGCTGGATCCGAAATCGATCATCACGATCGTCGGCCACCAGGCCGAGGAAGTTGAACAGGCAGTTCTGGCTGAAATCGGCGAACTGGGAAGTTTCGTAGTCCAGGAAAAACAACGCGGCACCGGTGATGCCGTTGAATCCGCGCGACGCGTGCTCGAAGATTCTGACTCGCTCGTCCTCGTGTTGTCAGGCGACGTGCCGATGATCAAAGCCGAAACGTTGAAGAGCTTCATCGAGCATCACCAGAACGCCGGCGCCGACTGTTCGATACTCAGCGTTCGACTCGAAAACCCGACCGGTTACGGCCGCATCATCCGCGACGAAAGCGATCGCTTTCAAAAGATCGTCGAACAGAGAGACGCGACTGACGAGGAACGCAAGGTCAGGGAGATCAACAGCGGCATTTACTGTTTCGACTCAAAACAACTTTTCGAGGCGCTCCGCAAGGTCGAGCCTAAGAACGATCAGGGCGAGTATTACCTGACTGACGTTCCGGCGATTATCCTGGCCAGCGGCGGCAGTGTCAGCGTCTTTCTCCACCACGAGTGGCGCGAAGTTTTAGGCGTCAACACGCGCGCCGAACTCGCCGAGTTTGAAAACCTGATGCGACGCGCGACCATTCGCCGTCTCATGACCGAAAGCGGCGTCACATTTATCGATCCGTCGCACGCGTACATCAGCGCCGAAGCACAGATCGGCCGCGACACAGTCATCTATCCAAACGTAACCGTCGAAGGAAAGTCGGTAATCGGCGAGGGCTGCGTGATTCGTTCGGGCGCTCGCATTACAAACTCGCGTCTTGGCGACGAGGTGGTGGTTAAAGACCATTCCATCATCGTCGACTCCCAGGTATCGTCGAAGTGTTCGGTCGGTCCCTTCGCACACCTGCGAATGAACGCGACCCTTGAAGAGAAAGCGACAGTCGGGAACTTCGTCGAAGTAAAGAAGTCGCGACTCAAACGCGGCACGAAGGCGATGCATCTCACGTATCTCGGCGACGCGACGATCGGCGAGCGAACAAACATCGGCGCGGGAACGGTCACGTGCAACTTCGACGGCGTGAACAAGCACGAAACGATCATCGAAGACGATGTTAAGGTGGGTTCGGACACGATGCTGGTCGCGCCGGTGCGTGTCGGTGCGCGTTCGGTAACCGGCGCCGGATCCGTGGTGACGAAAGACGTACCGCCCGACACACTGGTGGCCGGCGTACCTGCAGAAGTGAAAAAGAAGTTGAAATAAGCCGCGGATTAACGCGGATAACACAGATCGATCCGCGTTCATCCGCGTAAATCCGCGGCTAATAATAAGAGAAAAATATGTGTGGAATTGTTGGTTACGTAGGCAATAAACAGGTTGTCCCGCTTATCATCGACGGCTTAAGAAAACTCGAGTACCGCGGCTACGACTCCGCCGGTATCGCCGTCGTCAACGAAGGCAGCGAGCTCGAAATCCGTCGCGCCGAAGGAAAACTTCGCAATCTCGAAGAGACGATTCGTCTGAGCCCGCTCGACGGCACCTACGGCATCGGCCACACGCGCTGGGCCACTCATGGACGTCCGACCGAAGAGAACGCGCACCCGCATCGCGATTGCACAGGCCGCGTAGTCGTCGTCCACAACGGCATCATCGAAAACTACCTGCAACTAAAAGAGCGTCTGCGTAAATCCGATCACCACTTCGTCACTGAAACGGACACGGAGATCATGGCCCACCTGATTGAGGAACACCTCAAAGAGGATTCCACTTTCGAGCAGGCCGTGCGATCCGCCGTCACTCAACTGCGCGGAATCTTCGCACTCGCGATCATCAACGCAGACGAGCCTGACACGATCATCGCCGTGCGCCAGGGTCCGCCGGTTGTGATCGGTCTCGGCGATCGAGAGTTTTTCGTTGCGTCTGACATTCCTCCGATCCTGCAACACACACGCGACGTCTTCTTCCTCGGCGACGG
Organism: Pyrinomonadaceae bacterium; assembly: GCA_035761985.1. Classification (GTDB taxonomy): domain Bacteria; phylum Acidobacteriota; class Blastocatellia; order Pyrinomonadales; family Pyrinomonadaceae; genus PSRF01. Next base: position 5,070 of record DASTQB010000370.1, read on the forward strand.
CGAGATCGCGATCATCAACAAAGACGCCGTGCGCGTTACCGATTTCGAAGGCAACTCCGTTCAGCCGTCGATCCAGCGGATCACGTGGGATCCGATCATGGCTGAAAAAGGCGGCTTCAAGCATTTCATGCTCAAGGAGATCTACGAGCAGCCGCGCTCCGTTCGCGACACCGTGCAGGGACGCATCTCGCTCGATACAGGCCGCGTCTTTCTCGACGAGATGAAGAACATCACAGAGGAAGACTTCAAACGTTTCACTTCGATCAAGATCGCGGCTTGCGGTACGTCGTGGCACGCGGGACTCGCAGGCAAGTACATGATCGAGCAGCTCGCGCGCGTTCCCGTTGACGTCGATTACGCTTCCGAGTTTCGTTATCGCGATCCGGTCATGGATGAGAACACGTTGCTGCTCGTCATCTCGCAATCGGGCGAAACGGCCGACACGATCGCGGCGTTGCGTGAAGCGAAAGAGCTTGGCGCGCGTGTGCTTGCGATCTGCAACGTTCAAGGTTCGATGATCGTGCGCGAAGCAGACGGCACGATTCTCACGCACGCAGGACCGGAGATCGGCGTCGCTTCAACTAAGGCGTTCACGGGCCAGATGGTCGCGCTTTACCTGTTAGGTTTGTACCTGGGCCAACTGCGCGGCGCACTTTCCGAAGACGAAGCACGCTTTCACGCGCAGGAGCTTGCGGAACTTCCGGTCAAGCTCGAACACCTGCTCAACGATTCAGACGGCATCGAGGAGCTCTCGAAAGAGTTCTTCCGTTCAACCGATTTTCTTTACCTCGGACGCGGGATCAACTTCCCTGTCGCGCTCGAAGGCGCGTTGAAGTTGAAAGAGATCTCTTACATTCACGCCGAAGGCTATCCGGCGGGGGAGATGAAGCATGGTCCAAACGCGCTGATCGACGAACGGCTGCCCGTGCTCTTCATCAACACGCGTGAAGAAGGCAATCGCGCTTCGGAGTTGCGTTATGAAAAGACGCATTCGAATATCGTTGAGGTTAAGGCGCGTGAGGGTATCGTGATTTCCGTGCTGACGGAAGGCGATGAGATCTCTTCGGTTGTTTCAGACCACGTGATCGAGATACCGGCAGCGAGCGATCTGCTGTCGCCGATACTCTCGATCATCCCGCTTCAACTACTCGCTTATCACATCGCTGTGCGCAGAGGTTGCGACGTGGACCAGCCGCGGAACCTCGCAAAGTCTGTGACGGTGGAGTAAAGCATTAGCCGCGGATTTATGCGAATAAACGCAGATTAAACCCGGCTTCATCAGCGCCCCTCTGGGGACAAACGGCGTCGGCACTACATCCCCCAAGAGTGCCGGGCTACGTTCGCCGTTTGCCCCCCGCCTCTTCTAACGCGCATTCCTCGGACGAAAAAGACCGCTGTTTTTATTTGTGTTTATCCGCGCGATCTGTGGCTTCTTTTTCGAGTAGTTTCTGCTTGCGTTCGAGGCCCCATCGATAGCCGCCGAGGCTCTTGTCTTCGCGCACCACGCGATGACACGGAATTACGAGCGCCACAGGGTTTGTCGCGCATGCACGCCCGACAGCACGCACAGCTCGCGGTTTACCAAGCGCTTTTGCAACCTCGGCGTACGACGCCGTCTGACCGTACGGAATCTCGCGCAACTTCTCCCAAACCTGTCGCTGAAAAGCAGTGGCCCTGATGTCGAGCGGCAGGTCGAGACGCGGTTCGTTGTTGTCGAGATGATTGAGGATTTTTTTCACAGGCTCATGCAGAACTGCATCGGCGCGCTCGACCTGCGCTTCCGGAAACTCCGCGCGCAGATCTTTTTCAAGCTCGAGATCGCTGTCGCCCATACGCACTGCACACACGCCGCGCTCAGTCATTGCCACCAGCAAACGGCCCATCGATGAATCGACGATCGTGAAACTGATCTGCGCGCCTCGACCACCACGACTGTAAGTCGCCGGCGTCATGCCGAGTTCTTCCGCGGCATGTTCGTAAAGACGGCTGCTCGAATTGAAACCTGAGTCGTACAACGCAGTCGTGACCGAATCACCTTTGCGCACGAGCTCTTTGAAGCTGTCGATCCTGCGCGCCGCGAGATATTTCCGCGGGCTGATCCCCATCACGCGTTTGAACGTGCGCTGCAGGTGAAACACGCTCACGCCGGCGTGCGTTGCGAGATCCGCGAGCTTGTGTGTTTCGTCGCTGTCGCTGGAGTTGAGCACTCGACAAACGCGCTGCACGAGTTCCATCTGCGGATCGATGACGCGCGCGCGTTTCGGCTGGCATCGCAGACACGCACGAAAGCCCGCCTGCTCCGCTGCTTCGGGCAGATCAAAAAACTTCACGCGCTCGCGATGTGCGCGACGTGAAGGACAGGACGGACGACAGTAAACTCCGGTTGAGCTGACGCCGAAGACAAACTGCCCATCGAAGCGCGCGTCTTTCGCAACCACCGCCTGCCAGAGTTGATCGTCACTTAAACTTACGTTCATGTTCATCATGCGGCGATTTTAGGTTTGTCGCCACGCGGAAACTATCTGTTTCTTGCGATCAAAACACGCATTACGCGGATCACGCGAATTATGATTAAATGCACCGCACACAGTGGAATCGGAATTTTTATCACAACTGAACGAACAACAGCGCGAAGCTGTGCTTGCCACAGAAGGTCCGCTGCTCATCCTCGCGGGCGCCGGCTCCGGTAAAACGCGCGTCATCGCTCATCGCATCGCTTATCTCATCGCCGAGAAAAAAGTTCCAAGCTGGAACATACTCGCAGTCACGTTCACAAACAAAGCCGCCGAGGAGATGCGCCAGCGCGTGCAACGATTGCTGCGCACGCAGGAACGTTCGAGCATGCCGATGCTCTCTACTTTTCACAGTCTCTGCGTCCGCATTCTGCGGCAGGACATCGAAAAGCTGAACGATCGATACACGCGTCGTTTCACCATCTACGATCAGGACGACTCCGTGCGTTTGATCAAACAGGCGATTCGCGACCTCGGTTACGACGAGAAATATCTGGCCCCACGAGCGACACAGTCGACCATCAGTTCAGCCAAGAATCGCGGTGAAGATCCGGTGGCGTTTGCCGCGCGTGCGGAATATGTCGACGAGCGACGAGCGGCGATGGCCAAGGTTTACGAGATGTACGAGGAGCGTTTGCACACAAACAACGCTCTCGACTTCGACGATCTGCTGATCAAAACCGTGCGACTCCTGCGTGACGTCGAGGAAATCCGGGAAAAGTACAACAACAAGTTTCGCTACATCCTCGTCGACGAATACCAGGACACAAACTCACTTCAGTTTGCGCTCATCAGCCTGATCACGCAGAAGTCTCAGAACATCTGCGTCGTCGGCGACGAAGATCAGTCGATCTACAAGTGGCGCGGCGCGGACATCAGCAACATCCTGAATTTCGAAAAGCATTATCCGAAGACGAAAGTGATCCGGCTCGAGCAGAACTATCGCTCCACGCAGACGATCCTCGACGTGGCCGGCGCGGTCGTAAAAAACAATCTCGAACGCAAAGGTAAAACGCTTTGGACTTCGAATCCGCGCGGCGGGCGTGTCGGTTATTACCAGGCGCTCGACGCGGAAGCCGAAGCACGCTGGGTCGCGCACAAGATCGTCGAACATCGTCGCGATGAGTTTGATATCCGTGCCGCGGTGCTTTACCGGACCAACTCGCAGTCGCGTGTGTTTGAAGAGGCGATGCGACGCGCGGGTTTGCAGTACAACATCATCGGCGGCTTCTCGTTTTACGAGCGCATGGAAGTGCGCGACATCATCGCGTACCTGAAACTCGCGTTGAATCCAAACGATTCGATCGCGTTGCAACGTGTCATCAACAGTCCACCGCGTGGCATCGGCAAACAGACGATCGACGAGATCGAGCGGCGTGCGAGAAACAACGAAGTCACGCTCTGGGAAGCGATCGGAATCATCATCGAGCAGCCGGAAAACCTCGGCTCGCGAGCAATCAGCGCGCTCAAGGGTTTTCGCCACATTGTCAACAAGCTCGCCACGATGGCCGAGACCACTGACAGCAAAGAGCCAGTGTCAGACATCGTGCGCGCTGCGATCGTCGATACGGGTTACGAGTACTCGTTACGTGGCGAACAGACTGACGAGGCCGAGGGCCGTCTGGAAAACCTTCAGGAACTCGTCAACGCAGCGATGGACTACAACGATCAGGGCATCGAGGGACTGCGCGAGTTTATCGATCACTCCGCACTCGTTTCCGATCAGGACGAGTACAAACGCGATGCGCCGGTCACGTTGATGACGGTGCATTCGGCGAAAGGGCTTGAGTTTCCGCTCGTCTTTATCGTCGGACTCGAAGAGGGTTTGTTTCCGCATTCGCGCTCGGCAACCGATCGCGCGGAGATGGAAGAAGAGCGGCGTCTCGCTTACGTCGCGATGACGCGCGCCGAACGTTACCTGTACGTCACGCACGCAATGAAGCGGCGCGTGTATGGCGAAGAGCTCGCTTCCGAACCTTCGCCGTTTCTAAACGAGATGCCGTCCGAGCTGCTCGAGGATCTGAGTCTCGGCAAGTCGTGGTTGTCATTCCGCAATGGTTCGTCTGCGATCGACTACGAGCACGGCGAGTACCGAAAAGAGAAGAAGAAATACATGGGCAAGACTTACGACAGTGTTGATTCGATCGCGGAGTTTTTCAAACAGCGCAATCGACAGATGGGCCAGGCGCCGGAAGCAAAGCCACCACAATCGTCTGCATCCAGAGCCGCATCCGCGTCCGCGTCCGGGTCAACGACGGAGATCGTTCCGGGTTCGTATGTGAAGCATTCGAAGTATGGTCGCGGACTCGTCCTGCGCCGCGAGGGCGCAGGCGAGTCAGCAAAGTTGACGGTGAGTTTTCCCGGTTACGGGCAGAAAAAGCTCGTCGAGAAGTACGCGGGCTTGGAAAAAGCGTAATCCGCGTAATCTGTGTTAGCGCAACTGTGATGAGCTGCTGCCAACAAGCTCCGCGGCGATCTCGTTTGCATTGAAGACCTTCCTCAAGACCTCCAGCATGCCTCGCGAGTCCACAGAGATCGCTCGATTAATCGAACCGTCGTACATGAAATCGCCGACGAGCGATTGAATGTTGCCGTCGAAGATCAGACCGACCACTTCGCCGTTCTGGTTGACCGTCGGCGAACCTGAGTTGCCGCCGATGATGTCGTTCGTCGAAACGAAGTTGAACGGCGTGTTCAGGTTGACGTCCTTCTTCTTTTCCCACCAGCGTGGCGGCAGGTTGTATGGAAACTGCTGCTTGAACGATTCAGACCGTGCATACAGACCACCAAGCGTCGTGAACGCCGGCACTTTCTTACCGTTCTCCGTGTAGCCCTCAACAGCTCCGTATGACAAGCGCAGCGTGAACGTCGCATCCGGATAGAGACTCGTGCCTCTCGTGTCGAAGAGTGCGCGAGCGATCTTCGCGTAGTTGGACCGTTCAACGCCGGTCACTTCACTTTCGTAGCGCTTGCGAACCTCGCGAGCTTTCGCATCGATCGTGCGAGCGACGACGAGCATCGGATCGGTCGAGGCTTCGATCGCAGCCTTGCCGCCTTTCGCGACCTCTTTGCGATACTCGGGATCCTTCAGCTTCGTGCCTGAGATCAACTCGTTGGCGCGTTCTTCCGGAGTCTTTCCGGCAAGCACTTGTTTGACGAGTTCATTATCGGCGCCGAGAAGCTCCACCATGTAAGCGAGCGAATCCGCGAGTTTCAACTTCTCGAAGTCTTCGTGGATTGGAGCCGGCGAATACAGGCCAAGTTCGAGTGAAGCACGACGAGCGTCCGTGTACTCGGGCAGTCGTTGCGCGTTGGGCTTCTCATTCTCTGCCGCCATGCGCACGAGCGTGCGAGCGAAATTGAACAGCGTGCTGTTAAAGCCACCGGCCTGCTCGAAAATCCGGCGCTCGCGGATGTAACTCGGATACGACTTGTGTGCGGCTGCAATCGTGTCCCACGCCTCGCCGTACTGCTTCTGGCTTTCCGGTTTGGCGGCGATGGATTTGCGAAGTGCTTCCTCTTCCTTCTGCTTGCGCGCAATCAACGCGGGATCTTTCAACCCGGCAAGCTGTCCGCGATAGACCTTCAACGCGTTTTGAATGCCGTTGAGTTCGCTCTGCGCCTGGCGTGTTTGCTCTTCGCCGAGCGACATGTATTTCTTGAGCATCGCTTCACGACGCTCGAGCATGCGAATGATGATCGGAATGCTTGTGTCGCGCAGTTGTTCGAGATGCGCAACCGTGTTGAGACGAGATGTCGAACCCGGATGACCGCTGACGAAAACCAGACTTCCTTCCTTCGCGCCGGTCGTGGACCACTTGAGATAGTGCTCGGGCTTCACGGGTTGATCGTTCTCGTAAACGCGAACGAGCGCCATGTCGATGTTGAAGCGCGGGAAGTTGAAGTTGTCAGGATCGCCGCCGAAGAACGCAGCCTGAAACTCGGGAACAAACACGAGACGAACGTCTGTGTATTTCTTGTATCGATAAAGATTGTACTGGCCGCCCTGGTAGAGCGTGACCACGTCGGAACGCATTCCGGTTGCTTTCAACGATTCAGCTTCGATCGCCGAGATCTCAGCGCGTCGCGCGGCAAAAGCCTCCGCGTCGGTTGAGCCGGCCTTGATGGCGCCGTTCACGCGCGAGGTGACGTCTTCGATGCTCATCAGCACGTTGAGCTCGAGGCTCGGAGCCTTGATCTCGTCGGCGCGAGTCTTCGCGACAAAACCTTCCTTCGCGTAGTCCTTCTGCGGTGTGCTCACTTCGGCGACGATGTCTTCGACGATGTGATAGTTGGTCAGGACGAGGCCGTTGGGCGAGACGAACGATCCGGAACCGCCGTTATTGAAGCGGACGGAGGCGAGCCGCAAGTTGTTCAGGAATGCATCCGTGACTTCAAAACCGTATTTCTTCTTGATTTCAGCGCGCGGGACGTTGTTGAACGGCCACATGCCTTCATCGGCCAGCGCGGTAATACCGAGTGTTTGTAAACTGAAAAGCGCCAGCAGGAGCGCCACTAAAAATCGTCTAAATTTCATTGCTAATCCTCAACAGAAAGTATCAGGTACACAGATGCCACAGATTACACTGATAGTGGCCTATCTGTGAAATCTGTGGGCCTATTCGCGCTCACCGCGGTTTTTCAGGCGGATGTACTCTTCGATTGTCAGGTCGCCGTAACCTTTCTCTTTCATCCGGCGAATGTAGTTGGCGTTGACGCCGTGGTCTTTCAATCGCACCAACTGCTGGAGAGTGAGATTGGTGTAGCCAAGCTCTTTCAGTTCTTTGATGAACGACGGATTGACGCCGTGATCTTTCATGCGGCGGAGTTCGTCCAGGAGCAATCCTTTATAGCCGAGCTCGCCGATTTCGGTGATGAACTTCGGCGTGACGCCGTGATCTTTGGCCCGGACGAGTTCGTCGGTGGTGAGATTGGCGTAACCGAGTGCCGTCAGATCCTTTATGAAGGCGAGGCTGACGCCGTGGTCTTTCATGCGCACGACAAGATCCGTGGTTTTCACGGAATAACCGAGGGATTTCAGGCCCTGGAGGTATTCGAGCCTCACGCCGTGATTACCCATTCTTACGAGTTGTTCGACGCTGGCGGTGTCGTAGCCCTGCGCTTTTAGTTCGTTGATGAATGCTGATCCGACGTCGCTCATTGCGAGTGACTGGAGCTGGTCGGCGGATGCGTTGCCGGTAAAGCCCTGGCGCGAGAGATCTGCTGCGAAGGAGCTGTTTGGCGTGAAAGTGAAGTGGCCGGAGCCGTTGCCTTCTTTGAACCAGCCTTCGAAGTGAAACGTGCCGGCGTCGCGCTTTAGTTCGAATTTAACGGTCGTGCCGGACGTCGACATCATCTGCTCGCGCGTCAGTCCGGTCAGTTGTTCGAGCGCGATCCCGAACCCTACGTGATTGCTACTGAACGAATTGCCGTCGCGCTCACGGCGCATACGGAGTGAAAGCTGTAGCTTGCCGTCGTTTGCTCGCGGTTCGATAAGCCACTGATTGACGGTTGTTTCCTGCGGGCTGAAGTGATTGACTTCGGCAACTGGGTAGAACGCACAAACGAGCAGAATCGCTATTACATACTTCATGGGGCTCCTCCACGGAGGGTCAAATTTTTGAAACTACGCGAGAAAACGGCAGTATTCGGTGCTGTAAGGTAGACACCGCGGCCCTCTCGTTTGTGGCGAAGCGTTAGTGATTATTTGAACGTTTGTTAGGCTGGTCGCCGCCCAAAGGCGCCGTTTTCGCACTCACCTGGCTGCCACACTGGCGGCAGAGATAGCTATCTTCCTTCTGAGCAACGGGAACGAGCCAAAGACACCCGCACGATTGGCACAAGATTGTCGACCCCAGCAGCCACTCGTTAAACCGGATTTGTTTTTCGGTCCTCATCGGGTTCCCCCCTGATCGCAGATTGTCGGGTTGTTAAGAGCGGATAGTCTTCTAAACTACAAACGACGCGATAGTTTCAATAAAATGTCGCGGCTTCGTGGCAAGATAGGACTACAGGACCTATTTGACCTATAAGACCTATATCAGCGCGATGCGACCAAACCCAAGAATCCAAAGGATCAACCAATTGCCTCGCCTTCTGCTCACCGAATGGCGGAGGCTCAGGCTGCCAACCACCGGCGAGACCATCGTGGTGGCCGTCTCCGGCGGTGCGGATTCAACGGGGTTATTACTCGCGCTCGAAGAACTAAAAACCCGGAACAAGCTGTTTATAAACATCTGCGTCGCCCATTTCGATCACCAGCTCCGGAAAACCAGCGCAAAAGACGCCAAATGGGTCGCTGATCTCGCCGCGCGGCTGGAGTTCAAAAGCATCACCGGCCGCAGCAGAGTCGCAGAAAAAGCCGACGTCGACAGCGAGAACCTCGAGCAAGCGGCGCGAGACGCACGTTACGCCTTCCTGCTGCGGACGGCGAAAAAAGTCTCGGCAAACTACGTCTTTACTGCACACACGATGGACGATCAGGCCGAAACTGTTCTCATGCGCTTGATGCGTGGCAGCGCCGGTCCCGGCCTGGGTGGAATGGAAGCCGTGCGACCACTCGCCAAGGACAGTTCAATCAAACTCGTCCGCCCGCTCTTGTGGGCACGCCGCATCGAGACTGAAAACTACTGCCGCATCCGAAAAACAGCGTTTCTTTCAGACGAAATGAACGACGATCAGCGCTTCGCTCGCGTTAAAGTGCGCAAGCAGCTTCTGCCGCTCATGCAGTCGTTCAATAACAAGATCGTCGAAGCGCTCTCGCGCACGGCTTCGCAGTTACGCGAAGACGGCGCAGTGCTCTTCAAGGATTCGGATCAACTTCTAAAACGCGCCTCGCTGGCAAACAATGAAACCAAAACGCCTGTGCTCGACGTAAAGGTCCTTTCCGAAGCGCCGCCCGCGCTCCGTCGCAGGGCACTCCGGCAATGGCTTTCCGAAGCCAGGGGCAGTACGCGGCGGCTTGAAATGGTTCACCTGACGGCGATCGAGAGGCTTCTGGAGGCGCGGGGCAGCGGGCGCATCGTGGAACTCCCCGGCGGGGGCCGCGTCAGGCGCAACCGCAACCGTCTTGAGTTTGGGTCTGAAAACGATTGAAAAAGGCGCGGTCAATCTTTATAGTCCTCGGTGGCAAGCATTTGGGGAACCTTAGTCGATGATTTGCATCAAAGGTAACGGCATTTTATTTGACTTGACCTCGACGCAACACGTCGAAGCCTAACAAGCGACAATAGACGCCCTGATAAGGTATTATCGGGGGTCGGAGGCGTTAATGAATTTGAGTTCTACAGCAAGACAGATCGTATTTTGGCTCCTGATAATCGCAGGGGCACTTTTACTGTATAAGCTCGTCAATCCGCGCGGCAGCAGTTACAAGACGGTTGACCTTACGGCGATGGATTCGATGATCCAGAGCGGCAACCTCAAACAGTTGACGGTCAAGCAGAGCGAGCTTGTAGCAATCGATATAAACGACAAAGAATATAGAGCGGCGTTGTCGAACGAGTTTGCAAAAGCCGACATGCTCAAGAGGGCGAGCGAAGTCGTAAACGGCAAACCGCGTGTAGCTAAAGTAGAAGAAGAATCAAGCAGCAGTTATATATGGCCCATGCTCATAACGTGGGCTCCACTCCTGTTTATCATCGCAATCTGGATATTCATGCTCCGGCAGATGCAGTCCGGAGGCAACAAGGCCCTATCGTTCGGTAAGTCGCGGGCCAAGTTGCTGAACAACCAGCAGAAACGCGTGACGTTCAAAGACGTTGCCGGCGTTGAAGAAGCGAAGGAAGAGCTACAGGAGATTATCGAGTTCCTCAAGGAACCGCAGAAGTTTCAAAAGCTCGGTGGACGCATTCCCAAGGGCGTGCTGATGATGGGACCGCCGGGAACGGGTAAGACTTTGCTGGCCCGTGCAATCGCAGGCGAAGCAAACGTTCCGTTCTTCTCGATCTCCGGATCAGACTTCGTCGAGATGTTCGTGGGCGTCGGCGCTTCGCGCGTGCGCGACTTGTTCGAACAGGGCAAGAAGAATGCGCCGTGCATCATCTTCATCGACGAAATCGATGCGGTGGGCCGTCATCGTGGCGCAGGCCTCGGTGGTGGACACGACGAACGCGAACAGACGTTGAACCAGTTGCTCGTCGAGATGGACGGGTTTGAATCGAACGACGGCGTGATCCTGATCGCTTCGACGAACCGTCCGGACGTTCTCGATCCTGCGTTGCTGCGACCAGGCCGTTTCGACCGTCGCGTCGTGGTTTCGCGACCTGACGTTCGCGGACGCGAAGGCATCCTGAAAGTTCACACTCGCAAGATTCCGCTCGGCGAAGACGTGGATATCTCCGTCATCGCGCGAGGCACTCCGGGATTCACCGGTGCGGATCTCGCCAACCTCGTTAACGAAGCGGCTCTCAATGCTGCTCGTTACAACAAGAAGCTCGTCGCAATGGGCGACTTCGAGTTGGCCAAAGACAAGGTGTTGATGGGTGCAGAGCGCAAGAGCATGGTGATCTCGAACGAAGAGAAGCGCGTCACTGCTTACCACGAAGCGGGCCACACGCTCGTCGGTCTTAAAGTGCCGAATGCCGATCCGGTTCACAAAGTGACCATCATTCCGAGAGGCATGGCGCTTGGTGTGACGCAACAGCTTCCTGAAGGCGATCGTCACAACTACAGCCAGGAATACCTGCTCGGCCAGATCGCGATCCTGATGGGTGGACGCATTGCCGAAGATATCTTCCTCGGCAGCATCACCACGGGTGCTTCAAACGACATCGAGCGCGCGACTGAACTCGCACGCGCGATGGTTTGCGAGTACGGCATGTCTGAGATGGGTCCGCTGACCTTCGGTAAGAAGGAAGAGCAGATCTTCCTCGGACGCGAGATCGCACAGCATCGAGATTTCTCTGAAGACACTGCCATCAAGATCGATGAGCAGGTGAAGAAGATCGTCACGGCGCAGTTTGAACGTGCCAAGGCGATTATCGAAGAGAATCGCGACACGATGATTCGTTTGGCTGAGTGCCTGCTGGAGCGTGAGTCGTTGGATGGAGTTGAGATTCGACGGATTGTCGCGGGCTTGCCGCTCGATGAGAATCCGCCGGCAGTTGATTCCGGTAACGACGACGAGCGGCCGCAGTTGAAGGAGCCGGCCCAGAAGCCGCTCAAGCCGATTCTGCCACCGATAACCGGCGGCAACCCGCAACCTGCCTAAGAACTTCAAAGGCGTTTTTTAGGGGCGGCACTCAGTGGCCGCCCCTTTTCATTTACCATGACCCGCGCCTGGCACATTCGCGACCGCACTCTGCCCATCGGTGAGCGAACGCTCATCATGGGCATTCTTAATGTCACCCCTGATAGCTTCAGCGACGGCGGCCAGTTCTTCACCCTCGACAACGCCCTCGCCCACGCAGAACAGATGATCACGGAAGGCGCCGACATCATCGACGTCGGCGGCGAGTCTACGCGCCCCGGCGGCGAGCCCGTTTCACCTGAAGAAGAGATCAAACGCGTCGTTCCCGTCATCGAAGCCCTGGCAAAACGCGTCAACACGCCGATCTCAGTCGACACTACCAAGTCCGAAGTCGCACGCGCTGCACTCGACGCAGGCGCCGCTATCGTCAACGACATCTCTGCGCTGCGCTTCGACTTCTACGTCGCGGACGCGGCCGCGAGGGCGAGCGCGGGCCTGGTCCTGATGCACTCTCGCGGCACGCCCGCCACGATGCACCGCATGCCGCCAGCTGCCGACATCATGCACGACGTCACCAGCAGCCTGCGTGCAAGCGTCAACATGGCCGAGCGCCGCGGCGTGAAGCGCGAGTCGATCGTGATCGATCCCGGTATCGGCTTCGGAAAAACCCAGGACCAAAACCTCGAACTGATCGCAAAGCTCGACCAGCTAATCACCTCCTTCCCCGACCTGCCAATCCTGATCGGCACCTCGCGCAAATCATTCATCGGCCGCATACTCGCAGACGAATCCGGCACACCCGCGCCACCCGAAGACCGCCTCCACGGCACCATGGCGACCATAACAGCCGCCGTTCTCCACGGCGCCCACATCGTCCGCGTCCACGACGTCAAAGCCACGGCCGAAACAATTCGCGTTTTAAGATCAATAGAACACGCGCGCTAACCCGCTGCTCGCACGGTGGAGCCACATTTGACCGATGCGCTGCTCTGGGCCTAACGTGTGCAGCGATGACAACGACTCCGGAACAACTTGGTCAGTGGTTAACTGCACCGCGTGAGAGTAAGCATCTTGAATTCAAGGAAGCCAAAAACCAATACGACAATCAGAAGCTGTTCTGGCACTGTGTAGCGATAGCAAATGAAGGTGGCGGCAAACTGATCCTTGGTGTCACCGATCAAGTGCCGCGGAAGATCGTTGGGACAAACGCCTTCCACACTCCCGAAGGTATTCAAAGCAAGATTCTGGATAAGTTGCGATTTCACGTCGAGGTGGAGGAGGTTCTGCATCCTGACGGACGCGTTCTCATATTCCACATTCCTTCGCGTCCTCGTGGCACTGCATATGCGCTGGATGGGGCATATGCGATGCGGTCTCCAGACGGCACTGTGTTCATGACTGAGGACCGTCTTCGAAAGATTTTTGATGAAGGGAAGCCTGATTGGCTGGAAGAGCACAGTAAAAGCGGGTTAACCCCACAGGAGATTATCGACCTGCTCGATACACAAACCTTTTTCGAACTCTTAGGATTGGGCTATCCGAGCGATCGGGAGTCTGTGATGGGCAGACTCGTAGCCGAGCGACTCGTCGATTCATCGGATGACGGTTTTGCAATTCGTAGACTCGGCGGACTACTACTCGCTAAGCAACTAGAAGACTTTCCAGACTTGGCCAGAAAAGCACCCAGGGTGGTGGTGTATTCGGGTAATTCGAAACTCAAGACAAAACGCGACGAGACGGGTAGACGAGGATATGCAGTTGGGTTTCAAAGGTTAGTAAAATTTGTAATGAGTCAGCTTCCTCAAAACGAGGTTATTGTTGACGCCATACGTAAAGAAATAAAACTAGTCCCCGAAATTGTCATACGCGAGCTAGTGGCTAACATGCTTATTCATCAGGAATTCAATGAACGAGGGATGGGAGCAATGATTGAGATATATGATAACCGGGTTGAAATCTCAAATCCGGGTGAGCCAATCGTTCCTGTTAATAGGTTCATAGACGGATATCAGTCTCGAAACGAACGCCTGGCGGACTTGTCCCGCAGATTTGGTATCTGCGAAGAGAAGAGCAGCGGCATTGACAAAGTCGTGAGCGCGGCAGAAGTATTTCAGTTACCCGCTCCTGATTTTCGTGCGGGCTTTGAAAGAACTCAAGTCGTGATTTATGGGCCCAAACCGTTCGAGGACATGGATCGAAACGACCGGATTCGCGCATGCTATCAACATGCGGCTCTGCGCTTCGTGATGGGCGAGCGTATGACGAATCAAAGTCTACGCGAACGATTTCGTTTACCAGAATCGAAGACTGCTATTATTTCTCAGATAATAGCAACGACCCACGACGCTAAGCTGATCAAGACTGATGAGCAGGCAGGAGGGTCTCGAAAATTTGCTCGATATATACCATTTTGGGCATGACCTTATTTAAAGTATGGGCATTAGCAAACGGCAGCTGGCACCCTAAGTATTTATAAGTAAATGACTTATTTATTTAAGCGCAATCCTTCCCAGGTTGAAATGTCATTTGACAATATCACGGCGCTCATTAGTTTCAGCTTGATTAAATCTGATTGGACGGAGACAATCCTCCACCGATGACCAGACTTATCCGTGGCTCCCTCTTCATCATAATGCTTGGGTTTGTGACCGGTTTTGCTGAGTGCTACAAACCGGTGACGAAGAACCAGCTTCCGGCTCGAATCAAGACCGTCGCGGTGCCGGCGTTTCAAATGGAAAGCCAGGCGCTGCGTTACAAGGTCGAATCGCGTTTCACTGAAGCCGTGATGCGAGAGCTCGTGCATCGTGGCCGCGGGTTGCGCGTGCAGGGCGACCGCGAGGGCGCCGACGCCGTGATCGAAGGCGTCATCAAGAGTTTCAACTTCGGCGGTGTTTTGCTCGACGATAAAGGCCGCGCGCGAATCTTCGAAGTCACGATCGCCGCTGCTGTAACCGTGCGCGATCAAACCGAGAATCGTGTCCTCTACGACAATCAGAACTTCGTCTTTCGCGGCGAGTATGAGTTTGCGAGTGATCCACGTACGTTCTTTAACGAAGAAGATCCAGCGATTCTTCGCATGTCTCGCAGTTTTGCCGAAAGCATCGTGTCGACACTCATCAACGCGGTCCAGATCCAGAAGAAATGAAAATACTTTCCCGGACTGAACTCGAGCGTTCCCTGCGCGAAGGTCTGCGACCGCTGTACCTGCTGCTCGGCACGGAGATCTACCTGCGTCGGGCCGCGGCCAAAACAATCACCGAAGCCGCGCTTCACGGAACACTCCTGCGCGACTTCAACGAATCGAGTTTCAGCCTGTTGAGTGATTCGGTGCAGTCGGCCGTGGCGGCTGCGGAGCAGTTGCCGATGATGTCGGAGATGCGCGTGGTGCGTGTTCGCGACTTCGCCAGGCTCCGCGAAGCCGATGAAGATCTGCTGATTCGCTACCTGCAGAATCCCGTGCCGTCGACGGTGATGATCTTCACCGCTGACGAGCTCGACAAACGTAAGAAATCAAGCAAGGTGTTGCTCGACGTTTGCACAGTCGTCGAATTCGGCCCATTGAAAGACGCGGAAGCGAAAACATGGGCCAAGTCGCGTTTGAAAGAGCTGAAGATCACAGCCGACGATCAGGTGCTGAGCGAAATCATCCGCCTCGTCGGCACTGACGTGCAGACCCTCTACAACGAAATCGACAAGCTCGCCTCCGCAGCCGCCGACACAGGCCGCATCACAGCCGATCTCGTCGACGAGTTGATCGGTCGTTCACGTGAACTGTCAAACTTCGAACTCGGCGATCACCTGCTCGCCGGCGATCGCAAACGCGCTCTCCAAACTCTTCATCGACTCCTGGAGGACGGTGCCGAACCGGTGATGCTGGTGGGGCTGATCGCCGGCAACTATCACCGCTTAGCCCTCGGCAAACACCTGCTCACACGCGGCGGCCGTGAAGAAGTCTTTCGCAACATCTCATTGCCGCCATTCAAGCGCGACGCTTACATCTCGACTCTGCAACGCAGCAGCGCCGCGAAAATCGCGCGTGGCATTCAACTCACCGCCGCCGCGGATCTCGCAATCAAAACCTCGCAAGCCACCCCTCGACTCCAACTCGAATTGCTCGTCTGCGAACTCGCTAGTTAATCTGCGGCTTTCCGCGAAAATCCGCGGCTTCAACTATCTGATTGCACTTCTCAACGAGGGAGACTTCAGGCCCCAGTGCGCGCATTCTCTGCGCAATCCTATCGATCCAATACACAGTGATCGCCTCGCTATAAACCCCCGTCCCAACGCCATGAAATTCCAGGAACCGTAGCAACCCGGTTCTCATCCGATCGAGCGCGGCCGCCTGGTCCATCGTGTGCAGGTACCAAATCGCCACCACCAGGTGATCGCGATGTTTGAAATCGTCCTTACCCGTCTCGCACGTCTCAAACGCCCGCACCACATTCTCGATTTCATGTTCTGACTCGTACCGGTCCATCGCCGACTCCTTTCCAAAATAAAAACCGGGGCGGATCGAAATTCGATCCGCCCCGGTTGGGTTTGAAATTTAAGTACGCGCTACTTAGCCGTTTGGTTCGCGCGAACTGTCAGCCTCGATTTGTAACGCGCGGCTGCGTTCTTGTGCATCACGCCCTTCTGCACGGCCTTGTCAATCACCGAAATCGTCACCGGCAACGTGTTCTGAACGTCTTCGCCCTTGCCCGATTCGAGGGCCGCACGCATCTTCTTGATAAACGTTCTGACCTTCGTCCGGTTGCTGCGATTGATGACGCGTCGCTTCTCGCTTTGACGCACGCGCTTCTCTGCTGATTTATGATTAGGCATTCAACTCTCCAAAAACTTCGAAAAACCTCGCATTTTCGCGCTTACGACCGTAGCGCAAGTGACGGAGTATAGGTATCGCGGCGGGGAGTGTCAAGCCGCCGACCCGAATACTTCCTCGATCGCCCGGTCGATCTGCTCGGCCCCGCCGAGTAGCAAAAGCACGTCGCCGTGCTCGAGCCGCATCTCCGGTCCGGGGTTGATCTGGGCCTGCCCGTCGCGGGTGATTGCGATGACTGAGACCCCTGTGCGTTTCCTAATTCTCAACTCCCCGATTGTTTTGCCCACTGCGGGTGAGTCGGGTTCGACGAGCAGTGTTTCAGTGGCCGCGGACCTCAACGCATCGGCGATCTCAGTGACGCCTTCCATCGGCAACGAAGGTACTCGAAACATCTGGTAACCCTCGCTCCGCACGGCGTCGATCTGCCGCTGGATCACGCTGCGCGCCATTCCATACTCCTTCAACACGCGCGAGAAGATCTCGATGCTCGTTTCAAACTCTTCCGGAATCACTTCGTCGGCGCCGAGTTCTCGCAGATCCTGTAGCTCCGACATGTACCGCGTGCGCACGATGATGTGAATATCAGGATTTAGCTGGCGCGCCAGAGAGACTGTGTGTCGCGTGGCCGCGGGATCTGAAATCGCGAGCACAACGATGCGCGCATATTCAATGCCGACGTGTGTCAGCACTTCGCGCCGTGTCGCATCGCCGTAGATTACAGGTTCGCCCTCCTTCCGTGCACTGCGAACGGCTTCCGCGTTCAGTTCGAGCACGACGTACGCCACTCCGGTGCGTCGCAATACCTTTGCGAGGTTGCGCCCGTTTAGTCCAAAGCCCACGATGACCACGTGACCACGCCTGTCGTGTTCACCTGGTCCAAGTGGGGCAACTGACGGCTCAAGCAACGAACTGGGGGCAAACTTCGATTGCAGCGCATAACCGATGCGCGGCGCAGCTTTGATCAAAAACGGAGTTGCGATCATCGAGATGATCGAAGCGCCGAGAAAACGCTGGTAGTCGATCGTCGAAAGCAGTCCTTCACCGACTCCCGCCTTTGCTAGTACAAATGAGAACTCTCCAACCTGCGCGAGGCCGATGGCCGTCATGACTGAAACTCTGAGCGAGTGTTTGAGTAGACGAACCAGGGCGAGAATCAGCAGCATTTTCCCGAGAATCAACACCACAACCCAGCCGAGCACGGTCGCCAAGT
The DNA here is from genome assembly GCA_035761985.1 of Pyrinomonadaceae bacterium. Taxonomy (GTDB): domain Bacteria; phylum Acidobacteriota; class Blastocatellia; order Pyrinomonadales; family Pyrinomonadaceae; genus PSRF01. The sequence continues at coordinate 22,805 of DASTQB010000370.1, forward strand.
CACCTGCGAGCGCAGTAAACGAAAGGAGCATCCCGATCGAGATGAAGAAGAGGCTGTTGAATACGTCGCGAAACGGAAGGATGTCGGCGACGATCTGATGGCTGTATTCGGACTCTGAAAGCACGATGCCCGCGATGAAAGCTCCGAGAGCGAGCGAGAGCCCGAATTGTGAAGTCAGCCATGAAGTTCCCAAACTCAAAACCACGATGGAGATGATGAACACTTCCGGACTGCGTAGGCGAACAATGTGATGCAGAAGATACGGAACGATAATTCGCGCCATCAGAAAGATCACGACGATCGCTCCGATTGCGATGACGAGTGTTACAGCGACACGTGCCGGCGAACCTCCTTCTCTCCCGCTGAGCACCGGGATCATCAGCATCATCGGAACGATGCTCAGATCCTGAAAGAGCAAAATGCCGACGGCGGCGCGGCCGTGCGGCGCGTCGATCTCTGCGCGATCGATGTAGCTCTTGAGAACGATCGCGGTGCTCGAGAGTGCAAAAAGGAACCCGAAAAAGATGGCCTGGTTGAAACCTCGGCCGAACAAGTATGCGAGCGCAGTGACCAGCAGAACCGTGAGCGTCACTTGCAAGCCGCCGCCCAGCAGAAACATCCGCTGCATCTCAAGAATTCGTCGCACCGAAAACTCCAGTCCGATGGTAAAGAGCAGGAGCACGACGCCGAGTTCCGCGAGAACTTCAATCGCCTCAACATCCCTGATCAACCGCAGACCGTAAGGTCCAATCAAAACGCCGGTGATCATGAACCCAACGATGGTGGGCAGTCGCAGCCGGTTGAAGATGTAAGCAATCGGAACCGAACAGAGCAGGACTACGAGCAGGTCCTGAAGAATGG
>DASTQB010000371.1:0-19745 GCA_035761985.1 Pyrinomonadaceae bacterium
TTTGATGCCGCTCAACGATGCGATCGCGAGCACCGGTCCGCTGGTTGATTTCGCAAGATACAACCGCGCCTTAAGCTCCATCTTGTGATACGGAAAAGTGGTTTCCTCCGTGGTCGGGTTCTTTGGCATGGAGACGGTGAATTCTTCGCCTTCGGGGCTAATCGTTTCCCATTCGGTGAACGGGCCGGCGGCCTTTTGCGGCTGCGCGGAGAGCGGGAAAGCGGCTAGCAGAAGAACAGCGAGTGCCAAATGTAAACGACGAAAATGCATGTCATTACCTCCGATAAAGCGTTTGACCACGTGGAGTTCTGACCAGCCGGGCCTGGGTTGCGGCAGATCAGTTTGGATGTCGGCGACTCTATTCCGCGGCGTACAACGCTGTCAAGAGGTCGTATGCAGATGTCCTTCAATTATTGACCTCGCGCGCATGCGGTAGTAAAGTCATTGCGATTTGAACTCTGCCAATCTCTGGCCCAATCATCTGGCAGGAGTGTCTAACCAGAGAACCGAGCTCACGTCTTCCTCGCGGTACATTCGAACCATTTCGTGTCGCATCCCCTAACGACGCATGAAGTCGCTCACTTGACTGCTCACATGACTGGAGTCCTCATGTACAAAATCGCCCTGAGCCTGACCCGCCGTGTCATTCTACCCTTAACAATTTGCAGTTCTCTGCTTCTGCCTGGTGCCTCGTTGCTTGTAAGCGGAGCAGCTCAGGGCCAGAACGGTCCACAGCCGGTGCGCGCGAGATCGAACCGGCCTGAGGGTACGTTTCCTGATCTCGAAGAAATCAAGAACGAGTCGAATCTTGAGCGCGAGCCGCCGGCGCCGATCCCTTCGACCATACGCGCCAGGAGGAATCAAGGTAGACCATGGGACGGGCGACGCGTAGGTGAGCCGTTTACGCCGGGTCAAGTGGGCCAACTAGCCACTAACGGGTCCGCGCATCGTAATCGACAATCACAGCTGAAAGGGAAGCTCATACGGCGTGCTCACGCGAGCGGGCGATTCGCTCCAACGTGGACAATTTCAGATAGCCAGTTTATTCAGAACTTCTTCAACGTAGCTTTATTGCGAAGCGCAACTGCCGACGAGAATTCTTACTGGAGTTATCAGTTGCGTGCCGGACATGGAGTGGGTGCAGCGTCGCTAAAGCTCGCCGCCATTGAAATGGGCAGGACGGTGTTCGAATCTGCCAGTTACGCCGCTCGCAACCGCGATGCTCACTGGTATGTCTATGACCTTTACAAAACCTATTTGATGCGTGACCCGGACGCCGGCGGCTGGGCCATGTGGGAAGGACTCGTGTCGAGTCATGGGCGCGAGTACGTGCGGCGTGGGTTTGAAGAGTCGGGTGAGTTTACGACGTTGATGGCGAACATCGTCCCCGGTGGGGCGGGTAGCAGTACCGCTTCATCATTGATTTCGGCGATGGTCGATCCGCGTAACCAGCCTGGAAACGGAATGCTGGCGCGGGATGCGAGCTGGACTGTGCCGTTGCTAAGCTTACCCGGTCGCAATGGTCTCAACCTGGGGCTTACGCTTTCCTATTCGTCGATGGTGTGGACACGTTCTGGTCCATATTTCTATTTCGACCAGGATAACGGATTTCCCAGCCCGGGCTTTCGTCTCGGCTTTCCCACCGTGCAGCGCAAAGTGTTCGACGCGCAGACTGCAACAAACTCCTACTTGCTGCTTACGCCTTCGGGCCACCGGGTTCAGTTGCGGCAGGTTTCGTCAACCCTCTACGAAGCGGCGGACTCATCCTTTCTGCAGTTGAGTGAAAATGTTGGGAACTTAACCGTGCGTTCTACGGACGGCACGCAACTCACTTTCGTAGAAGCAAACAATGAATATCGCTGCACGCAGATCAAGGACCGGAATGGCAATTACATTACGGTGAACTACAATGCGCCAGGTCATATCACCACGATCATCGATACACTCGGGCGGGTCATAACCTTCAATTACGACAGTAATGACAACCTGCTCTCGATCACACAAAGCTGGGCCGGTCAGCCGTCGCACCAGTGGGTGAGTTTTGGCTGGAGCACTCGCAACATGCAGCACGGCTTTTCCAACGACGCCGTAATCGGGGTCGCGAACGGGACCGATGTGCCGATCATCACGCAGGTGGCATTGAACGACACTTCGCACTTCACGTTTGAGTACACGAATTCGTTGCAGGTGTCAGCGGTAAGAAACTACTTCGGCACGCTCGAGCGCAATGCCACTACCTTCACGTACCAGACCGCCAGTGGCGACGTGCCGCGCTTGTCGAGCAGCAGTGTGTCAGCGCGTAACTGGAGTGGTTATAACAACGTGCCTGCGCAGGTGACGACGCAATACAGCGTGGATGTTGACGGTGCGTGTGTGCTGACCGCACCAGATGGCACGATCTACAAACAGTACTACGGCACTGGCTGGCAGAAAGGGTTGACGGTGTTGAGTCAAGTCTGGTCCGGAGGCGTCAAGCAAAAATGGACCGCCACTGTTTGGACGCAGGATAACCCGTCACTCACCTATCCTCTTAATCCCCGGGTTACTGAAATCAATGTTTATGATGCTGGCAACAATCGTCGCCGTACGACGATTCATTACGACAACAGCCAGTACCGGCAGTACGGTCTGCCTTCTGAGGTCCGCGAATATGCTGCGGACGCCGGCACAGTGATCAGGCAAAGATTCACTGATTATGAGTTGAGCCAGTCGTATCTCAATCAGCGTATCATCGGTTTGATCTCGAAGGTCCAGTTAACGAATGGCAGCCAGTACCTGTCAAAGACTACTTACAGTTACGACGATCCTGCACGACTCCAGGGGCTGCCTAACGCTGCCACGCAGCACGATGGTTCATACAGCACATCATTCACCTCGCGCGGCAACCTTACTTCGGTGTCACGATGGGACGTCGACGACATCAACAATCAGGCTAAGCGGCTCACCAGCTTTACGAACTACTACATCACCGGCGCACCAGCCTCAAGCACGGATGCGAGCGGTCATCAGAGCAGCATCACCTATACAGATTCTTTTTCAGACGGCGCGAGCCGGAACACTTTCGCGTATCCCACCACGCTGACCGACGCCGGCACCTTCAGCTCCCAGGTGCAATACAACTTTGACTTTGGCGCGATCACCCGCACGGAGTCTCCGGCGCCGGCAGGCCAACCCGAGGGTCGTATTCAAACGATGACTTACAACAGCCTGGGCCAACTGGAACGGATCACGACCACAAACAACAGTGCTTATAAGCGCTTCTGGTACGGCGCCGAATTTACCGCCAGTTACACCAGTGTGAATAACGTGGCTGATGAAGCGTACGCTGTGCAGGTCACGGATGGAATGGGCCGTGTTATCGGTGCGGTGAGTAACCATCCGGGCAGTACGGGTGGTTTTAGTCTGGTCAACAGGGTCTACGATCGAATGGGCCGGGTTTGGTTGCAGTCGAATCCCACCGAAGTCAACAGCTCCTGGGGCACAACCGGTGATGACGCGGACGGCATCTACTATACGCAGCAGACTTACGACTGGATGGGCCGGCCGCTTGTCACGACTAACCCTGACTTGACGACGAAAAGCGCTTCATACTCCGGTTGTGGGTGTGGCGGCGGTGAAGTGGTGACACTCACAGACGAAGGCACCCTAGATGGCGGTGTCGCGAAGCGTCGCCAACAGAAAATATATTCTGATGTGCTGGGCCGCACTTTGAAGACTGAGATTCTCAACTGGCAAGGTGGTTCACCTTATTCCACCGTTGTTAACACTTACAACGCGCGCGATCAGGTAACCCAAATCAGGCAGTACGCTGGTGTGGAAGGCAGCAGCACTTACCAGGACACGACTATGACTTACGATGGTTATGGTCGTTTGAAAACTCAGCACCGGCCAGAGCAGCAAGCCATCGGCAACAACAACGTGATAAGCGATCACACAACCTTCAATTACAATGCCGACGATACGATCTCGTACATCGTCGATCCGCGTGGTGCAAGAACCAACTACACCTATAACAGTCGACATCTGCCCACCCAAATTACCTGCGATGTTAGCAGCATACCTGCACCTTTCAATTATGTTACTCCCGTGGCAGCGCAAAGCTTTGCTTACGACGCTGCCGGGAATAGGACCTCAATGACTGATGGTACCGGCACCACGACTTACCAGTACAACTCGCTGTCACAGCTGAGTTCGGAAAAACGGAACTTTGCCGGACCGCTTCAAGCCACAACTTTCACTCTCAGCTACGCCTATAATCTCATTGGCCAGATGACTTCTTTGGCACTTCCCAGCCCGTTTGGAACCAGCCTCACCTACGGATATGACGCAGTGGGACGACTGACCACTCTGACGGGTTCGGGTTATACCTACACGGGTCCGAACGCACAAGTTCCTGTAACCAGCTTGCTCTCAAATGCAGTCTACCGGGCCTGGAATGATCTCAAGCAGATGAATACCGGAAGCTCGAGCCAGACGAATTTTTCTTACAATCCAAATCTGCAGCCCACCTCGTATACCCTGACCGCTGGTGCTTCGTCCTACACGTGGAATTATCAATACTACGCAGACGGCAGTACGCGGATGGTGTCCGATACTGCTAACGATCGTTTCGATAAGGCATATGCCTACGATCATGTCGGGCGAATGACAGAAGCTTATTCAGGTCGTGAAGCGCGTGGTCTCCCAGTGGCAACTCCCACCCCGGATAGCGCCTTCCGCCAGAGCTTCACGTATAACGCCTTCAACCAGCAGATTCGTGAGACTGGTCGTATCTGGCAGCGTCAGATGTCTGGTGAGACGTTCTCTTTCACAAACAATCGTCGCCTCGATTTGGGGTATGACGCTGCTGGTAATGTGATAGCCGACGCCCAAGGGAGTCACGTTTTTGATGCTGCCGGGCACCGGGTGCTCGCCACGGCTGGCACCGTCGGTGGGGGAGACACGGGCCATCCTGAAATGCCGGCTGAGGAACGCGCGGTGACGTATGACGGAGCCGGACAGCCGGCTACGAACACTTTAACCACTCGAAGTGAGATGTGGATTGAAGGTGTACCACAACCCTCAATCAGCAGTTTTACTGAGGTCACCTATTACCTGCGGTCAACTGTCTTAGGTGGGTATGTGGTGGGGGAACTCAATGACCTCGGACATAAGCAGTATGTCTATGCGGGTGGGGAGCGTTTGCTTGAGCTGTCGACTGTTGTCGGTTACAACACTCTCAGCTGGCAACATCGTAACCCACAAACGGATAGCTGGATTGCTGTCTACCCGAATAGCTACGAGTCTATTCGCACTGAAGTCGACGCGCACGGCCGCGAAACGGGAATTGAAGCCCCGGTTATCTTACCTAACGAGCCGCCACCTCCTCCGACCCGTTCTCCTTCATATCTGGAAATGCAGGGAGGCGCGACGATTGAGGCTGAGTTAGGTATGCAACTCTATGAAGATGCCTTTCTAAATAATTACTTCGGGGATGGTAATGGCCCTGCGGATGGTGGCTACGATCGATTGCGGACGCTGCGAGAGTTTCAACTGAGTCTGGGTGTTAAATTCGCCTTAGGCATGACTTGGGTCGAATCAGAAAAGCGGCGGAACTACGAACCAGTGGTGGACTATGTAACGCAGGGAGCCGAAGGGACGAGGGGACGTGAGGTAGTTCACTATCAACTCAAACCCGGCACCCGGCAGGGCGGTAAGATAGGATCCGGCAAGGAGGAGCAGCAGAAGCCCGACGACAGATTGGCTGATGCAAAGAACGACCTGATGAACCGGCTCGGCGCTAATAACGGAGACAATCCATGTGCAAAGCTTTTCGGAGGTCTGAAAAATGCGCTGAAGAAGCTTAAGGAATCTAAGATAGCCTTTCAATCGATGGGGGGACCTATCTCTTTAGATGGACGCACGATTGCACCTAACCCCCCTTTAATCGACGCAGTCACGAGAGGGAAAAACATCACTATCAACTCTGATGGTAGGTTTATGGCAAACGATGGAACGCTCCCGGTTATGGGAAGGCCGGGCATGGTTGCTGTGAACGTTAACTACTACGGTTTGGACGACATTGAGTCCGCAGCATTCATTCTGGCGCATGAACTAGGACATCGCACGGGCAAGCTAGAAGATGATTCATTTAAAGCCAAGGATCCCGACGCGGTCACCAAGAGGAATAACCAAAGGGTGTATGACGCATGTTTTAAGGAATAATTTTGTAAGGAGCACTCATGAAAAAGACTAGCTTGCTGTGTCTAATGATAGCCTATCTGGGCTGTCCGATCATTTTCCTGGGCCAGTCGAAACCGACTAGTCAATTACAGCTTACTACTGACATCACAGACGCGAAGTTCTGCAGTAGTGACTACCTTCGTCTACAGTTGCGCTTACGATATTTTAACAGCGGAGACCAGCCTGTAATTCTCTATCGAGAGAGCAATACAATAATGACGTACTTCATCAGCAAGACTATCAGTGATGCAGATGCAGAGAAGCATGAGCAGAAGTACTCCCCAATGCAAAGTCCGGTTAGCGCCCCCGAATTTCGCGACGGGGAAGCGCCTGATGAAGAAACATTTGTGATTTTAGAACCGTCCGCCTCGTACGAAGTTACTACGAACGCACACCTCCCTTTCATATTCAACGGTAAAGACAAAGACCCCGATCTGTTGCGCCCGGGGCGTCATGTTCTCCAGATCAGAGTGCAGACCTGGCCAGCGGCGCAGAATGTCGGAGCGAAGTTGCGTGACCGCTGGCGCGGTCATGGGCACCTCTGGACGCAATCTCTGATTTCTCGTCCAGTCGAATTCAACATTCCGAAGCATCCGAGCGTGGTTGGGTGTTCACCGAACTAAGTATCTGCTATCGCCTCCACTAGCGCATGGGCTCATCTGCTGTACCAGCAGGGAGGCGAGCTTGTTCTCTGGCCCGGGATCTTCATTGAACTCATGGTCAACGGTGTGCTGTTGTTCGTTAGCGCATCCGACAACTTCCACTCTATACCGCCAGGAACGGACTCGCTTATCAACACTGCGTTCTACTCAGCAGTGATATCCATGATTTTGTCTGCAGTAATTCCTCGTCTTATTAGTCTACGAGTCAAACCCTCAATCGATCGCAAATGACTCTGAGCGTTGGAGCAACTGGAAGGGAGCATGTTTCAATCAGCAGACATACAATCTCTATCCTGTTTCTTCGACTGTTTTTGTCGGTTGTGATAAGTGCTGCAAATGAATCCTGGAGTATCGGTCTCGGGAGGCCAAGCACAGGGTCTGATTCAAACCATGACTCACAACAGTCTGGGCCAACTAGTACGCGTTGACCACGCATTCCACGCGTGTCCCGCGTCGAAGTAAAAAGATGATGAGAATTCAACATTATCTCTTTTGTATCGTAGGCACTTAAATGATCGGGACAAATTGTGAGGCACGCGACTGGCGCGGAATCGTTCCGTTGCAGTCAACAAGGACCGATGTCGTGCGTTTATTAGGATCCTCTGCGGACGCGAATGACATTCGTTCCATATACCTCGTCCTGACACTATCAATGGCTTTATAATCCGGCGCTCCTCAAATGCGTGGTCTGCCCACGGAATTCGTCAAGTAAACGATCGTTGGCCCTCTTTGGTGAAACAGGAAGTTCTAGGGTTGCCGAGATCAGGCTGGGACACTCTTTGGAAACGACTTACGGAGGCAGGAATGCTGATCCTTCCGGACAGTGACGAAACAAAATGTACTCCCGGCGTTCTTGATGGCGGTGGATTTGTCGTCGAAGTCATCGCACAGCAAAGTATAGAACCTATAGGTATGGCAATCCGCAGTTTGCCGATTGCGATGAAGCTAAGCGAATTGTGTACATTGAGAACACTATAAGCGAGGAGTTTCGTCCTCTCTCACGTCCGAATTAAGCTATCTTCGCAGAATCCACCAACGTTGCCGGATGCCCTTCATGCTGTTCGAAAGGCACTCAAGCCTGTAAGCTCCGCCGTCACTATTCTGAAGACGATTGCGGGCTCATTGGGCCTTCGCCTTCTCCATATCCACCAGAACCCGGCGCAGGATCTTTCCTGACGGCGATTTCGGTATCTTTTCGACGAATTCGATATGCCGGATGCGCTTGTGCGGCGCGACTCGCTCCGCTACGAATTCGAGAATCGTTTGAGCCTCGACCGGCTCCTTCAGCACGATCACGCCCTTCGGCACTTCACCCGCTTCTTCATCAGGATAAGGAATCACTGCCGCATCCGCGATACTCGGATGCGTGAGCAGCACTGCTTCGAGTTCCGCAGGCGGCACCTGAAAACCCTTGTACTTAATCAACTCCTTCGCCCGATCGACTATGTAGAAATGCCCATCTTCATCGGCGTAACCGATGTCGCCCGTGTGAAGCCAACTCTCAGCGTCGATCGTCTGTGCAGTCGCCTCCGGATTGTTGAGATAGCCTGTCATGATCTGTGGGCCACGCACACAAACCTCGCCACGCTCGTTTGGACCAAGTGGCTCACCCGTTTCGAGATCGACGATCTTGCACTCAGTATTCGGCGCAGGCACGCCAACAGATCCAAACTTCAGCGGCAGTGGCGGCGCCGGTGATGAATGCGTAACCGGGCTCGTCTCAGTCATCCCGTACCCCTGTCGAACCGTGACGCCGAGACGGTCCATACACGCGAGCGTCAGGTCTTCGCCGAGTGGCGCGGCGCCGGAAAAGATGGTCCTGAGTTTTGGCAAATTGTAGTTGTCGACGATCGGATGCTTACTCAGCGCGAGCACGATCGGCGGCACGAGATGGGCCAACGTCACTTCGTAATCCTGCACTGCTTTGAGGAACGATTCCAGATCGAAACGTGGCATCGTCACGATCGTCGCGCCCGTATAAAGGCCCATGTTCAGGACCACGACCAGCCCGTAAATATGAAACAGGGGCAGCACGCAGATCAGTGTGTCGTTCTCCTGGAAATAGCAGAGCCCTTCCATCTGGCGGATGTTCGCAACGAGATTGTGGTGCGTGAGCATCACGCCTTTCGGCAAACCCGTCGTGCCACTCGAATACGGAAGCGAAACCAGATCTCTCATCGGATCGATTTCGACTTGCTCTGCGCGACCGTTGTCGACGAGCAGTGTGTCGAATGACGTTGTGCCGGGCGCTGAGCCAAACACGAATAGTTCTTCAATGCCCGCGTCTTGCGCGGCTTCGGCTGCTTTCTCAATGCAGCCCGGCACTGTTACGAGAAAACGCGCGCCTGAATCTTTGAGTTGATGCGCAATCTCCGGCCGCGTGTAGAGTGGATTGATCGGCGTGACGATTCCGCCTAAAGTCGCAATCGCATGAAATGCGATGGCATACTCCGGACAGTTTGGACTAAGAATCCCAAACACCTCCCGTTTCTTGAACCCGCGTTGCGCGAGATTGTAGGCTGCGATACTGATCAACTCGGCGAGCTGCGTGTAGCTCATGGTCCTGCCGGTTGAACCGTCGATGAGCGCAGGTTTGTCGCCGAGTTCCTTTGCTCTGTGCAGTACGAAGGGAGTAAGTGCAGTTTTGGGGATCGAAACGTCCGGGTACGGGCCTTTGATTATCATGGTACAGGATGAACAGAATTTTCAGGATTTACAGATTGTTCAGGATGTGATTCTAATTAAACTCGCGCTAAAAAGAGAAACGAAATGTCGCAAACCCTAAATTGCCCCCTGAATATCATCTGCCTCGCCACCTATTTCAAAGGCGCTGATTTCATTCGTGAATGTAAAGAACATGGCTGCAACGTAATCCTGATCACGAAGGAAAAGATGCTGCGGGAAGACTGGCCGCGCGAGAGTCTCGACGATCTGATCGCAGTTCCAAACGACGCTGGACCACCACTGTTTATCGATCTCCTCGCGTTCCTCGGACGCAAACTCAAGATCGATCGCGTGATCGCGCTCGAGGAGTTTGACGTCGTCACAGCGGCACTCATGCGTGAGCATTTGTGTTTGCCGGGGCTGAGCAGTTCACGCGCGAAGATCTTTCGCGACAAGTTGTCCATGGCGGTCCATACCCAACGTGCCGGGATTAACGTGCCGGAGTTCGTTCCGCTAATCAACGTGGATGAGGTGCGTGAGTACATGGAACGAGTTCCTGGTCCATGGGTGATCAAGCCGCGTTCGGACGTTTCTGCCATCGGAATTCGAAAGGTGCAGGAGCCGCAGGATGTCTGGCGCGCGATCGACGAGATGAACGAGCGTCCTAACCTGCGCGAGCGTGCGTCATATTACGTGCTGGCGCGTTTTATTCCGGGTGAGGTGTTTCACGTCGATTCTGTAGTCAGCGATGGCAAGGTTGTGTTCGCCGGAACGAACCAGTACGGGCGCCCGCCGATGCAGGTGGCCCACCAGGGCGGCGCTTACATCTCGCGCACACTTCCGCGAGGATCGGCTGACGAGAAGACGCTGCTCAATATCAACAAGCAGTTGATTCGCGCGCTCCGTCTGGAACGTGGCGCGACGCACGCCGAGTTCATCAAGAGTGATGCTGACGGAAAGTTTTATTTTCTCGAGATCGCGGCGCGTGTTGGTGGCGCGTACATCGCAGACGTGCTCGAAGCTGCGTCGGGCGTAAACCTCTGGCGCGAATGGGCGCGATTGGAGATCGCTGAAGGAAAACCACCAGCAAAAATCACGCCGCCGCGGAAAGAGTATGCAGGAATAATTCTTTCACTCGCGAAACAGGAAGATCCCGACACCTCAGCGTATGCGGACGAAGAGATCGTCTATCGCGTAAAGAAGCGACACCACGCCGGCCTGATCGTCCGCTCCCCACGTCTGGAGCGCGTCAACGAATTACTCGATAACTACGGCCGTCGATTCGTCGAAGACTTCGTCGCCGTCGCCCCACCCCCGGACCGCCCCGAATGATCGCAACTCATCTGCGGGCTTGCCAGTAAAACGGTCTTCGTTGCTGACTGGCGAGGGCGAGAATTCGAATGCGATCCGGTCTGATGGAGAACATAATGCTATAAGGAAATCTCCTCAGCAATTTGCACCGGATATCTTCCATAATGATTGGTGAGGCTTGTGGATGTTGTTGAATGTGCGCTACGGCATCTCGTACCGCCGAGAGAAAGCGGAGACCTAATCCCTCCCGTTTATTCTCGAAGTAAACAATCGCGTCATACAACTCCAATTCAGCAAGCTCATGAAAGCTGACTGGTTTGTTCATAAGATACGGTTTCGTGCTTCCCTAAATACATCCTCCGCGTCACGCATCGACGCAGCGCCGGCGTCTAGTTCGGCGTCGCGCCTGCTTGCTTCTTCGGCCCAAAGGCGCTCGATCTCGTCCTGAGAAAGATCGTCAAGACTCTTGAGAAGTTTCTCCGCGAGTTCGGCGCGTGCTTTGGGGTCGAGTTTTAGTGCTTCTATCTCAACTTGTTCAATTGTCATTTCAATTTCTCTCTTCCGATTTAATCCGTGGCGCCGTTTGGCTGGAGGTATTTGTCCAGCCAGTCGAGTACGGTGTTGAACCACAGATGGGAGTTCTGGGGTTTCAGGACCCAGTGGCCTTCGTCGGGGAAGATTAGAATCTTCGAGTCGATGCCTTTGCGCTGCACAGCCGTGAACAACTGCATGCCCTCGCCGACAGGCACTCGATAATCCAGTTCGCCGTGAATGATCAGGATCGGAGTGTTGAAGTTGTTTACAAACTTGTGCGGCGACCAGCGGCTGTACATCGCCGGGTTGGTCCATGGCGTCCCTTTGAACTCCCACTCCGGAAACCAAAGTTCTTCGGTCGTCGCGTACATGCTCTCGAGATTGTAAACACCGTCATGCGAGACGAGCACCTTGAACCGGAACCGCGGATCGTTGTTGTGTCCGAGAATCCAGTTGACCATGTAACCGCCATAACTCGCGCCCGCAGCTCCAATGCGGCTTCTGTCAATGAACGTGTTGCGACGTAGCACGTCGGCAACGCCGTTCATGATGTCTGTATAAACTTTCCCGCCCCAGTCGCCGCTGATCTCGTTTACAAACTGCTGCCCATAACCAGTCGAGCCACGCGGGTTCGGCGCAAACACCACGTAACCGGCATTCGCGAACACTTGCGGGTTCCAGCGAAATCCCCAGTTGTCGTTCCATGCGCTCTGTGGTCCACCGTGAATCAGTACCACGAGTGGATACTTGCGGCTCGCGTCGAAGTTATTCGGCTTGATGATGTAGCCGTGGATCTTCTTACCAAGCGCGCCCGCCCATTCAACTTCCTCGGCGGGTTTGAAATTTGCCCGACTGATCAACTGCGTGTTCACGGAAGTCAAAGCCTTCAACCCACTGCCATCGACATTAGCCGTAAAGACCTCCGCCGGTGCGTGCATTGAGCTCGAAGCAAACACGAGCGCCTTGCCGTCAGACGTGATGTGCAGATTCGTGGCAAAGACGTCAGACACGATCTTCTGCGGTACTCCACCCGCCGACGGAATGCGAAAGATCGGATGCTTCCCACGATCTCCGGCGATGAAGTAGATGTGCTGCCCGTCAGGCGAAAGGACCATCTCATCAACCTGAAGATCGAAGTTCTTCGTCAGCTCAACACTCGTTCCGGTCGCGCGGTTGTAAGCCATCACCCGCCAGCGATCTGCTTCAAAACCCGGCGTTGCCTGTGATCGGTAAAGGATAAACTTTCCATCGCGCGTGTAGATTGGACCAGCATCGTAACCGCGATTGCGCACCGTGATGTTCTTCGGCGCGCCGCCCGACAACGGCATCACGTAAATATCGCTGTTGGTAGAAATCGCCTCGACCTTATCCGGATTGCGCAGGAACGCGATCTCGGAAGAGTCAGGAGAGAACGCGTAATCAACGCCGCTCGCCGCTGCATAAGGCGGCGAATCGAAGTCGCCCGATGTGAGCTGGCGTGCTGTGCCACCGTCACTCGACACCACGAACACGTGCGTGCGTTTGATGTCGCGCCATTCGTCCCAGTGCTTGTAAAGCAGACGAGTAACGATGTGGGCCTTGACCTTGCTCGCCGCTGCCTGCTCGTCGCGCTTCTTGTTACACTCGTCGTCCTTGCAGTCGGGATAGACTTCAGACGTGAACGCGATCCACTTTCCGTCAGGCGACCAGACTGGCCCGCCCGCGCCCGTCGAGATCTTCGTGACCTGTTCCTTGTCGTCGCCGTCGGCGTCCATCACCCAGATCTGTCCGCCCGTCGTGAATGCGATCTTCTTACCATCGGGCGACCAGCGTGGAGACGACGACGAACGATCGCCGGTCGTCAACTGCTTCATCGAACCGCCGTCGATCGATGTCACGTAGATCTGCGTTACGATGCGATTCGCGTCGAAATTGACGTCGCCAATCGTGAATGCCACCTGCTTACCGTCAGGCGAAATCCGCGGATCTCCAACGCGACGAACCTTCATCAGGTCGTCAATGGTGTAGGTGCGAGTTTGGGCCGCAGCGAGAGTGCACAGCCCAACTACCAGGACAGCAACGACAGCAACAAAACGCTTCATGATCTTCCTCGGGCAAATGAATTTTGAATCAAGTGGGAAAGCGTGAGTATTATTGCATCAAACCGCGGCAATGAGCCACAGATCAGCGCGGGAAACCACGGATCAGCATGATCAGACACGTCATTGTTGCGCTCCTAAGACTCGCGCTGCGGATTTACTTCCGCCGCATCGAGGTCACGGGTATCGAACACGTTCCGCGCGACACGCCGGTGATCTTCGTCCTTAATCATCCAAACGCGCTTGTCGATCCAGTGTTTCTGCTCTGTCTCGCGCCGCGACGTGTTTCGTTTCTCGCGAAAGCGCCGCTCTTTCGCATGCCAATCATCGGCTACCTCGTGAAGGAGCTCGACTCGCTGCCGGTCTATCGACGACAGGACGAAGGTGAAGACGTAACCAAAAACCAGGAGACTTTTGTCGCCGCGCGCAAGCTGCTGGCCCGCGGCGGAACGATCGGCATCTGCCCGGAAGGCGTTTCGCACGACGAACCCGGTTTGCGACCGATCAAAACCGGAGCAGCGCGGATCTCGCTGGCCGCCGTCTCAACCGGCGAAGTCTCGAATCTGAAGATCGTTCCTGCCGGGCTTTATTACACATCGAAAACGAGCTTTCGCAGCGATGCACTACTCTACTTCGGTAATCCGATCGACGTTGAACCGGTAACTCTCGATCCCGATGGCACACCGCCGAGAGAAGCCGTGCGCGAGCTGTCCAACCATATCGAAACTGCTCTGCGTGAAGTGATACTCGACGCGCGGCACGAAGAAGAGTTGAAGACGATGGCACGCGCCGAACGGATTTTCTCGTCCGCGTCATACGACAACTCGTCCGACAGTCTCAAAGACGAGCTGCGACTCCAGCAACGTTTCATCAAGGCTTATTCGGTCCTTCAGGACCTTCAACCCGAACGCCTCCGCAAGCTCGAAATGCGAATGATGCGATTCGAAGAGGAACTGAACCAGGCTGGTGTCGATCCCGAGGAGTTATCACCGCCGGGTTCGACGCTCCGGGTATTCCGCAGCATCATCAAACGTTCGATCCTGTTTCTGCTGATGCTTGGACCAGCAATCGTGGGTACGATCGCACACTATCCCGCTTACAGGCTCGGCGGCTTTCTCGCGAAGAGGATCTCGCGAGACTCTGACGACATAACCTCAACAGTCAAGATCATCTCAGCGATGCTGCTGTTTCCACTCACGTGGCTGCTCGTAGCAATTTTGATCTACGTCTACATTCACTGGAGCGCCGCGTTGCTCGCGCTTGTGGTGATTCCGTTTTGCGGTTATGTCGCGATTGTGTTTTTTGAAGAGCTTGACGAGTCAATGGCCGGAGTTCGAGTGCTAACGTTCTTCCTGGTGAGAAGACGCTTCTTTGTTCGACTACTCGCTGAACGAAAAGCGATCAGGAATGAGATCATCGCGCTCGGCAAAGAAACCCCGACGGCGAGTGAGTAACTCGGTTCATGTGAGCAAGCGCGGAAGTAATAAAGGGGGAATCACGTAGGCGCGAGAATGAACCACTTACTTCTTGCGCGCTTTGCTCTTCGAAGCCTTACCGGAAGACGCTTTGCCCGAGGACGATTTGGTCGATCGCTTCTTGGTCCCACCGCCTCCGGACCTTGAGACCGTTCTTCCTTTGCGGCCTTCGCTGACCAGCTTACCCGCATCCATGAGCTGTTCGTAAGCTCCGCGAACAACATTGCGTGCCACGTTCAGCGACTCGGCGAGTTCGCGTTCGCTCGGAAGAAACGTTCCCACTGCCAGTGCTCCTGTATCGATGAGCGCATTTAGTTGTTCCCGAATCTGCCGGGTCATTGACTCCGGTCTCTTTCGGTTAATACGTACGTTGAGTTTAGTCGTCGCCACCTTTGACTCTCCTTCATGATCTAAGTTGTGGGGGTTCGTGATGGATTCTATGCAGCGAGAATGCGAGTGTCAAACAGTTTTCTCTTCAATATGAAAAGGTTAGACCACCGTGAACTTGTCGTGATAGTGGAACTTAGCGCTGAGGCGAAGTTAGACCATGCTTTCGAAGGATTTCGACCGTACGGTCCAATGGCAACGCCTCGACCGTTCGGCCGTTTCCGGTAATGGTGGTGGCCCGAAAGAGTGAGTTGTAGATCGCTTCTTCGGTGGCCTCAATCACGGCCAGGAAGAGTGGTGACATAGCATCGTTTGCGAGTGTTTTAACGTTGCGAGGAACGCTTCGGTCCGACTCGTTGAGAGGTCTGATCCGGACCTCGGCTGCTGTTGAGAAGGCTATGGCATAGTCGCCGCTGCCGTTGGTCCCCGCGGCGCCGGTTCGCGCAAGGCCCATCATGGCGCGGGCTGCGAGACGGTCCAGGTTCCTGGCGTCGAGCGGAGCATCGGTTGCAATCACCATGATGATTGAGCCGTCCGCACCTCGTTCCTGCGGAGGCGATGCTTGTTCGAGCACGTCCTTTAAATAGTACCGGCCCAGCTCGCGTCCTACCGGAGCGCCATTGATCGTCAGAACGCCACCGAAGTTTGATTGCACCAGCACGCCGACAGTGAAGCCGCCGAGACGCGCCGGCAGTTTGCGTGAAGCAGTACCGATGCCGGCTTTGAATCCGAAGGCGACCGTGCCCGTGCCTGCGCCCACACAGCCTTCGTCGACGGCGCCGCCCTTCGCTTCCTTGATTGCCTTGAAGACGTGGTCGCGCTCGATGTGGCGGCCGCGGATGTCGTTGAGAAAGCCGTCGTTTGTTTCGGCCACAAGCGGATTGATCGACTGGACCTTCTCGTTTCCGGGCAGCGCGAGCATGTAGTCCATCACGAAATCCGCTACGCGCGGGACGCTTAACGTTGAAGTCAGGAGTATCGGTGTTTCGATCTCGCCTAACTCGTTGACCTGCGTTGAACCCGCAAGTTTGCCAAAGCCGTTGCCGACGAAAACAGCGCCCGGGACTTTCTCCTGAAACAGATTTCCAGCATGCGGGAGGATGGCCGTGACGCCGGTGCGAATGTTTTCGCCGCGACTCACCGTTGTATGACCGACGAGCACGCCGGGTACGTCGGTGATGGCGTTGAGCGATCCGGTTGGCAGTATGCCTACGTTGATTCCGAGGTCGCGTGCTCGCGGGCGGTTCTGAGTTTGGGCATGCAGAGACATGTACCCACAGATGACGCAGATGACACAGATAAAGCAAAGCACTTTCAGCCGCGTCACGCAGATATTTCTTCGACGGGCCGGTTTGCCTTTTGCCATGCGTCCCAACCTCCGATTAGCGCTCGCGCTTTGGTCCATTCTGCCTGTCGAAGTTCCTGCGCCACCCGGGCGCTGGTAGCTTCGTTTGGTCAAGCACAGTAGGCAATAAGCCACGCGTCCTTTGGAAGATTAAACTCACGAGCTTGTGCGACCACGTTTTCCGGCGGCATGCGCACCGATCCTTTTGCCTGGGAGGTGCTTGTGCTGCGGCTTCGCTCAGTGCGCACGTCCAGAAGAATCACTTTCTCTCCGGATTTCTCGAGCTGATCCAGTTCGTCCAGCGTGATCGACTGCTTACCCACTGGTTGCGATGAGTCGATGACTGGCAGCGACTTCTCGCGTTGAAGCTGTGACGGCTCCTGTTGAGGCTGTGATGGCTCGCGTTGCGGCTGTGACGGCTCGAGTGGGGCTTCGTGTTGCTTCGTAAACCGTGCCAGCAACATCGGCGACGTGCCGTGGATCACGATCGATAGCAGCACGATCAAAGAGCAGATGGCGAACAGCCGGTCGCTGCCGGGGACACCTGCAAACACTGCCAGCAACACCAGCAGCAACGAACTCAGCCCGCTTGGTCCAAACCACGCGATCAGCAGCCTGCCACGTCGATTGACCTTCGAGCCAAGCAATGACAGGAGATAAATCGGGACACGGATCAACACGGAGAAAGCTGCGAACGCGATGGTCGCGCCGTTGAGTTCGTTAAAACCCGTCCAGATCAGCGAACTGCCGAGGATTACGAACGTGAACAGCAACAACATCTCCGCAGTTACACCGCCATACTCGATGAAGCAGTCGCACAGTTCGACGTCGAGCGCCGCAATCGTCAAACCCGCCGCGAACGCAGCGAGAAAACCACTGCCGTGTACTGCCTCGGCAGCCGCATACGCAGTGAACGCCACGCCAAGCGAGTAAAGCGATTCGTAGTCACGACGCACGCCGGTGCGTTGGCGGATCAAGTCGAGCGCCGACACGGCAAGCAAACCGATGGCGATGCCCGCGCCTGGTCCGAGAATAAAGAAGCCAAAGGCGAGCTTACCGAAACCGCTCGAATCAATGTGTTCGGCTCCACTGAATACGATCGCTACTGCAACGATCGGGAGCAGCACCACGTCGTTGAGGCCACTCTCGAGCCGTAGCGCCTGGCGGGCTTCGCTTGGAATGTCACGACGGCTCACTAATCCACGAAGTAATACGGGATCAGTTGAAGCGAGAGCAGCGCCCAGGATAGCCGCGGACGCCGGTGGAATCTGCAGCAGCCACCATGCGGCAACCGCCATCAGTGCAGCGCACAGGATCGTGCCTGGCCCAAGCATGCGAAACGCCAACCCGGCATTACGCTTTACTTCCGCCATGCTGAGCGTTACGGCGTCAGTGAAGAGAACGAGCGTCAAGCTCAGTGTGGCCACCACGCGGAGCGCCGTCGACTCGAGTGTCGTGTTGAAGACGCCGAGTCCGGCAGGCCCGAGCGAAGCTCCGATGCAGAGAAAGACCGCCACATGTGGCAGACCGGTTTTCTCGACAAGCCCCGACAGCAGTGCCGACACAACAATCACGATGCCGATGATTGCGAGAGCCGCAACTAACGCGTGCGTATCCATATGTGTAATCTGCCCATCATCCTAACTTGGAGATGCTGTTTTAGCTAGCGGAGCACTTTCTGACTTGACAGAAACGCGTTCATGCCTTGAGATAACAGCCGTTCTGAGTTGCCTGCCTGATGTTCACACGATTGAAGTGGTGCTCTTCTACTTTGCTGGCGATCCGACGATTGGAGAACAAACACCGTGAAGCTCGTTACAATCGACTGGGTAATCATTGCCCTTTACTTCGCAGTATCGTTGGTGATCGGTCTTTACTACGCGCGCCGCGCCGGGCGATCCACTGAAGAGTACTTCCTTTCCGATCGTTCGATGCCGTGGTGGCTCGCGGGCACGTCGATGGTTGCAACGACTTTTGCAGCGGACACGCCACTCGCCGTCACCGAGATGGTCGCGCGCAACGGAGTCGCCGGTAACTGGCTGTGGTGGTCGATGCTCGCCAGTGGAATGCTGACCGTGTTCTTCTTCGCGCGTTTGTGGCGCAGGGCGCGCGTGATGACTGACGTCGAGTTTGTCGAGCTGCGATACTCCGGCAGACCCGCCGCGTTCCTACGCGGTTTTCGTGCACTCTACCTCGGCCTGCCGATCAACCTGATCATCATGGGCTGGGTAAACTTAGGCATGGCGAAAGTACTGAGCGGAACACTCGGCCTCGCGAAGTGGCAGGCACTCGGTCTTTGTCTCGGCATCACTTTCCTCTACTCAATCCTTTCAGGGTTCTGGGGAGTTGTTGTAACTGACGCGGTGCAGTTTGTGATTGCAATGGCCGGCTCGATTGCACTTGCAGTATTCGCAGTGCAGGCAGTCGGCGGTATAGATAGTCTTAAGACTCGTTTGGCAGGCGTCACTCCGGTTGGATCTACGCAGCCTTTCGGAGCCGAAGGCGCGATCCAGTTGCTGCCTGACGGAACGGCAATGTGGATGTTGCCGCTTCTGACTCTCGCCGTTTACCTCGGCGTTAACTGGTGGGCGTCGTGGTATCCGGGCGCAGAGCCCGGCGGCGGCGGCTACATCGCGCAACGAATCTTCTCAGCCAAAAACGAGAAGCACGGATTGCTCGCCACGCTCTGGTTCAACATCGCTCATTACGCATTGCGTCCATGGCCCTGGATCATCGTCGCTCTGTGTTCACTCGTTCTTTACAACGGAACGACTCCCAATCCGGAAACAGGAAAACCTGACCCGGCGTTCGGTTACGTTCAGGTCATGAACGATTATCTGCCCGTCGGTTTTCGTGGTCTGCTGCTCGCCTCGTTTGGCGCTGCTTACATGAGCACCATCGCAACGCAGATGAACTGGGGCGCCAGTTACATCATCAACGACTTCTACCGTCGCTTCGTTAAACCTGAAGCGACCGAGAAGCATTACGTGTTCGCGTCACGGGTTGCGACATTGATCATCGTTCTACTTTCGATAGTCGTCACTTACTACATGAACCAGATCACAAC
>DASTQB010000372.1:0-22318 GCA_035761985.1 Pyrinomonadaceae bacterium
TTTGTGACAGGTTGTGACACCCTCCGGATTCCACACCACCACCTTCGAATCCAAAGATTCTCACATAGACAATGACGACTTGTAACTCGAGAAACAAAGCAGAGGTGCTGCGCACCTGATGAGAGAGACACGACACCCCCGCTCGCGTGGCGGTGGCGTGTACGCGGCGCGTATACATCGGCTTGGTCCAACTCTTGCAGTGCTTTACACGTATACGCGGCAACGTTGCCGCATGCAGCGTGTGCACAATGTGCACTGAGAAGGAGAAGAGAAATGAATGAAGCAAAGCGAATTAGATCAGTTAGTTTCAGACTCACGGATGAGGAATACGGCGAGATTGAAAAAGCCGCCGGCGCCGCAGGCGATGAGCCGAACAACTGGTGCCGGCAGCTTGCCCTTACGGCGGCTCGTGAAGGCCCACTCTTTGGGAAGACCGGACGCCTAATCTACACGGAACTCGCCGTTTTGCGGTTTCTGATCGGCAATGGACTGAGGATCTTGTTTAGTCGCAACGAAGGTGAGGCAGCGGCGTGGACCAGGTACACGGCGCAGGCAGATCAGAGAGCCGATGAGATCGTGGCCGAGTTACTGTCGCGGCGCAGGTAGGGACGGATCACGAACGTTGTAAAATACAACCTCCCGTGAACCCCCGTGTACACAAAATACAACAAGTAAGGCCTGCTCAGGGATCGAGATAGCTTTTGTATGTAAGCAAGATCCCTTTCTTCTGTTGGCAACCGCTGACAGCAAAAACCGCAATTTGTTGGCAAACGCGAACACCCAATGAGCCTGAGGCGCGTGGTCCAAGCAGCAATAAATGGATAGTGATGTAGTGGCATGGCGCGTGCACTACCACACCCGCAGTAAATGCCAAGGCTCGCACTTGGGCCAATCGTGACGTTGTTTGAAGCGGCCAAGAAGTTGAGCAGAATCGCACAAGACTATCCCGCTCGATCAAGACACATCTGCGCATCGTCGAGCTTCGACGATTGCGTACGCGTCTATTGAGCGACGAATCGGAGTTTACATTTTCAAAAATTAATTCCGATTTAGGCCCGCTCGGTAGCTCGGTCTCCCCTCTGTTCTAACCGTCACGTCAATAAAAGCTGAACCACCAAAACCCTTTCAAGAGGGGGGAGAACTACGCTTTGAAGAAGAATAATGTTTTTACTGAGGAAGGTCAGACTCGCTTTAGAAACACCCTGCGCCAGGTCAGATTCTTTTTGCTCATTATGGTCCCGGTGGCGGTCGGTTGTGGCTTTGCCATCCACTACCTTTGGGTGATGCCAAGCCTCACTCCCCTGCAGCGAATCTACCTCCGCCAGTACCTCCAAAGCACCGTCAAAAGCTATCTACCGCACTCCGAATCCCTTTACACCTATCTAGTGATTATCGTTAACGATCCGAAGACAAAACGCGACGTTGAGATCGGTGTTAGGGACGAGCAGGTCACTCCTGATCTCGATGCGGAAGGGCGTCCTAAAATCGAAAACAAGCTGCCAGTATTTCGACTCACGGCAGATATTAAGGTCAAAGAATTTTTCTGGAAGCGACAAGTTATTCCAGACGCGAACGCCTATCGCTGGTTTCGAAATGCCATCTATGACGACCAAAGTATCATCGATCTCTGGCGTCCCGCATGGCTCGGTGCAAGCGTCATTTTCGTCTTCGGCATAATTGTTTTAACGACACTCTATCAGGTCTTCCAGCGCCGTTACGTGAGGGGTGAACAGGTCCGAGGAACCCGCAAACTCACGCCGCGAGAGTACCGTAAAGAGCACCGCAAACAGACCGGCTACGCGGTCACAGTTTACTCACAAGTAAAGAACCTCATCGCCCGAGTGCAAGACTATTTCGGCTTCAATCTGCGCTCGTACAAGCTGACCGTACCCCGCGAGGAAGAAAGCGAAGGTTTGCTCCTACTCGGCGATCCTGGGACCGGCAACAGTCAGATCATGCACCAGCTTTTGGACGTGATCGCCAGCCGCGAGCGGTTCGAGGCGGTGGTGATTTATGACCCCGCAGGAGAGTTCGTTGAGCAGCATTTCAATCCCGAAACAGACGTCATCTTGAACCCGCTTGACGCCCGCTCCTGCTACTGGAGTCCAGTACAAGAGATCGAAAATGTCAGGGACGAAACCAGCGCACCCGAGCGATATTTCGTCGCCGAAAGTTTCTTTCCTGATCACCCACACGCCAACCCGACGGCTCAGTTTTTCGTCAAGGCGGCACGCAGCATCTTTGCCCGAATGCTCGCCTTCAGTCCGCCACCGGATCGGCTTGTGGGAATGCTCACGGACGAATCTCTGATCGACTTCTGCGTGGCTGGAACAGAGCACGCACACTTGATCGATAAGGCTGCCAAAGCACAACGCGCCGGTGTGCTGGCGACGCTTTCTGAAGTAGGCGCAGCGCTCAAACTCTTACCCACAATCGACGAGTCTCAGGGCGGCATTTTCACATTTCGCGAGTGGGCGCAACGTCGCCATCGGCGCATCTTTATTACCTCGACACAGAGCACCAGAGAAGCAATGCGACGGCTGCATGCCGCGTGGTTCAACATCATGTTAGGAAAGCTTCTCGGGACTAACGAGAGAGCGTCACAGCGTCGCTCGTGTTGGGTGATCATCGACGAGGCGCACGCCCTCAAGCACCTGCCCGCGCTCGGAACTGCCCTCGTTGAAGCGCGCAAGTACAAGATCAAGATGGTGCTCGGTACGCAGAACAAAGCGCAGTTCGAGGAGCACTACGGTCGCGGCGCAGCCACCATGCTGTCAGCCTCACATACCAAGATTCTGTTCCGTTGCAATGAGCCAACGTCCGCCCGTTGGGTGTCGGAAATGATCGGTGAGCAGCAATTAGAACGACCTCGCGTTTCGACTGCTGCATCGGTGCAAAGCTATGGCCGAGACTCACTCAATTACGCACCCGATCTGGAGCGCAGTCTGGTGGTCAACAAAGAGCAGATCATGGCCTTACCAAATCTGCAGGGCTACTGGAAATACGGGGACGCGATCGTGCCGTTTCGCATTGAACCGCAGGAGCGAACGCAGCGTGCCCGCGCCTTTGTTCCGCGCCAGTCGCGGCAAATGAATCAACCCGAACTGCCGAACGAACTGCCAGCGTCGCTCACGCCTGCCGCTGGAAACGGTCACGAACAAGAGCGCAAGGCCGAGATCGAACTTCTCACCGATGATACCGGCGAGCTCGAAAGAAGATTCTGAGGGCGCGGCCATGATGACCATGAGCAGAGCGATCTCGGCAGGACAGGCGCTGGACTATTACCAGCAGGAATTCACCAACTTCAAAGACAACTACTACAGCGAAGCCGGAGAAGTTAAGGGACGTTGGACTGGCCGCCTGGCTGAGAAGTGGGAGCTTGAAGGTGAAGTTAACAGCGAGCAGTACGAACGTTTAGTTGCCGGTCAAGATCCACGCACTGGCGAGCAGCTTGTGCATTCAGTAAAAGCCCGCGAAACGGTTAACGAGTTTGGAGAGAAAGTGGTCACGAGTGAGCATCGTGCCGGTTGGGACGCAACCATCAGCGCACCCAAATCCGTTTCGTTAGCCGCGCTCGTCGGAGACGACAAGCGCGTCAGAGAAGCCCACCGCGAGAGCGTTGATGAAGCGTTGAAAGGCTTTGAAGAATATCTGCAAGCACGTGGCGGCGGCGACAAGCCAGCCATCACCACCGGCAAGATGGTAGCGGCGCAGTTTGAGCACACATCATCACGCCCTGATCGCATCAACGGCTACGCCGCGCCACAGCTTCACACGCATGTTGTCGTTTTCAACATGACCCAAACCGAGGACGGTAAAGTCCGTTCCGTGCAGCCGCTCGAGTTATACCGCAGCCAACGCTACGCGACCGCGATCTACCGAGCCCACTTAGCCGAGAAGCTACAGGGACTTGGTTATGAGATCGAAGTTGATCCACGCACCGGCGCACCCGAGATCAAAGGCTTCAGTCAGGAGTATCTACAGGAGAGTAGCCCACGCCGAGAAGAAGTGGTTAAGGAAGCAGAGCAGATCAAGGAACGGCTTGAGCGCGAGGGGAATACGGTCTCAGATAACGCACGATTGAAACAGGCCGCCGCCCACAACGACCGCAAAAGCAAACGCTTTGACCGCGCCGAGATGAGAGAACGTGCCTTAGCAATGGATGCAAAGCACAACGACCAAGCGCGACTTATATCTGCCGAGGCGCAACAGCGCGTGCCGATCCGTTTGGCCCAGGACGAGATCGCGACACGTGCTCAGGAAGCTCTGACCTTTGCTCGCGACAATGCCGTTGAACGAGAAGCCGTGGCCGACATGCGGCAAGTAATCACCGATGCACTACGACGTAATCTCGGACGAACAACCGTTGAAGCTGTCACTACTGAATTGCGATTAAGACAGGAGCGCGGCGAGTTCATCGACATTGTCCGAAAGCAGCGGCCACCCGAAGCAACTACCGGACGCATGGTGAGAATGGAAAAAGAAAACATTCAGACCGTTATCGACGGGAAGGGCGCTTATCCCGCGATTGTGCGCGCTTCGCGCGTCAAGGATGTTATTGCTAACGCCGTCCAAAGCAACCAATTGAGCTTGAACGCAAATCCGCAATCAGCGGTCGAAACTGTGCGCGCTTCGCGCGTCAAGGATGTTGTTGCTAAGGTCGCCCAAAGCAACCAACTGAGGTTGAACGCAAATCAGCAATCAGCCGTCGAAACGATCCTATCAAGTAACGATCGGATCGTGGGACTGCAAGGCGGCGCTGGAACTGGCAAGACAACGGCACTCTCTGTACTGCGAGTAGCAGCCGAGAAAGAAGGCTATCAGGTACGAGGCTTCGCGCCGACCACACGCGCCGCACAACAGCTCGCCGAGAGCGGAATCGAGACAGAAACCCTCCAGAAGTTCTTACGCCGGCGACAACAGCCTGCACTGGATAAACGTCTTTTCGTCGTTGATGAAAGCTCGCTCGCCAGCACCAAACAGCTAAACAAATTCTTTGCTCGCCTCGAACCCGAAGACAAGGTGCTGTTAGTGGGCGACGTGCGCCAGCATCAGGCCGTTGAAGCGGGCGGTCCCTTTGAACAACTGCAACAGCATGGCATGACCACAGCGAAGCTAGATGAAATCGTTAGGCAGCGCGATCCCGAACTGAAACAAACAGTCGAAAAATTATCAGCGCGGCAGATACGAGAAGCAGTCGCCGAACTAGACAACAGAGGCAAGGTGATCGAGATCGCGAGCGAGCGCGAACGCCTTGAAGCGATGGCCCAGGACTATTGTAAGAGTCTCACTAACACGCTCGTTATTTCCCCAGCCAATCGCGAACGCGTTAGCCTCAACGCGCTTATACATCGCCAGCTTCAGCGCCAGGGAAACGTAAGCCGTGAGGAGCAACAGATGAAGGTCTATGTCAATCGGCAGGATATGACCGGCACGGAGCGCACCTTCGCCAACTCCTACAGACCCGGCGAGGACACTATCCGTTACAACCACGCCAGCAAGGTCTACAAAGTGAACGTTGGCGACTATGCAAAGGTTACAGGCACTAATCACGAGACGAACGAGATCACGGTTCGCTTTGATAATGGCCGTACTCTCACGTATGACCCGACGCGACTTTCCGGTGTGAGCGTCTACAAGGAAGCGGAGCGAGCCTTTGCCGAAGGTGATCGCATTCAGTTTCGTGCTCCGTTCACAGACAAACGAATAGTCAATGGCGAACTCGGTTCGATCGCGAGGCTCGAGTCGGGACAAATGCGCGTGAGTCTGGACAGTGGTCGCGACGTAGCCTTTGACCCTCAGCAGTTCCGCCACGTCGACTACGGCTACGCCGTCACCAGCCATTCATCGCAGGGGCTAACAGTAGATCGCGTGCTGGTCAACGCCGATACACGGGAATCGCTGCAACTACTTAACGACCGGATGGCTTACGTCGCTGTTTCCAGAGCACGCGAAGAAGCTCTGATCTACACCGATTCCGCTTCGAATCTTCGTGAAACCCTCTATCGCGGCACAGATAAGCAAATGGCGCTTAAAGCCCTGAAAGACAGGTTGCACGACGTGCAGCAGGATCACGATCCCGCGACTCACGATCCACTAGCACCACAGAGCCAAAAAACAGAGCACGGTATGGACCACGGCACAACACAGATTGATCCAACACAGGCAAAGGCCGCAGAGCTTGCCGTTGAGAGCGAGCAAGCAGAACTCGGCGCAGCCTTACTGCTTTAGAACTACTTTGAGCATTTGAGGTTTACCAATGAATACACACATCGAGTCAACTACAGCAGCTAAGCGGTCACAGCTATTGAAAGTAACTGACGTTGCTCAGTTATTGAATGTTAAACCACGAACAATTTACGAAATGGTCGCCCAGGATCGCATCCCCTATCGGAAGCCACCTGGCTCAAATATTCTTCGTTTTGATCTCGATGAAATCTTGGAATGGACACGCCGAAAAAACTAATGACTTGAGGGATCGATGCTGCTACCATGCGGCGCGTTCTCTTGGTGGCTGCAACCCTCAAGGAGAACAACCAATGTCTGTTTACAAACGAGGAAAAGGCACGCACTGGCACTACTACTTCCGAGTGCGTGGAGTGCGCTACAGAGGATCAATTCCCGAGGCGCGCACTAAAAAGGATGCAGAACAAGCGGAGAGCAAGATCAAGCAGGACGTCTTTGAAGGTAGGTACGGCAAGAGAGACACCGGTACGATGAAGCTGTCGAGTTTTATCGATGAGATTTACATGCCCTGGGCTAAGTCGAACAAAACCTCATGGCTTAACGATCGGTACAACGCAGTCACTCTCAAGAACTGCTTCGGAGAGAAAAAGCTAAAAGAAATCCAACCTCTTGATATTGAACGTTTCAAAAGCAAGAGGCTTGCGACGGAGACCAAGCACGACACGCAACGAGCGCCGGCATCAGTCAACCGGGAATTTGAGATGCTGTCGCGAGTTTATAACTTGGCTATCGAAGTTGGTAAGGCTGATTCGAATCCTTGTCAGCGCGTGAAGAAGTTCAAGCTGGACAATGAACGTTATCGATTCCTTACACCAACTGAAGAAGCTGACTTAATGAGTTGGTTGGTAAGCCCGAGGGAGCATTTGGAACCGATGGTGATCGTTGCGTTAGGTTTGGGATTAAGAAAACAGGAGCAATTAAGATTGCGCCGCGACCAGGTGGATTTCTTCCGCAATGTTGTAGTTGCAAGCCGAACCAAGGGGAAAAGAAATCGGGAGATTCCGATGGATGTTTTAGACGACCGCGTAAAGCCGATTCTCTGGAAGCTTTGTGAGAATAAGAAGGCCGATGAGTTCGTGTTCGTCAATCCCAAAACCAAGAAGCCCTACACGGACATCAAAAGGGCGTTCAGTACGGCGTGCGAACTAGCTGAACTCAGAAACCTCGAATGGCATGATCTGAGAGCCACCTTTTGTACGCGGTTGGCTATCGCAGGCTATGACGCATTCACGATCAAAGCACTAATGGGCCATCGCGATATGAAGACTACCGAACGATATATCCGGGCTCATCGACTCACGCGTCAAGTGGCTTTGGTTGAAAAAAATGTCCACAAATTGGCCACAAATGAAATACGGCCGCCAGTGCTGGCAGCCGTAAGTAATTGATTCTAATGGTCGGGGCGAGAGGATTCGAACCTCCGACCTCACGGTCCCGAACCGTGCGCTCTACCAGGCTGAGCCACGCCCCGACATGTGGAAGGGATGATAGGGAACGGGATTGCGGCTGTCAAATCCGTGATCACGGATGAATGCGGATTAAAAAGCGCGGGTGGTGGACTCTTTCAGCAAAGTATTCCCGGGGTCGAGAGTGAGTTGGGTGGGTTTGGTGGTTAGGGGGATGGTCTTGAAGAGGTGTTTGCTAGCAGGTGTCAGAACAATGGTGCGAGGGCCACTAGGCGTGGAGATGCTGACAGGAACGGGATCGAGGAAGGCGTTGCCGGGTTGGAGTTGTTTGAGGACGAGGCGCAGTTGGCGAGGGCGCACGAAGCGCCAGGAAAGCTCGTAGTGCGGGTGGCCGCTGTCGTAGATCCAGCGTGTGAAGAAGGGGCGCAGGTTGCGGCCGGAGGCTTTCTCCAGTGCGGCGCGGAGATCTTCGGTCGTTGCGGTTGAGTTCTTGTGCGCTTCGTAGTAGCTCCTGATCCCGCGGAAGAAAACTTCGTCGCCTAAACTTGACCGCAGCATGTGCAACACCCACGCGCCCTTTTGATAGTTGTTCGCGTTAAGCAAATCCAACAGGTTTTCTGTGTCGCGATCGAAGATCGGTGTGCGCTTCTGCTTCTCGTACTCGAAGATACTCTTCGCCGCGTCCGCCATGTACTTCTGAAACGCTTCTTCACTTTCATATCGCTGCAAAAACAGACCCGCGAAGTACGTCGCGAAGCCTTCACTCAACCACAGGTCTGCCCACGTCGACTCCGTGACCGAATCGCCAAACCACTGGTGCGCGATCTCGTGCGCGATCAGTCTGACGTTGGCCGAGGAGATGCCGTAGGTGCGGCTGACGACGTCGGTTGCCGGACGGTTGAACAGATTGCTTGTGAACACGATCGCGCTCGAGTTTTCCATGCCGCCATAACGCGTCGCGCCGACGATCATTGCAAGCTTCTCGTATGGATAGGGCGCGACGAGTTGTGAGAAGAACTCTAAAGAAGGAGCGGTGGGCGAAAAGCCTTTCTCGGCCAGATGTCGCTCTGATTGGGGCACGTAGTACGAAAGCGGCGTCAATGAACGTCCAGAGGGTTCGACACGTGCAAACTGGCCCACGGCGATGATCATGCAGTAAGGCGGAATCGGCGCGCCCTGGGAATAGGTCCACGTGCGTGTGCCGCTGCCGGTTGTTTCCACGTGGTCCAAGCGCCCGTTCGCAACCACTTCTTCACGCGCAGGCGCAGTAATGTTAAAGGTGATCGTCGCTTTCGCGGACGGATGGTCGAGGGTCGGGATCCAATGATGGACGCGATGGGGCCAGTTGTCGCCGACTGCGGAAGGCTTGCCGTCTTTGTCGTTCGTCAGGATCAAGCCGTCTTTCGGTTTGCCGCGATAGTTGATCGTGATTACCAGGCGCGTGCCCGGATTAGCGGGCTCAGCGAGATTCACGTGCAGCTTCCCATTCGCATGTGTGAACGTTGCGGGTTGAGAGTTTATTAAAACTGATTGTGTAGTTAATTCGCCGAAGTCGAGATCGATTACTGTGGTTCGTTTAAGGACCTGGATATTTATCCGCGCGGTGGCCGAAGTGATCTCGGAGAGTTGATCGTTGAGAGTGATGTTGACGAGGTAGTGGTCCGGTTTCCACTTATCGATTAGACGTTCAACGCGTATTGCAACCGCGGATGACGCGGAGAGAAGAACGATAAGGACAACGGGTAAGCGTTTTACGAGGGGGGTCATCGGATTCCGAGCATTAGTAGTGCGGAGCGATCGGAGACCGCGCGATCGGTGTTGAGCCAGTCGTTGTAGGCAACGAGCTCGCCGGCGGTGACGGGGCGGTTGCCGAGGCGCGCCGCGGGTGTGCGTTCGAAGGCGCGGTTTGTGAGCGCCATGTGTGGTTGGCGCACCGGCAAAGGAGTCTCGCGCGCGAGTGCGGCTTCGGCCGATTCGACGTCGGGGAAGAACTCGTCGTAGACCAGCAGGTGCCAAACAGCCGCCGCGTCTTCGCCTTCAACGGCGAGCACTCGAAGCAGCCCGTATCCGCTTTCGAGTTGGAAAATCAGGTCGTCGCCGGGACTGAAGGGGTTGGACATATCACACTCTCATAAGCCTCCAGCACACGGTCGGCCATGTTCACCGCCGTGTACTGCTCGCGCACGCCGCGAAAACCGTTCGCACTCAACTCTTCCGCAAGCCGCTTATCTTTCACGATCTTCAAAATGCCCTCGGCCAGACTCTCCGGATCGTCAGGTTGGACCAGCAGCCCGCCGCCGGTGTTCTCAACTATCTCCGTAAACGCACCGCGCCGTGGTTGGACCAACGGCACGCCGCACGCCATCGCTTCCAGCAACGAAACACCTTTCGGCTCGTCATAAGTCGCCGGCAACGACATCACGTCGAGCTTTCGTAGAAAGGCGATCTTCTCAGCACGATCGATAACGCCATGATACTGAAACTCGCCATCGAGACCCGCCTCGTTCAAATGCTTCTGAATTGCAGCGAGATAAGGCTTGGCATCAGCCGCCATGTAACCTGCAGCTTCGAGTCGAGCCTCCGGCAAGTCTCCAGACTTCCGCAAAAGACGATAAGCCTCGGCCAACACGTGCAAACCCTTTTCCGGCGCAACGCGCCCGAGAAAACCTATCGTGAATGGAGCGGGGCGATCACGTTCGCGCAAATCGAAACCGTGCGGATTGATCCCCAGCGGCACCACGCGAATCTTGTCAGCCGGAATACCGAGATAACCCGGCATGAAGCGCGCGTAATACTCACTCACCGAAAGAAACCCATCAACGTGATCGATCTGTTCTCGAATCAACTCCAGCGCCTCGCGTCGATACGGCTCCTGCAAACCGTCGAGAAACAGATCCTCACCCTGAAGCGTGCAAACAATCGGCACGTTCAACGATTGCTTGAGCGGTTTCGCGAGCCCGAGCAGGAGGGTGTAAGGCAGGTTGATAACGTCAGGCGGTGTTTCGTGCTGAAGCCATTCGAGCAGTTTGTCAATCTCTTTTCGCTGGAAACCGTTCTCGCCCTTCAACACCGAGACAGTCATCTCACCAAGCATCTGCGGGTTAGTCGAGATCGAGCGGCGAGAGGCGAGACTCAATACAGTTTTCGAGTCCCACAAGCGATCGAGCCAGCGCGGCGTCTTGCGAAAGAAGGGAACGTACTGCTCGAGGTATGCACTGATCCCGCCGAGCACCACGTGATCGCGACTAACATTCGGTTCGTCTGTAAACGTGGGCGTGTAAACCGGCAGGAGCATCACGTCGTGGCCACGTGCGATCAGCTCGGTGGCCATGGCGTTATCGCGCAGGCAACTGCCGCAATACATTCGACCGGCTCCGCCTGTGAGATAAAGAATCTTCAATGAAGTCCTCAGACGGCGACGGCCTGTTGAAACGCGCGGCGCGCGTAAAGATGGTCGAAAAGGTTGCCCTCGTGAGGCTGGTCCCAACTCACCTGGTTCGTCGCAACCGCGCCGATGTTCAGACGATCGATGTGCGGCGAAGCGACGAGCGTTTTGACCAGTTGCGGATCGCGGGTGATGACTGTAGCGACGAGAGTTGGTCCAAGACTACTTGCGGTCTCGTTTTGATCGACCTGGACCACGCTCGCAAACGGAAACAGAAACTCTTTCATCGCGAGCGGATGATCGGGTTCGCAACGAATGATCGTCGGCAGCAGGTACGAACAGTTGTTCCAGTTGGCGAGACGTTCGGTATCGCGATAAGCGGCCGTGACGTCGCGGGCACCCGGCTCGCTCAAGCCCTGATCGATCATGGCGTTGATGCGCGTTGCAACCTGCGGATCGACAAACGGCGCGAGCGCGGCGTTTTCGTCGTCAGCGGCGCGCGGGACGATCTGGGCCAGGCGTTTGGCGAGTGCTTCCGCGATTTCGTCGGCGTGCGTGGGCGCCCAGACGGCCGAAGCGTTTACACATGAGCGGCCTCCATTATCGGCGATGGAGGCGATCATTACGTCGAGATACTTCTCCCACTCGTCAACGCAGTCTTCGCCGATGATGATCTTGCTGTAGCCTGGTCCATGTATCTCCACGCGCGGATCGTTTTGCCAGACGCTGGTGGTTGAAGAATCGCCGAAGAGCAGCGAACGGCCGCAGTTGCGCAGGATCTCGCTCGCGCCGCCGTGATCGGTTGGGTAAAAGCTGAATGCCTCTTTCGGCGCGCCTGCTTTGATAAACGACTGGATGATGCGATAAGGCGTCCAGGGCTCCGCGCTGCCGGGTTTGAGAACGAGTGGGATGCGGAGCGGGAATGCCGGGATCCAAAGAGAGTGTACGCCCGGCGAGTTGTTTGGAAGCACTGCGCCGAGTGATTGTGTGCGTGGGAAGAAACTCATCGCGCGACCGTCGAATTCGCCGAAGCCGCGATCGAGCAGTTGCCAATCGAGATTACGAGTGAGGCCGTTGATGACGCTCTCCATGTTTGTAAACATGCTTTTGATTTTCAGCATGTTGCGACGTGCGAGTACGTGCGGCAGGCCGGTGGTTGCCGAGACTTGTTTCACGTAATCGTCGGGTGATTGCGAAGTGTCGCCGAGTGGTAGAGAGTCGTTCGTGAAATGTTCGCCCGCGCGAGCGCAGATGGCGACCAGTTCACGTGTTGAGAAGCGTTGAAGGCTGGTGCGGGCGAGCTCTTGTCGTGATAAATCTTTGCGAATCAGGCCTGCGTTGGCTTGGCTTACTTCGACGAAGATTTCGCGAGTTTGATGGTGCGCTACTCGCGCGATGTCGAGGCTTGTGTAGGGAGTGCCCTGGCGCAGGATTGGAATAGTAAGCATTTGACAGGATTTATCAGAATTTTCAAGATTTACAAGATTAACCCAAACATCAACCCAATCGAAGTCATCAAATCAATCAATCAACAATCAATTAATACACGCCTTCCACGACGCTGGTTTGGAAGCGTGAGAAGGGGCGGACGTTGCGCACGCCGTCCCACGGGTATTGATCGCACGGCGGTTCGCGCTCGGCTTCGTCACGCTCAAGGAAACGAGGCATGAAGAATTCTTTCGTCAATGTAGTTAAACGTACACGGCCCGTCTCACCATATTCGACCACCCGATCCGGCTGATCCGGATCCACCACTTCAACCATCGCACGCGGCCGCGGTGGATAGTAGATGATCGCGTAGTTGTCTTTCGGGTCTCGTTCCTTATGTACGGCGAGCCCCATCAAAGTGTTTCCATAAGTCGGCGCGAAGTACGCACCTTCCAGCAATTCCTCGACTGCAAAGCGATGAAACTGCGGCGTCATCTCCGTCCCGCCGCAAAACACGCCCGTGATACCCATCTTCTTCAACGACACTTTTTCGCAAAGCGCCTCCAAAAGTTTGGGCGTCGTAAACAGGCAACGAATGTTGTCGTGCGCGCGCAGCAGCGTCAGGCCCTGTTCCACGACGTGCTGCTTGTACTGCTCGGCCTGCTTCGGTTGGCCCATCTTCAGCAGCTTGATGACCCAGCGCGGATCGAGATCCACCATGAAGCAGATGCCGCCGCGATGCTGCGCCAGGTGCTCGATTGCGAGACGCAAGCGGCGTGGACCAGTTGGACCAAGTGACAGCCAGTCGGAACCGCGCGGAAAGAACTCGTCGGGCAACGTGTCGCTAAATGCTTCGTAATCGAGACGGAAGTCTTCGATATTGATGCGTGACTTCGGAACGCCCGTGCTGCCGCCAGTCTCAAACGTGTAAACCGGACGATCGGCAAAACCCTTCGGCACCCAGCGGCGAACTGGTCCACCACGCAACCACTCATCCTGGAAAAAACCAAAACGAGAAAGGTCGTCGTACGTCTGGATCTCTTTACGCGGATCCCACGAAAGATTTTTTGCGAAGTCTAACCAGAAAGGGCAGCCGGTTTCGGGATCGAAGTGCCACGCGACAACTTCGCGCACCCATGCGTCTAAATGTTCACTCATATTTAAGGAATCGTTTTTTCAGTCTCCCGGATCAAGTCAGCAAAGCGTGGATCGGAGCGAAGCTTCGCCAGGTGCGGATCGACGCGCACAAACGTGAAACCGACGGCGTGCTCGCGTTCCGCCTGGGCCAGCCAGCGAAATGCATTGTCGAAATCGTCGAGCCAGGTGTAGATGATCGCGATCTCATACGCAGTCACCCAGTTCTGGTTACGCTTCGCGATGATCTCGTTCAGGATCGATCGCGCCTCGTCGCGTTTTCCAGTGGCGGCGAGCACGTGCGCACGCTTGGCGTGCGTCGTCGGCGTGTCGCCCGCAAAGCTGCGCTCCTGTTCGAAGGCGGCCATCGCTTCCGAGTGCATTCCCTTCAACTCGTAAGCCCAGCGCAGGATCGTATACGCTGCAACCGAACCCGGATCGAGTTCGAGCGCCTTTCGACACTGGCTTACAGCTTCGTCAAACTTGCCCGCCAGGAACAACACGTTCGCCACGGCCGTTGCGATCACGGCCGACTGCGGCGTGATCTGACGCGCACGTTCGATCTCGGCATAAGCCTCGTCGTGACGGCCCGAGGCCGACAAACTGTACGCATACCAGCGATGGGCCACCTGGTTGCTCGGCTTCAGTTGAATCGCCTTGCGCAGCTCGCGTTCAGCATCAACCCAATCACGATCGTAGTGAAGCCGCACGAAGCCGAGCGAAGCATGGCCCTCGGGTAAATTCGGATCGGCTTCCACTGCGCGCAACGCATATTGCTTTGCACGCTCCCAAGCTCCGGGCGGCGGCGGTTCGACGTACCAGTTGAGCAAAGCGTAACAGTCGGCAAGCTCGGCATGAGCGAGCGCAAACTCCGGATCGAGTTCAACTGCACGTTCGAAACGTTCGATCGCCTGGCGCAGACCTTCCGCCGTTCGACGCGTTGAGTAGTAACGCCCGGCGGTGTAGAGCTGTCGCGCTTCTTCGTTCTCACCCGATTGTGTGTCGGGCGTCGGAATCAGAATCTGCGTCGTTATCGGAGCGATGCGTGCGCTGCGTTTCTTTTTCTCGCTTCCGGAAGCCAGCATTTTGGCCAGCTTGCGGTACATCGCCGGATGTCGCATCTCGCGCAGGATCTCTTCAAACGCCGGTTCGCCGCGCAACGGATCCAACTGCGGCTCGACACCCATCCACACAACCCACGCGTCTCTGATGGCGTAAGCATTCTGCAGCAGTTCCAGCGCGCGTTCTCGCTCGCCGAGATGCAGGTGGATCAACGCAAGATGATATGGCGAAACGTAAGTGTGAACCGACATCTGCGTCAGCCGCTCGATAACTGCACGCGCCTCTTTTTGTTTTCCAGCCGCAGC
The DNA here is from genome assembly GCA_035761985.1 of Pyrinomonadaceae bacterium. Taxonomy (GTDB): domain Bacteria; phylum Acidobacteriota; class Blastocatellia; order Pyrinomonadales; family Pyrinomonadaceae; genus PSRF01. The sequence continues at coordinate 14,967 of DASTQB010000372.1, forward strand.
GTAAGTGCCACCTAACACGCCGATATAAAACTGGCTGCCGCCGGAAAACTCCACCGCCTTCTCCGCAACCTCGACCGCTCGATCCACGTCGCCCGCATGTCTCAACGCCCACGAGTAGGTTATGAGCCCGTACGGAAAATCGGGAACGGCGTCGAGCATGTTCTGGAACGTGTGGATGGCTTCGTCGAAACGACGCGCATGGTAATAACACCAGCCCAGTGCCTGCAGCACACTCGGCGAAATCGGATCGAGCTCACGCGTGCGCAGCATCTGCTCGAGGGCTTCGTCGAAACGCGCTTCCATCGCCAGGTGAAACGCGTACCAGTTATGACCCGTGGCGTAGTTTGGATTGATCTCGATCGCGCGCCGGTGTTGTGCTTCGGCGGTGGCCCAGTCGAAGTCGTGACAGACCGTCGCAAAGCCAAGCGCGCTGTATGCTTCCGCGGAAGTTGAATCGAGTTCGACCGCTTTCGCTGCAGACTGTTTTGCGGCAGCCGAGGTTTCAGCAAACGGACGAATACCGAAGACGCCGAGCCAGTTGTAGTAATCGGCGATGCCGGTGTAGGCGAGCGCGTAGTCGGGATCGAGCTTGATCGCTTTCTTGTAACACTCAAGCGATTTGGCGAGGCCGACTTCCGTGTATGAGTTCCAGTAGTAACGTCCTCGCAGGTACGCCTCAAACGCTTCAGAACTGTCAGTGCCGCGTTTCGACAACTGGCGTTGTTCGTCGCGTGTGAGTTTTGGCAACAATGCTGTTGCGACTTTCTCCGAGATCGAGTCTTCAACCTGAAGCATGTCAGTCGACTCTTCATCGTACTGTTCAGCCCAGCAGGTTTTTCCGTCGCTGACACGCAGCAGTTGCGCGGTGATGCGAAGTCGATGGCCTACACGCCTGACGCTTCCGTCGATCACGTAGTCGATACCGAGATCACGTCCGGCGATCAGCGGATCGACAGTGTTGCCGTGATAGCGGAGCACGCTGCTGGTCGGACGCACTATCAAACGTTGCACGTTGCTGAGACGTGTTATGAGTGCGTCGGCGAGTCCGACGGCGAGATACTCGTCGCCTGTGTTCTCGGCCGGAGGCCCAAGAGTCTTGAAAGGCAGAACGGCAACCGATTCCTGGTCCGCGATCAGTTGTCCCGGGATCGTCGGCAGCGCAGCGAGACGGTGGTCCATCTTCCGCAGCAGATCGTTGTAACGCGGATGGCCGTGAAGCAGATCGATTTCCGGATCAACTCCGATCCAGAGCACTTTGGCATCGCCGATCTCGTACGCTTTTTCGAGTAGATCGAGAGCGACTTCAGTGCGTTCGAGCGCGCAGTTCACGAGTGCAAGGTGATACGGAGAAACGTAACGACGCTCCGCAAGCAGATGCATTTCGTTGAGCGTCTCCTGCGCGGCTTCGATGTCTCCTGCTAGCGCCTGTGCAGAACCCAGCCTGCCGAGTGTTTGCGACGCTTTGCCGAGCAGTTCAACACACTTCTCAGCGGCGTCGATCGCTTCCTTATGACGGCCGAGTGCGCTGAGCACGAAGCTGGCGCCATAAAGCATCAGGAGGTTGTGTGGTTCGTTCTCGAGTGTTGCCTTCGCGAAGCGGTACGCCTCTTCGAAACGGCGCGAGTGATACGCACACCACACGACGGTGAAGCGCGAGATGATTGCGAGCGGATCGAGATCCCGTCCGATGTGTGCCTCGCGCAGCGATTCACTGAACCGGCCTTCGATCGCGAGCTGCAATGCATAGAGCGTGTGCGCCGGCGCGTAGTTTGGATCGAGTTCGATCGCGCGGACGAGATGATGCTCGGCGCTGGCCCATGCAAAGTCGCGGAAGAGAATGGCCTGGCCCAGCGCCGTGTGTCCCTCGGCGAGATTCGGGTCGATCTCAACCGCCGTCGATGCAGCTTCATACGCTGCGGCTGAGCACTCGGCAAACGGCATGACGCTGAACACGCCGAGCCAGTTGTGATAGTTCGCCACTCCGGCATACGCGAGTGCGTACTTCGGATCGAGTGCGATCGCCTGCTGGTAACACACGATGGCCCGTGCGAAACCTTCTTCAGTGAACGTGTTCCAGTAGAAACGTCCACGCAGGTAAGCTTCGTGCGCCTGCGGATTGTCAGTGCCCCGTTTTGCGAGTCGCAGACGTTGATCGACAGTCAGGTGCGGAACGATCGCTTCGGCAACGTGCGACGAGATCACGTCTTCGAGATTGAGAACGTCCGTAAATTGCTCGTCAAACTGTCCCGCCCAAGCCGTGGTCTCGTCGCGAACGTTGAGCAACTGAATCGTCACGCGAATGCGTTCGGCCGCGCGTCTGATCCTGCCGTCAAGCACAAACGCGACTCCAAGTTCGCGGCCTGCGCGCAAAGGATCTGCTTCAGTTCCATAACGCAGGACGCTGCTTGTCGGACGCACAGGAAAACTCCGAATCGCGCTGAGCCGCGTGATGAGAGCATCTGCCAGACCCGTGCCGAGATAGTCGGGACCGGGCTCCGGTTGATTGATGTCCATCAACTTCATCGGCAGCACGGCGAGAGAGTTTTCGCTGGCCGCATCTGGCCTGAGCGACATGCCCGCGTGTGGCGGATCCGGCAAATCGAGGATCGGACGGCCTTCGAGATAACGCGTGATGTCGTCGCGCAGGTCGGCGGCAGTCTGGTATCGCCACTCCGGTTCTTTGCGCAGCGCCTGCATGACGATGTTGTCGAGATCGCCGGCGAGCGCGCGGCGCAAAGACTCGAGCGTCGTGCCTCGCGACATGTAGAGTTGCCTCAACGTCGTCGCGTCGTCACCGCGGGAAAGACTCGGCAGCAGATCTTCAGCACGAGTGATGATCATGCTCGGCGGCGCAGGTGCTTCCTCACAGATGACGCGCGCGATCTCGTGTGGCGCGCGATTCACCAGCCTGTAGGGCCTGTGTCCGGTGAGCAACTCGTAAAGCAACACGCCGAGTGAATAGACGTCGGTGGTCGGGGTTGTTGGTGCACCCTGAACCTGTTCCGGCGACGCGTATTCGGGAGTCATCAAACGCATCGCGGTTGCGGTCGGATCGTGAGTGATGTCTCCCGCTAGCTGCGGATTGAGCAACTTCGCGATACCGAAGTCGAGCAGCTTCGGAACGCCTTCGGAAGTCACGAGCACGTTCGACGGTTTGATGTCGCGATGCACTACCTGTTTCTGGTGTGCATAGTGAACGGCGTCGCAGATCGAACGAAACAGTTTGAGACGTTCGGTGATGTTCAGTTGATGACTGTCGCAGTAACTGTAAAGCGGTTGCCCTTCGATGAACTCCATCACGAAGTAGGGCAGACCGTCTTCAGTCGTGCCGCCGTCGAGCAGTCCGGCGATGTGTGGATGATCGAGTGCGGCGAGGATCTGGCGTTCTTTGCGGAAGCGTCGGAGGATGAAGTCGGTATCCATACCGCGCTTCACGAGTTTAATCGCCGCTCTTTTATTGAACTCGTTATCGGCGCGAGAGGCTTCATAAACAGCGCCCATGCCCCCGCGACCAATTTCCCGTTCGATTCGATAAGACCCCAGGCGACGGCCGATCATCGGGTCTTTCTCTTCGACAAACGATTCGAGCACGCTCAGCTCAGTATTTCCGTACACAGGTTCGTCCAGTAATTCTCCGGCGCTGTCGTACTGCGAGAGCAACGATTCAACGTCGCGTCTGAGAGCAGTGTCGCTTGCGCACACCTCTGACACGTAGCGCGACCGATCTTCGGGGGTTAGATCGAGGGCGGCCTGAAAGATTTCTTCAACTTGTCGCCAGCGTTCTGGGGTCATAGCAACTGGACTTCGTCGTCCAGTACCCGAGTCAAGGACCAAATTGTTGGATTGGACTTGCTGCGTGCATCAACCAGTTCTTTGCATTTCCCCATGGAGCCATGCTTTGGCAAAACGCCAGTGACGTTTGATGGTCGTGGGAGTAACGCCCATAACGTCAGCTGTTTCTTCGATGGAGAGACCGCCGAAGTAACGCAACTCAACCATGCGTGCCTTTTGCGGATCAAACGTAGCCAGGGTCTTTAGTGCGTCGTCGAGCGCGATCAACTCCGCACTCCGCTCAACCGCACGATCGATGTTTTCGTCCAGCGAGAGTTTCTGGAAATCCTGGCCTCGCTTCTCCGCATTATGCCGGCGCGCATGATCCACGAGCAGGCGACGCATTATCTGTGCAGCAACCCCGAAAAAATGCGCGCGATTCTGCCAGTTTACCCTCGTCTGATCGATGAGCCGGAGATAGGCCTCATGAACCAGGGCGGTCGGCTGCAGGGTATGATCTGGCCGTTCACGCCTCAGATAATTCGCCGCAAGCTTTCGCAGTTCATCGTAGATGACGGGTAGCAAAAGATCAACCGCGCCTCGATCGCCGTTGGAGAGCTCAATCAGGAGACGAGTTACGTTATCTGCGGGGTGCTGACTCAATCGTTAACTCTCCGTAATTCCGCATTTAAGGTCCATTAGTATAAGCCCAACTTTACCTTGTGCGGTAGCGCTGCGTGACCCTATTTCTACTTTCTTTGCGCGTTAACGGTTTGAAGGATCGTTCGGAAGATTAGAAAGAGGTAAACATCATGCAGGCAGAGTTAACAATCGCGAAATCAAACGCCGGACAAGTCGATGGTCTATCCTTTACTGGCAGGATCGAAAACCTGGTGGCGCGAGTGTTTGGTTGCTGGCATGCTGAGCTCAGCCGGCCCTTCTCCCGTAACGGGCGCGCCTACAGAAAATGTCTGAGTTGCGGCGCGCAGCGGCAGTTCAATCTCGGCAAATGGGAGATGCAGGGCAGTTTCTTCTACCAGAACTAGGCCGCGGATTTACGCGGAAAACGCGGATCAATCCACGGCAATGAACTTCTGGTTTTTCTGGTTCGAGTAGATGTAACTGTCCCGCGCTTTCACCACCAAATCCGGCTCGGTAACCCTCACCTTTATCTGTCGTCGTTCTCCATCTTTAGCTGCGGTTGAAGGGTAATAGCCAAGGCTGTACTGGCGCCCAAGCTCCTCGGCTATCCACGAAAACGCCTGCGCGATTCCGAATAACGAATCGCCGCTGTAAAAGCGTCCGCCGGTTTTGTTCGAGAGCGCGTGCAGGTAGGCGACGGCCCTGCGGTAGTCGCCGGGTGTCGCGCCGCCGGTCGAACCGGGAATTCCCGGACGCGGCAACGGAATGCCAAAGACGCTTGGATTACCGCCGCCCGGGGTGCCCTGGCCCCAAACTCCTCCGCCGCCATAACCGGAAGTGTCGTAGTCGACTGAATAGATCGGCGCGTCTGATTCTTCAGCCAGCCGTACCGTGCTGTCGTACGAAGCGCGATGACTCATTGTGTCGACGCCGTCTGTAAACAGGACCACAGCTTTCCGACCAGTGATCGTCTTGAGTTGTTTCCTCAGAATTTCTTCGACCGCATCATAAAGACGCGTGCCGCCGCCGGTGCGCGTGCGTCGAATCGCTTTTGTAATCGCCTCACGATCGGTCGTCGCTTTGCACAGCACATCGATATCGTCGTCAAACGACATCACCATTACGCTGTCAGCCGGTTTCAACTTATCCACGAAGTTGATTGCGGCGTTTTGAATATCGTCGAGCCGGTACCGCGTCGAACCGCTGGTGTCGATTAACAGAACGACGCTGAACGGCGAATCGGTCGTGGCGAAATAGGCAATCTTTTGTTCGACGCCATTTTCCTGGATGCGAAACTGTTCACGGCGCATTTGCGGAACGTAGCGACCGTTGCGGTCGAGAACTGTGACTGGGACCGTGACGAGCGCGGTGTCGAACCGAATCACGTCGCCTTCGACAGTTTCACCTTCGGGCGAAATAGGCGCCTCGTTGATGCCGTCGTCGGTGGTTTCGGCAGGTTTCGATTCCGGGGCCTTGTCGGGTTTCGGTTGAACTGTTTTACGTCCCGATTGAGCGTGCAGGTTTAAAGGGACGAAAGAGACACTCAGCAGCAGTACGAGTACAACGTTTTTCATGTTTAAAGTCCGGCGGAAGTGTAGCCGTTACGGGAGAGTGGTCCTTTCGGTTGTGACGGATAGATGAGCGGCGCCCGTAAAGGGTTGTGTTGAGGGGCTGCGCGGGCAGTTGAACTCTGGCCGTGCGTCAACTATATTGCGGCGCAATTCGGGTGAGTCAAGTATAGTATTGCCCTAACTTATAGGAGGAGAATATGTCGGAGGATACGTTCGATAAGGCAGCGGCGGTGAAGCTCTTGAATCAGATCATGGAAGCTGAGCTGGCTGGTGTGGTGCGCTACACTCACTACTCGCTAATGGTTTTTGGTCACAACAGAATCCCGATCGTAAGCTGGTTGCGGAACGAGGCCAACACCTGCCTGTCGCACGCGAATGAGGCTGGAGAGCTGGTGACACACTTCGGCGAACATCCGTCGCTGAAGATCGGCGGCCTGCTCGAAACACACAAGCACGGCATCAACGACATTCTTCTCGAATCGCTCGAAGCTGAAAAAGCAGGACTCGTGCTGTATAGACAGTTGCTCGAACTCGTGCGCGATCGTTCAGTGCTGCTTGAAGAGTATGCGCGGAGGATGATCGCCGAAGAAGAGCTCCACGTTGGAGAAGTAAACAAGATGTTGCGGAAGCCTGGCGACATCACGCAGTTTGAAACATAAACGGATCGCATCCGTTTTCATCCGTGTAAATCTGTGGCCGATATTACTCAATTGCTCGCTGAGTGGAGCGATGGAAATCAGTCGGCACTCGACGAGTTGTATCCCCTCGTCTATGACGAATTGCACCGGCTTGCGCGCCGCTACATGAGCCGGGAGCGAAAAGGTCACACGCTACAAACTACTGCCTTAATCAACGAAGCCTACGTGCGCCTGGTGGACCAGAAAAACGTTCACTGGGCCAATCGGTCCCACTTCTTCGCCATCTCCGCGCAGATAATGCGCCGCATTCTGATCGATCACGCGCGACGTCATGCTTACGCAAAACGCGGAGGCGGCGCGCAACAGATCTCACTCGACGAAGCCGCGACTGTCGTGATCGGACAGGCATCGGAACTGCTCCGCCTCGACGAAGCACTCCAGAGTCTTGCGGAAAGAGATCCACGACGCAGCCAGGTGGTTGAACTCAGATACTTCGGAGGTCTCAGCAACGAAGAGATCGCCGGCGTGTTGAAGGTTTCTGAAAACACTGTGACTCGCGACTGGAACATGGCCCGCGCGTGGCTCTATCAACAACTCGCCGGGAGCTCACCTAATTGAAGCCCGAACGCTGGCAAGAGGTAAGTCGGATATTCAAATCGGCGATCTCGCTCGACGATGCAGAACGTGGGGATTATTTGGCGCGCCAGTGTGGTGTTGACGAGTCCTTGCG
>DASTQB010000373.1:0-16117 GCA_035761985.1 Pyrinomonadaceae bacterium
ACCTGCCAGCAAGTGGTTAAGAGTGTTTGAAGCGACGTTTCATTGCGTACGGCGAGAGCCTTCAGATCTAAGAAGAGACTGGTGTCCATTTTGACGACGCAGGCTGCGGGGTCGAAGTCTGTTTGAGTCTGTCTCTTCGAGCGAAGTGCCAGGTTGGACCAGGCGGACGTGTCCTGCTTGAGCCAGTAGTCTCTGCCGGCTTTCGTATCGTCTCCTTCGAACAGCTCGTTTTGCCATTCAGAGAGATCTGCATACTGGATCAGCACCGGCGGCAGTTGCTCACCACGCACGCTGGCTTCGTAAGCAGCGCTGATTTCGCGGAGCAGGATTTGGAGAGCGACTGTATCCGCACAAAGAGACGGCAGGCTGACGACGAGCAAGTGGCGATCGTCGGCGATCAGGATGAGGGAAAAGTAAACGAGAGGGCCTTGTTCGAAATCGATTGGAATGTGCCGCGCTTCGTTGAACAGCTTATCGATGACGATCTTCTGTTCGCTCGGCTCGAGGTCTCTGAGGTCATACTCGTCAGGGGGCGAAACATCGCTCTGCGTGACAACCTGAATCGGCATTCGCATTCCCGGCAGGCGTTGAAAGACCGTGCGCAGGACCTCGAATCGACCGATGATGTCCTGAAGCGCCGCGTTGAGTGCTTCGCGCCGGAGATGTCCTTCGAGCAGGATCGCACAGCACGCGCGATACGACTCGTTCCGGTCAGTCTGCTGCAACGACCACAAATGCTTCTGCTGAGGCGAGAGGCGTACGCCCTCGATAATCTCCTCTTGCATATTTTGAGACCTGTTTTTTTCTGGGGTTAGGCGGTGGTATAGGACGAATAGGACCTATAGGACTTATAGGACTTCTAGGACTGATGTTTTTTGAAATTTCTTACTCTGATTTATCTGTGTCCATCCGCGTCAATCCGCGGCTAAACATCCTGTTTGGTGAAGAGTTGAGACATGCCAACGAGAACTTTTCGAGGACCAAAGAATGGCGCACGCCCGTGTGCCGTCATCATGTTGTCCAGCAGCAGTATGTCGCCCTCTTTCCACGCAAACCGAACTGCTTCCTCTTCGTACGCGTGGCGAATCTGCTCAAGCATCGAAACGTCAATCGGCGACCCATCCGCGTGATAGGCATTCCGCGGTAGGTCTTCCACCGAAAACTCCTCGCGGAACGATTCGCGCACACCCTCAGGCAAACTCGAAATGTGAAACAGATGGGCCTGATTGAACCAGACCATCTCGCCAGTCACAGGATGAAACGCAACCGCCTGGCAAAGCTGCCTCGTTCGCAGCCGATCGTTTTCTTTCCACTCAAACTCGATCCCATGAATGCGACAGTATTCCTCCACCTCAGCTCTGCTCGTAGTTTGAAACACCTGGTGCCAGTGAAGGTCCAGCCCCTCGCCGTAATTCCTCACATACATCACCTTCTTCTTCATGAATCTCTTTCTAATCGTGCGGTCAATGCGATTGAAGACTCGCCTGCTATCGGCAATCGGAGTTTCACCTCCCTGCTCCGCAGCCTTCACACAAAAGAAAAAGATCTTCATGGGCCAACTCCGCGAGTATGACATCTCGTTGTGAAGTGGAATGTCCTGGTCTGACGGATACTCGGTTGACGTGTAAACACGACCGCTCACCTGGCTTCGCGGCGTTGAGCCATAGGAGTACTCCAGCAGCGGGCCGGAAACTGCCTCCATGAACTGCTCAAACTCCGCCACGGTTCTTACACCAAAGTTACGGAACAGGATTGCGCCCTCCTTTAATAAATGCGCCTCAATGAAATCGCGATTGCTGATGGCCCACGCCATCGGATCCATTTCGCCAAGCGTCGGTTCAACGAGAAGTGGTAAGGTTGAGTTGGATGTCAGGTGTGATGTGATGACCAGGTTCGCAGTCGAGACTCTCATGATCTTTCGCGTGAGGGGTCCGATGCTCCCAATCTTTGGCTTCAGCGATCCCGGGGCTTCTATCATTTCGATATCTCCTTCAGCCGAGCGCGATTCATCGCCTTGATCTTGATGTTCTGTAACCTCTGGTTAGCGGCAGTGATGAACTCCTGCTCACGAAGCGTCTGTTGCCGGTTGTCAGCCTCTGTGAGTAATTGTGCGAGTCTGTCGATCTTCATCTCCGGCTCGTTTGCGAGGTGGTCCAAAAGCGTCTCGAAGTTTCTCGCCATCTGCCTGATGGTGGGTGCATCGAACAGATCGGTTCGATATTCGAATGAGCCAGTGAGACCGCCGGAAGTTTCCAGCATGTCGAGCCTGAGATCGTGCCGCACCCATCGCTTTTCAAACTCCAATTGCTCGAGCACCAATCCCGGCAGTTGAAGCTCCTCGGCGGGCGCGTTCTGCAGAACAAACCAAACCTGGAAGAGAGCGTTATGGCCCAGGCTCCGCTCGATTTGCAGCTCTTCCACGAGCTTCTCGAAAGGCAGGTCCTGATGCGTGTAAGCAGCAAGTGAGACTTCTCTGACTCTGCCGAGCAGTTCTCTGAAACTCGGCTCGCCGCGCAAGCTTGTTCGCAGCACGAGCGTGTTGACGAAGAACCCGATCAAGTCTTCGACTTCCGCTGTTGTGCGGTTTGCGATCGGAGTGCCGACAACGATGTCTTCCTGCCGGCTGTAACGCCACAGCAGTGTCTTGAAGGCAGCGAGCAACGTCATAAACAGCGTCACGCCTTCTTCGCGACTCAACTGCTTCAGTTTGGTGAGTACTTCACTGCTGATCGTGATCGTTTCTCGCGCACCGCGGAAACTCTGCACGGCCGGTCGCGGATGATCTGCGGGCAACTCAAGCAGCGCAGGAGCACCCGCAAGTTGTTGCTTCCAGTACGTGAGCTGCCGGTCCAGCACTTCGCCCTGCAGCCACTCACGCTGCCAGTGCGCAAAGTCGATGTATTGAATGGCAGGCTCCGGCAACGGCGACTCATGGCCCATCGAGTACGCTTCATAGAGAACTTTGAACTCTCTCATGAGCACGCCGACCGACCATCCATCGCCGGCGATGTGATGCACTGTCAGCAGCAGCGCATGGTCCTCCGGATCCAGACGCAGCAACCGCACACGCAGCAGCGGTCCCTGAGCGAGATCGAAAGGTGTTTGAGCTTCGGTCGCAGCAAGCTGTTTGAGATGTTGCTCGCGCTCGTCGCCGAACGCACCCAGATCGATGACACACAGATCGAGTGGAACCGCATCAGCGATGACCTGGACCGGACGACCTTCGACGCTTGGAAACCTCGTCCGCAGGATTTCGTGACGCCGGATGATTTCGTTCAAAGACGCTTCCAGAGCCGGAATATCAAGAGGCCCTTTCACGCGCAGTGCGGCGCCGAGGTTGTACGAGGGGTTACCCGGCTCCACCTGGTCCATGAGCCAGAGTCGCTGTTGTGCAAAAGACAGCGGCATTTCGCCGTCACGTGCGATCGGCTGGATCGGTTGAGCCACGAATCCCTCGGCAGCTCGTAAACTCGACTCGATAGCCTGGGCCAGATCCGCGAGCACTGGATGTTCGAAGATGCGGCGGACAGGAACGTCTACTTTAAAGATGGCGCGCAGGCGCGAGATGATCTGAGTTGCAAGCAGCGAGTGGCCGCCGATGTCGAAGAAGTTGTCGTGGATGCTGATGTGATCGATATGTAGAAGCTCCGACCAGATACCGGCAACGACTTCTTCGACGGCAGATCGAGGAGCAACGAACAGTTGCGTGCGTTGAACCACGCCGGGCTCGGGCGCGGGCAGCGCTCGCCGGTCAATCTTTCCGCTCGGCGTGAGCGGTAACATCTCCAGCGACACAAAAGCGGTAGGCACCATGTGCTCGGGCAACTTCTGCTTCAGGTACTGTCGCAATTCAGCAGCGGCCAATGACGTTTCAAACTTACCCACGACATACGCCACGAGTTGGCCCGTGTCTTCCTGTGCCACCACCACTGCTTCACGTACCTCCGGGTGGGTAGCGAGAGCGGCCTCGACTTCACCGAGCTCTATGCGAAAGCCGCGCACTTTCACCTGGTGGTCCATGCGGCCCAGGAACTCGATTCGCCCATCCGGCAGATAGCGCGCGAGGTCACCCGTTCGATACAGCCGCATGCCGCTGTGCGGGTCAGGCACGAAACGTTCTGCCGTCAGCTCGGGACGACCGTGGTAGCCTCGCGCCACTCCCGCGCCCCCGATGTAGAGTTCCCCAATCACTCCGACGGGGACCGGCTGCATCGCCGTGTCGAGGATGTAAATTTGCGTGTTTGCGATCGGACGGCCAATCAGCACTTCACCACTTTGCGGATCATCAGCCTTGACTTCGTAAACGCAACAGCCGACGGTTGCTTCCGTTGGTCCATACTCGTTAACGATTCGAGTTTGCGGCGCGTGTTGTCGCCAGGTGGCAATCGTCTCGGCAGGCAGTGCCTCACCGCCGATCACGAGCACACGCGTGCGGCCTGAAAGTGAGTCTTCTGGGAAGAGGTTGTTGAGGGCACGCAGGTGAGTCGGCGTAACCTTGATCAGACTCTGATCGTTTCCGACGAGTGCTTCGCTGAGTGCTTCGATGCCCGCGCGCTCGCGTGGAAGCGTGATCGTCCGTCCGGCGAGGAGCGGACAAAACAGGCTGGTCACCGTCAGGTCGAAAGCGATTGACGAGTGCAACGGCACGCCGGTGCCATGCGCGACGTCGTATTCGTGTACGGCCCACCAGAGATAGTTAATGAGGGCGCGATGCGAGATCATTACGCCTTTCGGTTTGCCCGTTGAGCCCGATGTGTAAATCACGTACGCGAGGTTCTCTGAAATAACACCGCTCGAAACACCGCTTTCGGCTTTCTCGCAAATGAGTTGGTCGAGGCAGATGACTTTCGCTTCAGTTTCGACGGATTCAGCGATGTGTTGCTGCGTGAGCAGGACATTAGCTCGACAGTCCGCAAGTAAGAAGGAGACTCGCTCGGGCGGATAACTGGGATCGATGGGTACGTACGCGCCACCGGCTTTGAGAGTGCCGAGCAGACCGACCATCATCTCGACCGAGCGCTCAACGCAGATGCCAACGAGTACCTCTGGTCCAACGCCCAACTTTTGTAAGTAACCCGCAAGGTGATTCGCTCGGGAGTCGAGCTCACGATAACTCAACTGCCCGCCTTCATAAGCGATTGCGACTGCCTCAGGCGTACGAGCAACTTGCCCTTCGAACAATTGATGAAGCAGCTTCTCATGTGGATACGCAGCGGCCGTGTCGTTCCACGCTACGAGCATCTGCTCGCGTTCTTCCGCCGTCAGCAGGACCAACTCCGAAAGGTGTTGCTCAGGATTACTGGCGACGCTTTCCAGCAGCATCTCGAAATGCCGCATCATCCGCTCGATAGTCGACGGTGCGAACAAGTCAGGGTTGTAGCCCCATACAGATTGCAGTCGCCCGTCCTGCGTTTCGGACGTCGTCAGCGTCACGTCAAACTTCTCCGTCTGGTTCTCGACGTTGATGTCACTCACTTGCAGACCGGGCGTTATTTGCAGCGCTGCCTGCCACCCGTTCTGATGGACCAGCATTACCTGGAACAGCGGCGATCGGCTGAGGTCACGTTCGGGCTGCAACTCCTCGACGAGCTTTTCGAACGGCACGTCCTGATGCGCGTAAGCTCCGAGCGCAACTTCCCTCACCCGGCGCAGCAGTTCAACGAAGCGCGGGTCACCTGAAAGATCCGTGCGCAGCACGAGCGTGTTGACGAAGAAGCCGATCAGCGATTCGGTCTCAGAGCGGTTTCGATTGGCAGTCGGTGAACCAACGACAATGTCCTGCTGCCCGCTGTAGCGCGAGAGCAGGATCTGCCACGCGGCGAGCAACGTCATGAACAACGTAACGCCTTCGCGCCGGCTGAGCTGCTGAACTTGCGCGGATAAACGATCGGAGAATGTGATCGACAGCTGCTCGCCGCGGAAGCTCTGCTCTTGCGGGCGCGCGTAATCCGCCGGCAACTCGAGGACAGGCGGCGCGTCCGCCATCTGCTGCTTCCAGTAAGAGAGTTGCTTCTCGAGCACTTCGCCCTGCAGCCACTCGCGCTGCCAGTGTGCATAGTCTGCGTACTGAATTGTGAGATCAGGAAGCGGCGACGGCCTGCCGGCAGAGAAGGCTTCGTACAACGTCGTCAACTCACGGACCAAAATGCCCAGCGACCAGCCGTCGCCTGTGATGTGGTGCATCGTCGCGAGCAGCATGAACTCTTCGGCGCCCAGCCGCAGCACACTTGCTCGCAGCAGTGGTCCATTTAGCAGATCGAAAGGCCGGCTCGTCTCTTCCTTCGCGAGCCGCCGCGCTTCCGAGTCCCGCTCTTCTTCGCTCAGCGTGCTCAGATCGAAAACCGGCAGACTGAACCGCGGTATCTCATCGATGAGTGGTACGGGCCTGCCATCGACTACACCGAACCTCGTACGCAACGATTCGTGACGCCTCACGATTTCTGTAAAGCTCTGCGCTAAAACATCGACGACGAGAGTGCCTTGCAGTCGCACTGCAACACCCATGTTGTAAGCGCTGCTGCCAGGCTCCAACTGGTCCAGGAACCACAACCGCTGCTGCCCGTACGAGAGTGGCAATTCGGCTTCTCGACTGACCTTCACGATGGGCGGCGCCTGCACGCCATGCCCGGCGTTGAGCATCTCCTCGATCGCCGCGGCAAGTCCCGCGACCGTCGGGTGCTCGAATAACTCTCGCACCGCCATCTCAACTCCGAACGCTTCACGCACTCGTGAGACCAACTGCGTCGCGAGCAACGAGTGGCCGCCGAGCTCGAAGAAGTTATCGTGCACGCCTACCTTCTCGACCCGCAGCAACACCGACCAGATCCCTGCCAGCACTTCCTCCGCCGGCGTGCGAGGTGCGACGTACTCGCCTCCGAGTTCCGGCCGCATCTGCTCGGGCGCGGGCAGCGCTGCGCGATCGATCTTTCCATTGGGCGTCAGCGGCATCGCGTCGACCCTGACAAACAGCGACGGCACCATGTAAGGCGGCAGCCGTGTCCTTATATACTGCTGTAACTCACCCGTGCCCAGTTCCTCGTCCGTCACGAAGTAGGCCACCAGTCGCTTCTCTGCATTCTCAACCTGCTGCGCCGTGACCACTGCTTCCCGCACCGCCGGATGCTCGCTGAGCACCACTTCTATTTCGGCGACTTCGATCCGGTAGCCGCGCACTTTCACCTGGTGATCGATCCGTCCGACATACTCGACATCGCCGCCAGGCAGGCAACGCACGAGATCGCCGGTACGGTACAGTCGTGCGCCTCCGCATTCGTCGAACGGATCGGGGACGAACTTCTCCGCCGTTAGTTCCGCGCGCCCGAGATAACCTCGCGCGAGGCCGTCGCCGCCGATGTACAACTCGCCTGAGACACCGATCGGCACCGGCTGTTGAAATTCATCAAGCACATAGAGCTGCGTGTTCGCGATCGGACGGCCGATGGAGATCTCGCTTTGGTCCAGCTTTTTGCACGTGGACCAGATGGTTGTTTCGGTTGGTCCATACATGTTCCAGAGAACGCATCCTGCATCGAGCAGTTGCCGCGCGAGATCGACAGGCAGGGCTTCACCACCGCAGAGGACTTTCAGACCGCAAGCGTTCTTCCATCCGGATTCCAGCATCATTCGCCACGTCGCGGGGGTCGCCTGCATGACACTAGCGCCCGAACGCTCTAACAGCTCGCGCAAACGCAAACCGTCAGAGGCGGTTTCGCGGCTGGCGATTTCAACGCGAGCACCGACCACGAGCGGCAGGAAGATCTCGAGTCCCGCGATGTCGAATGAGAGCGACGTCACGGCGAGTAGAACATCGTCGCGCTCGAGCCCGGGCTCGTTTGCCATTGACGAGAGAAAGTTGACTACCGCCCGATGCGAGATCTGCACGCCTTTCGGTCCTCCACTCGAGCCCGAGGTGTAGATGATGTAAGCAAGGTTCGCAGGCGTAGACGCACAAGCGGGATTGTCTTCACGTTCGTCATCGATTTGATCATGGTCCAGAAAAACGACCTCCGTTTCCGAATCCGGGAAATGCTCGGAGAGCGATTTCTGAGTCAGCAGCACGCGAATACGAGCGTCATTGGCCATAAAACGCAGACGTTCCTGCGGGTACGCCGGATCGAGCGGCAAGTAAGTGCCTCCGGCTTTGAGCACACCGAGCAGACCGATAACCATTTCGATCGAGGGCTGCGCGGAGATACCGACTGGCGTTTCGGTCGCAACACCAAGCCTTCGCAGGTAATGCGCCAACTGATTGGCGCGCCGGTTTAGCTGATCGTAGGTCAGTTGTTTGCCCTCGAAGACCACCGCGACGCGGTCGGGCGTCAACGTTACGCGCTCTTCAAATAACTGATGCAGACATCGTTCGTGCCGGTACTTCGTGTGTGTGTCATTCCAAACGGCGATCAGTTGGTTGCGTTCAGTCTGGTCCAGGAGCGTGAGTTCGGAAACGCGTCGCTCGGGATTCGCGACGATGTCATCAAGAAGATTCTTGAAGTGGCCCATCATTCGTCGCGTGGTGGAGGCGTCCCAGAGATCCGTGTTGTATTCGAGTGTGGCGTTCAGTTGCTCCGTATCTTCGATTGAGAGATAGAGATCAACCCTCGCCGTTCCGCTCTCGACGCGCTCGATGCTCATCTGGAGATCTGCCAGGCGCATCTCTGTCTGTGGAGTGTTCTGGAGCGCGAACATAACCTGGAACAGCGGGTTGCGGCTCAGGTCTCGTTCGAGTTGAAGTTCCTCTACCAGTTTTTCAAAAGGCAGATCCTGATGGGCCATCGCGCCGAGCGTGACTTCGCGCACGCGCGCTAACAACTCGCGGAACGTCGGGTTGCCCGCGAGGTCGGTGCGCAGCACGAGCATGTTGAGGAAGCAGCCGATGAGGCCCTCAGTCTCAGACCAGTTGCGGCCCGCGACAGGTGAGCCGGTCAGGATCTGGCGCTGGCCCGTGTAGCGAAAGAGCAGCGTTTGAAACGCAGCGAGCAGAGTCATGAACAGC
The DNA here is from genome assembly GCA_035761985.1 of Pyrinomonadaceae bacterium. Classification (GTDB taxonomy): domain Bacteria; phylum Acidobacteriota; class Blastocatellia; order Pyrinomonadales; family Pyrinomonadaceae; genus PSRF01. The sequence continues at coordinate 8,993 of DASTQB010000373.1, forward strand.
GTAACGTTCTCGCGCCGGCTGAGTGCTCGCAGCTCTTCCGAAACGGCGCGCGAGATCGCGAACTGCTCAGTCGCGCCGGAGAAACTCTGCGTGGCGCCACGTGGCCGGTCTGTTGGCAGGTGCAGCAACGGCGGCGCGTCCGCGAGTCGCTGCTTCCAGTATGAAAGCTGTGTCTCGAACGTCTCACCCTGCAACGACTGGTGTTGCCAGTGCGCGAAGTCGCCGTACTGAATCGGCAATTCCTTCAGCGGGCAGGGCCGGCCCAACGCGTACGTTTCATAGAATGCAGCCAACTCGCGCATGCAAACGCCGATGGACCACCCGTCGCCGATGATGTGATGCATCGTCAGCAGCAGCACGTGTTCGTCTGCACGAAGACGCAGTAGACCAGCGCGCACGAGCGGACCGGAGGCGAGGTCGAACGAGCGCTTCGCTTCGTCTGCGCAGATCTGTGCGGCCCTGGCTTCGGCCATGTGTGCAGGCAGTTCGCGCAGGTCATGGATCGGTAGATTCGTGAACGCTCTGCTTTGGACGATCTGTACGGGTCGGCCTTCTTCCGCAGTGAAGACTGTGCGCAGGATCTCGTGACGCTGGATGATCTCGTCGAGCGCGCACTCCAGGGCGGGAACGTCGAGGCGGCCTGTGAGACGCACGGCAGCCGTGGCGTTGTAAAAAGTGTGACCGGGATCGAGTTGGTCCAGAAACCACAGGCGACGCTGTGCGCATGAGAGAGGCGCAGGGCCGGGCTTGGTCCGCCGCGGTATCGTTTGTCGATTCGCGACACGCCCACGCTTCTCCTTGAGTCGTTGCTCAAGAAAGACACGCTGTTCAAACGTTAAGTTTGAAATGTCGATCCGTGCGGTACTCATACTACTAGTGACAGGAACGCCCGGGATGATCAGGATTGATATGAAAGATGGTTCATCTCTTCCATGATGCTCGCGAGGTCGTTTTCGTCCTCCTCGTCGAGTTGTAGTTGCGTAACGACGAGCGCGAGGCCGGCAACGGTTGGATTCTGGAAGAATGTCTGGAAAGGAAGATTGACGCCGAAGACTTCACGCATTCGCGACATCACGCGAATCGCCAGTAGCGAGTGTCCGCCAAGCTCGAAGAAGTTGTCGTTGACGCTCACCCGCTCCACTCCGAGAATCTCACAGTAGATCTCGGCGATGCTCTTTTCGGAAGGGGTCGCGGGCGCAACGTAAGCTTCATCGAACCGGTCTTTGATCTCGTCGAGCGCCGGCAGCGCGCTGTAGTTGATTTTACCGTTCAGGTTCAGGGGCAGCTTCTTGATGTGGACGTAAACGTTCGGGAGTGTTTCCTCGATGATGCTCTTCGCGAGGTGCGCGCGCAGAGCAGACTGGTCCAACTTCTGCCGGGAAACATAGTAGGCCACTATGAGAGCGTTCCCGTTCCTGTCAGGCCGTAACATAACGATGCCGTTCCGCACTTGCGGGTGCTGAACGAGCGCGCGAGTGATCTCATCCAGTTCGACCCTGAAGCCGTGAAACTTGACCTGGTTATCGGCACGGCCCCTGAAATCTATGAGCCCATCGGGACGGTGACACGCCAGGTCGCCCGTTTTATACATTCGCGCTCCAGGCTCCGCGCCGAAGGGGTTGGGGACAAACTTCTCGGCCGTCAACTCAGGGTGATTGAGGTAACCGCGCGAGACTCCGGCCCCGCCGATATACAACTCACCGACCATCCCCATCGGCGTCAGACGCTGCCGGTTGTCGAGCACGTAAACTTCAGTATTTGGAATCGGTCGCCCGAGCGGCACAACCTCGGAAAACACTTTCAAGTGATGCGTCAAAACTCCGACGGTCGTCTCCGTCGGCCCGTAATGGTTGTAAATTTCGCAGCCGGGGGCAAGGTTCCTGACCTTCTCGATCAATGCCTGGCCCATGGTTTCTCCGCCGAGTACCAGCCGCTTGCGGGGCAGCGCGTGACTGAACCCTGCCGCGGAGATTAACGCGTCAAGATGCGACGGCACTATTTTCAGGTTGTCGATCGGATATTGCTCGAAGTATCTGGACGACGCGGCAGAGTCACGAGCGAGTGCCTGCGAGATGATGTGCAGAGTACCTCCCAGACAGAGCGATGGAAAGGTCATTGTGTGTCCAAGATCTGCCGCGAAGGTCGAGACGATCGCATAGCTTTCGCCCGCGGTAAACCCGAGCCGGGATTTGACAGCTTCAACGTAATTGATCAGTTGCCTGTGCTCGACGCCGACGCCCTTGGGCCTTCCCGTAGAACCTGAAGTGAAAATAACGTAGGCCAGATTCGCTCCGCTCGTGTGGCTATCGATATTTTCCGTCTGCCCGCGCGCGATCTTCTCCTGTTCAGTGTCGAGGTAAACAACGCGCGCGGCTGTCTCCGGTAGTTCTTCCAATCCGTGCCGCGTGATAACGACGTGCGCCTGCGCTTCTTCCAGCATGTGAGCCAGCCGCTCCTTCGGTTGGGCTATGTCCAGCGGCACGTACGCACCGCCGGCCTTGAGGATTCCGAGCAACGCGATCACCATCTCCAATGAGCGTTCCAGGCAGAGCACCACCGATACCTCCGGTCCCACGCCCAGGCTGATCAGGTAATGGCCCAGTTGATTCGCACGCGCATTCAGTTCTCGATAAGTCAGTCGCTGATCCTCAAAAACAATGGCCGTCTCATCGGGCGTACGAACCGCTTGCTCTTCAAAAAGTTGGTGGATACAAGATCTAAGCGAATATTCCTTTTTCGGCTCGTTGAATTCAGATATGAGCTTTCGTCGCTCGTCGTCGCTGACGATTTCCAAATCATCGATAGCAGTTTCAGGATGGCTGAGTGCGCTTTCCAGCAACTTCGTAAATTGCCCCGCCAGGCATTTGATTGACTCTGCCGACACGGATTCAGAGTCGTAATAGAACTCTGTCAACAAAGCATCGTCCTGCTCGATGCAACAGAGCTTTACCTTGAAGCGATCGAAGCAGACGTATTGCTTGTAGATGGTGAATGTGAGGTCTTCAGCGCGGTACGCCGGACGCGCTTCGTCATACTCGAACGCGATCGAAAAGAAGTCGGGCGCCCTACCGTTTCGAGCAACGCCGGCGGTGCGTTCCCATGTGAAATATTCCTGCCAGTCTTCGGCAATCTGCGTCGTTTGAGTTAAACGCTTGAGGATCTCGCTGAATGGCAGGCCTTCTTTAAAGGAGCAGTGGATGGGGAGCAACTTGGCGAACAGTCCGAACGCGCCGTTGAGCTCATCATGCTTTCTGCCGTCGCAGAGATCGCCGATCGTGATTTCAGAAAGCCCTGTCAACCGCCAGATCAGCGTTTGCCAGCATGCGAGCAGGACGTTTGCCGCCGAAGTTTCATACCTGCGCGCGACTGGTCCAACCAGAGACGCCAAATCAGAATTGATTGTTGACTTGATACATTCAGGTTTGAATTTTGAGCCCGCCGAAGATCGGAACTCAAAAGGCAAGCTCATTGTGAAGCCGTAGTCCTGCTGTCTCCAGAACTCTTTACCTGCCTCTGCATCCTGATCTTCGAGCAGTTCGTTTTCCCATTCGGAGAAATCGGCGTACTGCTGCGGTTCGTCGCAATCGTCTTCGGCGCCTGCATAGCAACGGCTGATCTCGTCGACGAGGTTGCGGATTGTTTGTTTGTCGGCGCAAAGCGAGGGCATGGTGATCATCAACACATGCCGGTGCGTGGATAAGGTGAACAGGTGCAGGCGCAGGAGTCGATCCTGCTCGAAGTCGAAACTGAGTTGGCCTTCGTGATCGAATATCTCGTCGATGTCGGCTTCCTCCGTATCACTGAGGTCGGTGTGCTGCCAGAATGGTGCGCCGCTGTCGAGCACGATCTGTAACGGAAGTTCCAGCCCTGGGCGGCTGTGAAACGCGGTTCGCAGAATCTCATGCCGGTCGATCACTCTCCGGAGAGCATCTCTTAAAGCTGCTTCGTTGAGATTTCCGTCGATCAGAATGGCACACTGGCTGCGATACGCAGCGGTATCTCGCTGCAACAGCCAAAGACGTTCTTGTTGTCGAGAGAGCCGAAAGCCCTCAACCTGAAGCTGCATATTGGTTTCTCAGTTTTGTCTCAGCGGGTAAATGATCGGAAGGCGCTTTGTTTACAGGATTGACATGAATATCAGGATTGACATGATTTTTCGTGCAAAGTTGATCAAAAGCTCGTCGCGCTTTTTGCAGCAGGGGCTAAGCTTCCGGCAGCATTCACCATCTGCTGCAAATACTCCTGCTGCAAGACGTGCTTTTCATGCTCGGGCACGGATGCGATCTCCAGCGTCAGCATCTGATGCGCGCTCCACATCAACTTCCTGAACAACTCAAACTCCAGCCCTTTGCCGATCAGATAAGGTATGGTCCAAAAGTCAAACGACCATTGCGGCAGCCAGACTGACTCCTTGATCGTCAGGAACATCCGATCGATATGGTCCATCGCCTCGAGGCTGTCCATCGTGCGGTGGCTCCAGACAAACCCCTGTCCATTGATGTCATACTCGCTGCGTTGATTTTGAATCGGTGTTCCCGGCTCGCAATACCACATCTGCGCGCGGTAGTAGTCGGGCTTTGTTGCCCGAATGAAATCGACGGTTTCCTGCACCGTCGCCTCGGTTTCTCCGGGGAATCCCACAATGAAGGATCCGAAAGTCATGATTCCGTACTGCCGCAACCATTCAATTCCCTGCGCATACTTTTCAATCGTGGCCGACTTGTTCATGTTCTTGAGAATCGTCGGCGAGCCCGACTCAATCCCGAGAAACACTCCCTTGCAACCGCTTTCCGCCATCAACGCAATCGCCTCTTCATCCGAGTTGCTGCATCTGAAATAGGAGAACCAGTTGAACGGGTATTTGTTCCTGATCATCAACCGGCAAATCTCTTTGAAACGAGGGAACGGGACGTTGAAGGTGTCGTCAATAAAAACCAGGTTCTTCACCTGGTCCAGGTCGAGTATGGAGTCGAGTTCTTTCTCGATGACCTCGTTACTGGTGAGAGAGAGTGCGCCGGCGCGCGTCGGGTAATTACAGAAGGAACACTTGAACGCGCAACTTCGTGCGGTGCGCGTCTGAACAGTTGCGCCGATATCTTCATCTCGAAACCTGCGCCAGTCGATATAGTGCTCGTCGAGCGAATTGTTTTCAGGTTTTACTTTCGTTCTCAGGAGCTTGCCGTTTTGCAGGTAAGCGATGTTCGGAACGGTACTCAGATCACCGCCGTTTTTGAGAGTATCGATGATTTGCGAAAGGGTTAGTTCACCCTGGCCTTCGATGACGTAGATATCGGCGCCGATATCATCCAGAGCCGCTTTGAATTCGACCGGGTCGTCGTAGTTTCTCGCGTGATTGGAAATCAACGGCCCGCCGATTACGATCTTAACGTTTGGATTGTGCTGCCTGATAAACTCGACGATCTCAACCGCGGGCATGTTGACGACGTAGAACGTCGTGGTGATGGCGACACAGAACGGATCGTCGGCGAGATACTCGATCAGTTTTTCTTTCTCGTGCTGAAAGAGATTGATGTATCGCGTTTGATGGCCCTTGTTTCTGAGGTAGTTTGTGAGATAGACCGCCGCAAGATTGGGGATATCGCCAGACTTGAGATCGTGGTCGATCGAAGAAGGTTGCGCGAGCGTGAGTACGTGGTTGAGCAGGCCCATGTAGTCAAGCTTCCTGCCCCCGATATCCACAAAACTGAACTTTAAATCGCGATAAGCCTCCGCGTCTTCACCGTAGTTTCGCAGGAAACTCTCATAGTTAACGAACGGGACTTCGTTGTAACCGATCACGACGCAATCGAGATTGTTTTCAGTTTTCGTCATTCCAATTTCCTTTTAGCCGCAGATTGACGCGGATAAACGCAGATCAGGGTCAGTTCAGATCTGTGTTCATCCGCCCGGGTGTGTTCAGGCAAATTGCATCGCCACTTCGGATTGGAGGTCTTCGGCGGCGAACATCTCACCCATTGTGACGAGGATCTTTCGCGGGCCCGTGTAAGGATTGCGACCGTGCGCGCTCAGCATGTTATCCAGCATCAGAATGTCGCCTTCTTGCCATGGAAAAGTCACTGCCAATTTCTGATAGATCTCACGCAACTCATCTACAACCGAGTCTTCTATGACTGAGCCATCGCCGTAATAGACGTTGCGAGGAAGATCCTCCTTCTCAAACAGCGATAACAAGGCCTCTCTGGTTGAAGGTTCCAGGCAGGAGACGTGGTGCGCCTGGATTTGATTGAACATCACTGTCTCACCCGTCTTCGGATGGACCGCCACCGCTGGTCCAATCTTTCGCGTGCGCAAACCGTTGGCGCCGATCCATTCAAAGTCCAGGCCCACTCTTCGACAATGGGCTTCAACCGCAGACCTGTCGTTTGTACGGAAGAACTCCTGCCAAGTGACGTCAAACCCCGGCACGTAGTTTCGAACGTACATCAGTCCCTTGCGCGCAAACTTATCTCTAAGCGCCGGGTCCAGCGCTTGATACACCTTCCGACAATCGATGATCGGAGTTTCACCGCCTGCGAGCGCAGCTTTCACGCAGTGGAACCAGATCTTGAGCGGCCAGCAGTGCATCTGCGAACTCTCGTTATGAGGAAGGATGGCCTGATCGGAAGGATATGACGTCGAGCCATAGACTTTGCCCCCCACTTCCTCCCGCGGTAAGTCACCATACTCACCGAACAACGCGGGGCAACTGGCGAGCGCGAACTCTTCAAAATCAGAAACGGCGGGAACCTTGAAACCGCGAAACAGTATCGCGCCATGCTCCAACAGCTTTTTCTGAATAAACTCCTGATTGCCCCTGGCCCATCCGATCGGATCGAGCCCATTCATCTTTGGATAAACTACGAGCGGAAAGGTCTCTCCCGACACGAGGTAATCCGTCGTCACTGTGTTCTGAAGCGTGAGATCGATCGCTTTCCGCTTCACGCTCTTCATGCCTTTGACCGGCGGCTTCTTACTGACCGGCTCAGCTACGACCACTTCAATTGTTGTAAGCGGTTCCAACTCGCTCAGGCGTCGATCGGGATGCGCGCAAATACTGGCTAACAACGTCTGCAGGTGCCCCGCCCAGCGCGCGATGGTTGAAGCATTGAAAAGATCCTTCTTGTA
>DASTQB010000374.1:0-13835 GCA_035761985.1 Pyrinomonadaceae bacterium
GGGAAGGCAGTTTTAGCCGCAGATGAGCGCGGATGGATGGCGGATCGGTTTGTGAGGATGTTTTTCTGCGTCAAGACTCTCAGCAACTCTTTCGCTGCTACTTGATGCGCCTGGCTGGACCAGTGATGATCGTTCGCCTGTCTGAATACCGGCTTGCCGCGGGCCAGTTCTTCGAAGGCGGGTAATGGGTTCACGACCGTTACGCCTCGATCTCGACAGAACGACTCAACCACTTCGTTATACTGTTTCTCGATCGCTTTAATGCTTCCATCCTCTTCCTGCTCGTTGATGAGCATGACGACCAATTGGATATTCGAAGCCGCGCATAGCTCACGCAGCTTTTCTAGTTCAACTAACAATGACTGTAGCAGCTTCTCAACATCCGCTCGGGATGATTGCGAAGAATCGCTCCGAACATAACGTGCGCCGGTTTCAGCAGCTGAACGCGCCACCCTCAAGACGTGCGCGCCAAAGTAAAAATGATCAGCGGAAAAGAAATCGATGGACTTCAACCAGCTCGTCTTAAACGGCGTGTAAATCATTCCGCCATCCACGACTCTAATCCGTTCTGTTTCGCTCTTCCGGATTGCCATTCCATGAAAGTAAACGTATGGATCATCGAGTCTCCAGTAACGCGACGGGAACACACCGGCAACGACAATCTTCGGCTTAAGCTGTTGGGCCAACTCTTCAGTCAACTGCCGGATCTGTGTAAGGCTATAAGCTGCGACGCCGCCGTTTACGACTCTAATGCGCCGTGGCACCAGGGACGCAGAATTTATCGCCGACTCCAATTGCGCAGGCCAGGCCTCCTCCATCGTGACGCCGGCGCCGACTGTAAATGAATCGCCGACTGCCAATACATCGACAGTCTCACCCGGCGCGATTGGATCATCGCGCAGGCCCAATGCATTCGTGTATCCGGGAAAGTCAGGTGAGTAAGAGAATCCGCGTGTTGGATGTGGAATGATCTGGCCCTGGGTTGGAATTGTTTGAAAGCCCGGCCTCGGAAGAAAGACTCGGGTTATTACTTCAGCCACTGCCAGGCTTGCGACCATCGAGACTATCGCCAGGAGCACACGAGCCCGACGTGTTGACGAATGGGTTCTCAAGTTCGGCATCCCGTACACCTGAAGCTTGGGAACAGACTAGCACAGCCGAGAAGATCCGTGGCCTAAGTTGCTTCGCATGTTGTGGAGTGATATAAGGCGGCAGCAGTGAGCCCCCACGATGGCCCAACCCCGGGCACAGCGCACATATAGCCCCTCTTCAGTAGTGTTACGTCAATACAGAGGTGAGTAAAAATGGATAACACACAGTCTACCGAGAAATGCGCTCACACACCTTGCAAATGTCAGGCAGGCGCCGATGATCAGTATTGCAGCATGCACTGCAGGAACGCGGCAGGTGGGACTGAGACGAACTGTAGTTGCGGTCACCCTGATTGCCTGTAATGTGGTGCGAAGACTAACGAACTAACAGCACCGAGTTATCGGAGATTAAACGTCATGGTTCATCCTGATGATCATGTTAATTCTGCCAAGTAATTTTACAGGATTGCAGGATTAGACATGATTTACATGATTTAGGTTGAGTAGGCGTCGTACGCTGCTCGGGCCACCTGAGCAATAAACTTTTCCTGAGCTGCATCAGGCAATTTCGATTCATTCAACAGCACCGCGATTGCCAGATGACCTCGACCGGAAGGAAGCGTGATAATGCCGACGTCGTTCGTAGTTTTCGCCACTCGTGTAATTGCATCCTGCTCGCCTGAACCCGTCTTGTCCGCGACGAGTGTGCCGGCTGGTAAATCTCCTCGAAGTCGACGCAAACCCGTAGTTGCTCGCTGCATGAATCCGATTAACAGGTTGAGTTGAGAATCTTGCAGTATCTTTCCCTGGTGCAGTTGCGCGAGTAGTTGCGCAAGATCTTCTGCCGACCCGGTGTTTGGATTCTGGCGCGTCTTCAGGAACTCAGCGCTCGTCGAGTGGATGTCAAGGTTCTGAAAACCCAGTGAACGCATTCGTTCGGTGACTTTGAGTGGACCACGGACGACTTGAAGTAGTTTGTCGTTGGAAGTGTTGTCGCTGCGTGAAATCGAAAACTCGATGAGCCGTTCGATGGTGACCTCAACCGGCTTTTGCCAGAGCGCCGTATTTCCCGGCGTGCCTGGTACGATTTCCGCAGGTGTCACATGAATCTTCTGGTCCAACCGCAGGCGGTTCTCTTCGATCTCCTTCAGGGCAACAATCGCGACTGGAAGTTTGAATACGCTGTAGAGCGGCAATTGAGACTTGCCATTGATGGAGATCGTCTTTCCCGATTCGATGTGAATAACCGATAGACCAACTTTTCCCTGTGCTCCGTCGGATAAGACCTTAAGGCGGCGTTCGAGTTCCTGCTCGACGCCGCCTTCCTGCTTCTGCTCACCAGTCGCTACCGGGGAAGGAACTGCAACGTCCCTTTTGATTTCAGCGGTGGTTGTACAAGCCAGAGTTAACGCGGAGAAGAGCAGCAGAACATGGATCGAGTTAAGACGCATGAACGATCATCACCTCGGCCGTAATCTTAGTTCAGAGGCCGCGATGAAGTACATGAATCCGACCCACGCTGCGCTATAGCTCTACGTTTCCGGCCACTGGACCGATCGGGCCCGCCGGCACGACCGCCGCAAGACTAAACGCGCCAAAGTCAGGACGGTTCGGATTCGCATCGTTAAAATCGACGCCAATGTCGCAAAGCTCCGTAGCCGGAGCGCGTTGGGCCAGATGGAATTGACCCGCCTCCAACGCCGCGCGCGTGCCTCGAAATCCGCGCGACATCGCCAGCCAGGTGAGTTGAATCAACCCTGCGGCAGTAAGCTTCGAACTGACCAATCCCGATCCGTACACGCCGACGCGGTATTCCGGAGTTCCCCCGCTCTCCTCCGTGAATGCACGTTTGACGCCTCGGAAGTAGGGAATAACGTTGCTTGTGATTTCACTGTTGCTCGCGTCGAAATCTACAGAGAAGTAGATTCCCGAGTTTGCTGGCTGTCCGATGTTGTTCTTTGCATGCCGGAAAGCAGTCCGGCCGGCTGAAAGACCTTTCGCTTCGCTGAAATCGGCGACTCGATCCTGGCGCTGCTGGAACACAACGGCGATCTGCATCCCGTTTGCGCTTATAGCCTGGGCTTCGGCCAACTCGAGTCTTTTGTTTGGAAAGACTGAAGAGTTGGTGAAGTTGTAATAACGGATCACGGTGCGCACGCCTTGCGATCGCAAACAAGCCAGTTTGGATGTTGTTTTGAACGGCGTGTCGATGATGCTCATTCTGTTCACCTCCGAGGGGCTAACATGCGTGAGGGAATTGACGTGTAATCGTGAATATTCCTCACATACCTATATGAAGAATAGGGTGGATTTCGTTTGGCTTTGTACGAAAGTCTCAGCCTGCGAAGCAGGCGTAAGCGTAAAGCCTGGGGCGCAAGCCCCAGGATGACATCATAAAAACCAACCAGGAGCCCGTGAAAACGGGCGACAGCGTGAGATTTACGAGCTTTCGCCCGCTCTCGCGGGCTGTGGGCTAATTTTTGTCCACTAACCTGGGGCTTGCGCCCCAGGCTCTACGCTTACGCCTGCTTCGCAGGCTGAAACTTTTTGTGCAAAGCCATTTCGTTCCGGTGTGGTAGCGGTGAGGTCACTTTGAGAATCTGGCACCGGCTCGGCCGCCGGATGTGAGGCAGGGCTTTGCCCTGCCGTCAGGGTCTATAAAAATTTACTCGGGGGCTGTGCCCCCGGTTTCGGGCCTTTGGCCCAAGGCCCGAACCGCTACTGGCCCTCCCATTTCAAATCTTGATCGATGCTCGTCACCGCGATCGGGTGATACGTGGGACGGGCGCGGCGATAGATCGCTAACGCACGCTCTCGGCCCTCAGGCGTCTTGGCGAGCTCCTGGTACAGCGGCCGGATGAATTTGCGGCGACCAACTGAAAGAAGGAATTCCTCCAGCCGCGAATACGCCGGTTCGTACTGGTTTCGAATCGACATCATGAGCCACTGAAACGCAACTTCCGAATTGCCCGAACGCGTCAGGTTCAACGCGCGGTCGAGTTCTCCCATTAGCCTCGTCCTCTCCGTCTGGCTTAGTTGCGTGCCTGCTGGTCCACCTGCTGACGCAGGCGGCTCGAGTGCGCTCTGCACAAACTTCAGGAAATGTAGCCGCTCCTGTGTTGTCCACTTCGCCACCGGAATCTCCGCGGCCGTTATCTGTCCTCCCAACCAACGCTGTGCCTGCTCTTCAACTCGCCCAAACGCCGGAGACGTCGGCTGCGGAGCGGTCACCGGAATTCCCGGCTTCTCAATCCATTCATCGACCGGAACGCGTGAAGCCAGCGCCGGATCTTTTTCCAACAGGTTCTGCTTCAAGTAAGCGAGGAACTGTTCGGTCGTGATGCTCTGGAAAGCAAAATGATCGAAGTAGCCGCGCAGAAAACGATCGAAGCGCGCCCGTCCGAACGTTTGTTCGAGGTGAAGTAAAAACAGCGCGCCTTTTTCATATGGCACGTTGGTGAAGCCTTCATCCGGATCGCGCCCTTTAAGATCGACGTGCAGAATCTCGTCCGCGTCTTCGAGCGTCGTCATCTCTTCACGCAATTCACGCAGGCCCAAAGCGGCTTCCATGTCTGCGCGCGCGCGGCCGTAAACAGCTTCCTGAATCCGGCGTTCGAGGTAAACGGTAAAACCTTCGTTCAACCAGAAGTCGCGCCATGTAGCGTTTGTCACGAGATTACCTGACCACGAATGAGCAAGCTCGTGTGCGACGAGCGAGACGAGACTCTTGTCGCCCGCCAATATCGTCGGCGTCGCAAAAGTGAGCCGCGGATTCTCCATCCCGCCGAAGGGAAAGCTCGGCGGCAGAACCAGAATGTCGTAACGGCCCCAGCGATACGGGCCGTAAAGCCGTTCCGTTGCGACAACCATCTTCTCCGTGTCGCTAAGCTCACTCGCAGCGCGATCTATGACCTGGGGTTCGGCATACACACCTGTTCGCGGGCCAAGACTGCGAAAACGCAGGTCGCCGACTGCCAGTGCAATCAGGTATGCGGGGATCGGCTGGCGCATTCGGAACGTGTAGTCGCCGTCGCGCGGCGCGCGCGAATCGTTCTCCGCGCTCATCACGGCAAGCAGATTTCGCGGCGTGCGTACGCGCGCGTTGTAAGTCACGCGAACAGCGGGCGTGTCCTGCAGCGGGATCCAACTGCGTGCGTGAATCGCCTGCGATTGTGTGAACATGAACGGATCTTTTTTGCCCGCGGTCTGCGCGGGTTCGAGCCATTGCAGGCCCGAAGCGGCCGGCGCTGTCGAGTAGTGAACGCGAACGCGTGTGGCTCCGGCGGGTAAGGGGATTGTCAACGGCGCGCCGAGAATCTTGTCGCTCGTACCGACGGTAAAAGTTCCAGGCGCGTAGGTTTGTCCGTTGGCAGACGTTTCGACTTTCTCGATCTTCAAATCCCGCGTGTCGAGAATTAAAGGTTCCGACGGCGAGCTGCGTTCGACGGTCAGCGTCGTTGTGCCCTTGAGAATCTTCTGATCGAAAAGGACATCCCAGTCGAGGTCGACGTGCCGGACGCGAACCGCCGAATGGTTCGAGTAAGAGTGAACATCCTGCGCCGCAATATTTACAGTGAACATGATTAGCACGAATAAGCAGTAAACCAGACGTTTCATATTAACCTCCACGAGCAACCGGCCCTCTTAGCTGTTTCACGGGCAGAAAACTCGGACTTTCACAACCTGCAAGTTCTCCAAACGTGCTGTTTACGCGCAAATCGTTTTAGAAAACACGTTAATAAAAAAATAGGAATGCGTTAAAGACCGAAACCGCTTGACTACCCTATATTGCCACCGTCGAACATTACAAACGGATTCAGGGATGGTCAACACGCCGTACAACCCAGTTAGGATGGCGAAAGTCGGCCGCGAGATTGTTGCCAGTCCCCTACCAAGCGATTCAATGACAAACACTAGAAACAAAAACAGGAATCTCGGGTGCCGGATCATCATGGTCGCCCTGATTGCTTGTTTGTGCTTATCAACTAGTGAAGGCCTGCGACTCGCACCGTTCCCGATCTTCGAATCCATCGACGCCGAGACCGCGAACGCGCAAGTGCGTCACCATGCGTGGACGGAGATATCGAACCATTACAACCCAACTACCGTGCCCACGCGGCAGATGAAGCGTGGCAGGCAGCAGGTAGCTGTTTATGAGAGCCAATTTTTTGCCAACACTCGGTTAGCTGTTCAGCCGATTTTCCTGCTCGTAACGAGCGAAGTCAGGCAGTTCGTTTCCCCTCTTCTGAGCGCGCGAATCCCAAGCCGGGCGCCACCTTTCGCTTCGTAGTCCCTTCTTTCGTTCCAAGCCAGTTAACCCGACAGACCCTGCGCGACCAGCCAAAAGCGTCAACCGGTCGTTTGTCTCTCCGTAGCCAAATCCAACCCGGGAATCAGTGAGCCAAAGAACCACCGGCCACGACCCCATTGCAAGAGCGGATCTTTAAGAAGCCACAGGTTTTACCAGGCTTAGCTTGAAGTTTCCCCTGTCGTTCTACCTGTCCCTGGCGCCTGCCAGGTCGCCGAAGGACTGACAAAACGCCATGACTATCCTGCACAGAAAACAAATCACCCTTCTTCCCCCGCTCCCCGGGGCTCGAGTCCGGCGCTCCATTATCAACCCAACCCAAACCCAGTCCCAACTGTCACAAAGGAGACCCCCTTCAATGTTTACTATCCGACAAAGCACCCGCAGTCTTTTGTCTTTGGCCGTCGTGATTGCAATTGCACTTACCGGCATCTGCTACCAACAACCAGTCGAAGCCAACTCGCGAAGCCAGCAAACCCCCAATTTCGCCAAATCCGAAGTCGCCCCAAAGGTCTCCCCACGTTTGAAACCCGAAAATCGTGGCCGTGACGAACGTGTCTCAGTCATTTTGGAGCTCAACACTCAGCCTGGCAGGAATCTCGGCGCTTTTCTCAAGCAAAACAGCGTCGTTTTGCACACGCAGTTACAGAAGTCCCCTGTGTTTTCGATTACTCTCCCCATTCATAAAGTCGCCGAATTGGCCTCTTATCCCGAAGTCTTTTATGTTTCCCCCAACGACCCGGTCGCCCCCTCCGGGCACGTAACCGCCACCACCGGAACAGACGCAGCGCGAGCCGTAACATACGGCGGCAACTCGGTTGACGGCAGCGGGATCGGAATCGCCATTCTCGATTCCGGTATCGACATCAACCACGCGCAATTCACGAACGTCGGGAGTACTAACCGCGTCGTGGCGAGCGTGGATTTCACCGGTGAGAATCGCACCGACGATCCATACGGCCACGGCACGTTTGTCGCGGCCGCGGCCGCCGGCAACGACCGTGCCGGCTCCAGCTATCTCGGTGTCGCCCCCGGCGCCAAGTTATTGAATGTTCGCGTCCTTAACAGTAATGGGCAGGGAAGTGTTCAGAGCGTGCTCGCAGGACTCGATTGGGTAGCAGCCAACGCGCTTCAGCACAACATTCGCATCGTCAACCTGAGCCTCGGCGCAGAAGCGGTTGAGTCATATAAATATGACGCGCTCTGTCGTGCGGTTCGCCGTTTGACGAACTCCGGAATCATCGTTTTTGCAGCCGCCGGCAACAGCGGCAGAGACATTCAGGGCAATAAGATCTTTGGAGCCATTCATTCCCCTGGTATTGAGCCCTCCGCCTTCACCATTGGCGCTGCCAACACCTTCCAGACTAACGTGCGCTCCGACGATGGAGTCGCGACTTACAGCTCGCGTGGTCCGACGCGGAGCTACCGCGAGGATTCATACGGCATCCGCCATCACGACAACTTAATCAAGCCGGATATGGTTGCTCCGGGTAACAAACTCGCGTATGCGGCGGCCCTTAATAATGTACTCGTCACCTTGAATCCCACTCTGTCAGTGCTTGTTAATCTCCTTGACCCTACAAAGAAAATCATGCAGATGAGCGGGACTTCAGTGGCGACCCCGCTTTCGGCCGGCACGGCTGCCCTCATGCTCGATGCTAATCCGAAGTTAACGCCCAACATGATCAAGGCGTTGATGCAGTATTCAGCCCAAAAACTGGATGGTTTTGGAACTTTAGAACAGGGCGCCGGCCTGCTGAATGTCGAAGGCGCGGTGAAGCTTGCGAGCATGGTCAGAACGGATCTTGGTTCAACGGCTGCGGTCGGAAGCCCGCTGCTGACCGGTTCAGTTCCCACTCAATCTTCGTCTTTTGCCGGCAACACCTTCAACTGGAGCACACGCATCGTCCGCAAGTTCAACACGATGTCAGGCACGGACCTGATCACGCGTTTGCAGGGACCGTATTTCACTGGTGAACTACTCGGCGAAGGTTTTCTGCTCTCCGATGGGTTGGTCATCAACAGAGGCACCCTTCTCACGAGCGGTGTGCCGATTTCGGGTGGTGAGGTGCTTTGGGCGAATGGCGTGTTTGCCCCTGACGGCGTACTGGTCTCGCAGGATCCGCTGATGACCGATGCCGTCCACATATCAGCCGACGGGATCACCATGGACGGAACCGTGATCACCGATTCCGTATTGAGGGGAGAAGGTCATCCCTCTCTCGTAGGTAGTACCCATGATGGAATACTTCATCCAAATGGCATCCTCCTCTCAACCGGTGTCACCCTCAATACTGGAGCGCTGATTTCCGGCTCTTCGCTTATCGGCGACGGGATCCTGATGGGAAGCGGCGCCCTGATCACAACCAGCCTGCAAATAGCTGAGTTGATTGAAGTTTCGCAAGGTTACTTCGTCGGCGATGGAATCATCTATGGCGACGGAATCGTATTCGTCGATGGCATCATTTATGGCGACGGGATCATCTTCGGCGACGGGATCATCTACGGTGATGGAATCATCTACGGTGACGGGATCATCTACGGTGACTAGGCCGGCGGTAATTTCGCTCATTTAGCCGCAGATTACGCAGATTTCTTCGGAAGTCTGCGTAATCTGTTTGAGCGAATCAGTCGACGTAATGCAGCCAGTCGCCGTATTTGCTGTCGTTTCCGGAAGTTGCTGAGAAGAAGGTCTGTTGAATCTGCGTTGTGATCGGACCCCGCCCGCCATTCCCGATTTTAATTCCGTCCACTTCACGAACCGGCGTCACTTCAGCCGCAGTACCGACCAGGAATGCTTCGTCGGCGGAAAGCAGATCCTCGAGGTGTAGTTCGGCAATCTCGACCTGATAACCCAGATCACGTGCAATGGTGATGATCGAGTCGCGGGTGACGCCGAGCAGGATCGAATGTCTCAAATCATTTGTGCGAATGATCCGGTCGTGGATCAGGAAGATATTCTCGGCAGAGCCTTCGGCGAGGTTTCCCTGATTATCGAGCAGGATGGCTTCGTCATAGCCGCGCAAGACAGCGTCATGCACCGCCAGGATTGAATTGATGTACTGCCCCGAAGCTTTCGCCGTCGAGGGCATCATCTTCGACTGAAACTTAATCCACGGCGACACGGTGACGCGTATTCCGGCTTCTTTTCCCGTAGCCGCGAGATACGAAGCCCACGGCCACGCCAGTATTGCCACTTCAAGCGGACATTTCGACGGATCGACGTTCAAACTTCCACTGCCGTAGAAACAGATCGGCCGGATGTAGCAGGCGTTGAACTCATTGCGCTTGATGAGCTGGCAGATGGCTTCCGTTAGCTCTTCATTCGAGTAGGGAATCTCCATCGCGTGAGCGGCAGCCGACGTTTGCAGCCGCGCCAGGTGCAGGTCAAGGCGGAAGACAGCCGGGCCTCGCTTCGTCTCGTAACTGCGAATGCCCTCAAAAACACCGCTGCCGTAGTGAAGCGCATGAGCTGAGACGTGGACGTTGGCACTCTCCCACGGGACGATTTTCCCGTTCATCCACACCCATTTTGATTGATCAAATGACATGAGCCGCTAAAGGTAGAGCATCATACGCGAAATCACCAAAGCCTGCGAAGCAGGCGTAAGCGTAAAGCCTGGGGCGTAAGCCCCAGGATGACATTACAAAAGACCACCAGGAGCCCGTGAAGACGGGCGACAGCGTGAGATTTACGAGCTTCCGCCCGCTCTCGCGGGCTGGGGGGCCAATTTTTATCCACTGACCTGGGGCTTGCGCCCCAGGCTTTACGCTTACGCCTGCTTCGCAGGCTGAGACTTTTTGTGCAAAGCCTCTGTGGATCTACAGATAAAAGGCCTTTCAGGATTAGTAATTTATTAAGGACGAATTAGCAAAGGGTTAAAGACCCAACCCGCCCTTCTCCTTTACTCTGCCGGTGAAAGTTAGCTCATTCAAAATTTTCCGAGAGAGTCCATGGGGCCCGAAGGACCTGAGTCCGCGGGACGACGTTCTCCGAAACACTTTGATGAGCCGTGCAGCAAAAGTTTCCCTTAGCAGAGCGATTGATGGCCCCGGCAAGATAGATGGATAGGCCGTCTACGATTGAATCAGGCCATTAGCTGCCCTGGATGAAACGTAGATTCATGCTAATCCGAGGAGGGTCTACCGATGAACTTTACGAACCTAAGCAATGAACCACACTGGTACGCAGTTCACACTCATCCGAAACAAGAAGATCGGGCGAACAGTAATTTGCAGGCCTGGGGATTGAAGACCTTGAGCCCTCTAATCAAACAGGCACGTGCGAGTAGATTCGGCGAAAAGCCCGGCCATCTGACCAAGCCATTATTCCCGCAATACATCTTTGCGAATTTCGTCGCCCGCACCTGTTTGTCGAAGGTGTGGTACACGCGAGGCGTGAGCAATGTCGTTCACTTCGGTGATTCTATTGCCGTGATCGACGATGCGACGATCGATTTCATCGAGTCGCAGCTGGGTCCGGACAATGTTGTTCGCCTTGGCGAGTTGAAAGAAGGCGATAAGGTTCGGATCAACCGCGGACCGTTTCAGAGCCTGACGGGAATCTTTGAGAAGAAGGTCAACGGCACTGACCGTGTCGTGCTTCTACTCGAAGCGATTAGTTACCAGGGACATATCCAGATCGATAGAGAACTTATCGGCAAGGTAGCCTGAGTTTGAAGTAGTTTTGGGATTTACACCTTCGAGTGTTGAGCGTCGCCAATACCGCGTCGCTCAATCTCAAAGGTTTACAGGTTGAGTGGTCCGTTCCCTGATTTGCGGGAACACATTGCTTCTGATCTCTCAGCCCTTCGTTGTTCGAAACCGTTAACCGAGATTTTGTGGGACGCGAACTACAAACGGTTTAACGTGCGGTAGCTTTGTCCAGAACCCAATCGGCACCGCAACCTTTCCTCTTAATACACCTGACAACAAGTGAATAACCCAGGTTTGATTCCGACCGGATTCAAACAACATTTGTTACCAACCAAAGGAGATAACCATGGAAGAAGTTACGAGGTTACCAAAGGCCTGGTTTGAAGATGGCGGTGGTTTTTTCGGCCGCTATTACATCGAGGGAGACAACTCAGTAGAAGGGTATCTCCGCAATCCGATGACGCTCGAAGAACGCACTCAACGCGAAATCGACGGCGTCGTCAAACTTCTCGATATACGACCAGGCGACAGAGTTCTGGATTGCCCGTGTGGCTACGGACGGCATTCGGCAGAACTTGCCACGCGTGGTTTTGACGTCGTGGGCTGCGACATCAATCGCGAGATGCTCGAGCCTGCAGTCAATGCGACACGCGGTCTAAGCAATGTGAAATTCGTAAGAGAAAATATGGTGCATCTGGACTTCACGGAAGAGTTTGACGCAGTGGTCAATCTGTTCTTCTCGTTTGGATTCTTTGACAGCGATGAGGACAACATCCAGGTGCTAGAGAATTTCTACCGCGCGCTGAAGCCCGGCGGCAAATTCATGATGCACACGGACATCAACGTTCCGAGGATCGTCAACGGCACTTACAAACTGCGCGAAACACGCCAGCTCAAGAGCGGCCGGCAACTCGAAATCTCTGAGACATGCGACATGCAGAACAAACGTCTCGAGGGTCGATGGTGCCTCGTGAGCCCGGACGGTACCAGACAAGAGCTAACGCCATACACGGCTGCTATCTACACACTCGAAGATTTTGCTGAAATGTGTGACGCGGTCGGATTTCGAAAAATTCGCGGCTACGGCGACTGGAACGGAACTCCTCTAACGTCGAACTCCGAAGACATGATCATCGTGGCACAAAAACCGTATCGCGCTGTCAGCGCCTGAACAACCTCTACTCACTTCAACTCTCTGGGCCATCCCGGAACGACCTGGTTAATCCAGCCGCGACACGATGGCTCCTCTTTCAAATGTCAGAACATTCCCTAAAGCCAACCTGCTGGTAGTTACGGCGACGGTCAGGATGCAGAACGAATTCATCCGGGCCGCCTGGAGATAGAGATGCTTGATATTTCTACACGCATTGCGAACCTACCGCCGAGCAAACGAAAGCTGCTTGAACTAGCGCTTGGGAATCGTGATGAGTCCCTGCCTTCGAAGGCGATCTCACGGCGAAGCACGACCGGCGAGATCCCGCTGTCGTTCGCGCAGCAGCGAATGTGGTTCCTCGATCAGCTCGAGCCGAACCACGCGGCTTATCACCTTGCGGGAGCCATTCGTATCGATGGTCCACTTCAGGTTGGCATTCTCGAAAAAGCCTTCAATCAGGTTGTGCAGAGACACGAGATTCTGCGGACCACGTTTAGCAGCGCCAATGACGAACCAGTTCAGATCATCGCACCTGAATTAGTTATCAGTTTACCGCTGCTTGATTTGCAAAACGTTCCGGAAAGTGATCGTGACGCTGAGGTGTCGCGTGTGGCTACGGAGTGGGCGCAGCGACCGTTTGCGCTGAGTGAAGGACCGCTGCTGCGTGCGCAGTTAGTGCGACTGAGCGAGGAAGAGCACCTGTTGCTGTTGACCTTGCACCACATCATCGCCGATGGCTGGTCAGTGGGGATCCTGATCCGTGAGTTGAGCAGCTTCTACCAGGGTGAAGAGCTGGAAGAGCTGTCGATCCAGTATGGCGACTATGCGGTGTGGCAGCGCGCGTGGTTGCAGGGTGAGAAGCTGGCGGAGGAGTTGGGTTACTGGCGCGAGCAGTTGGCAGGCGCGCCCGCCGTGCTGAGCTTACCGACGGACCACGTGCGTCCGGCGGTGCAGAGTTTCCGCGGGGGGCGGGAACGCCTGGAGTTACCGGCGGAGTTGTTGCGCGAGTTGCAGCAGTTGAGCCAGGAACAGGGTGCGACCTTGTTCATGACGCTTTTGGGAGCGTTTCAAGTGCTGCTGTGGCGGTTGAGCGGGCAGAGGGATGTGGTGGTCGGAACGCCGATCGCGAACCGTCAGCGACGTGAGCTGGAAGGACTGATCGGGTTCTTTGCAAACACCCTCGTGCTGCGGACGCAGGTGGAAGGCAACGAGAGTTTTCGTGAGCTGCTGGGACGAGTGAAAGAGACTTGCCTCGGAGCTTATGCACATCAGGATGTGCCGTTTGAGAAGTTAGTAGAAGAGTTACAACCGGAACGAAGTCTGAGTCACTCGCCGCTGTTCCAGGTGATGTTCATCCTGCAGAACGCGGCGCAGGAAGACTGGCGTTTGGGCGCTGAAGGTTTGCGTTTCGCGGTGCAGGGGCTGAACACGGCGGCAGCCAAGTTTGATCTGACGTTGACGCTCAGTGAAGGTGTGGGGGGTCTGCAAGGCTGGCTGGAATACAACTCTGATTTGTTTACGGCGAGCACGATTGTGCGATTCGGGCAGCACTACGAATGCTTGTTGGGAAGCATCGTGTCAGAGCCCGGTAGGGCCGTTGGAGAGTTGGAGGTATTGCAGCCAGCCG
>DASTQB010000375.1:0-38586 GCA_035761985.1 Pyrinomonadaceae bacterium
GAACACGCCAACGATCGCCTGTTGCGCGCGGCATGAGATTGTCGTGATCCCAGGCGCGCTGACGCCGACCGAAGTGGTCCACGCGTGGGACGCGGGTGCGGACTTTGTGAAAGTGTTTCCCGCCGGAGCTGTTGGTGGTCCAAGTTATTCAGAGCCCTGAAAGCGCCGTTGCCGCAGATCGAACTCGTGCCAACCGGCGGCGTTTCTCTAACAACAGCGGCGGATTTCGTCAAAGCCGGAGCAGCGGCACTGGGCGTCGGTGGGGACCTGTGCGATCTGAAAGCGATCTGCGAAGGCAATGTTTCCGTGATCACCGAACGCGCAAAACAGTTTCTGGAAATAGTACGGCAGGCGCGCGACAGGTGACAGGATTTCACGATGATCAGGATTTACAGGATTGAATCTTGTCCATCCTGAAAAATCCTGCAATCGTGTCAGGCAACCATCGCTTCCGGCATTTCTAAATTACAGCTCGCAATAAACTGGTCCAACTGGCGTCCGCCGAGTGGCGTCGAGAACAGGAAGCCTTGCCCGTTCTCGCATTCCAACTTCTTCAAGAGCATCAACTGATCTTCAGTCTCAACGCCTTCAGCAACTACGTCCATGCCGAGGTTCTGCGCCAGCGCCACGATTGTGCGGACGATCGCGAGGTTTTCCTCGTTCTCCATCATCTGCGTCACAAACGATCGATCGATCTTCAACGTATCGATCGGGAAACGCTGTAGGTAACTCAAGCTCGAATATCCCGTTCCGAAGTCGTCGATGCTCAATTGCACGCCGAGCGCTCGCAGTTGCGTCAACAGCCCAACCGCAGCCTCGATATTATCGCTAAACACCGACTCGGTAATCTCGAGTTTCAAACAACGCGGCGGCAACTCAAACTCCTGCAGCAGGTTCGCAATGTTCTCAACCAATCCCGGTTGATTAAACTGCTTCACCGACAGGTTGACGCTCACAAACAGCGGCGGCGACGCCGGATACGCTTCCTGCCACTCGCGCGCCTGCCGGCACGCCGACTCGAGCACTCGCTGTCCAATCGTCAGAATCTGGCCCGTCTCCTCGGCAACCGGAATGAAATCCTTCGGCGGCACGAGTCCAAACTCCGGATGACGCCAACGCACAAGCGCTTCAAACCCGATTAGCGTGTGGTTCCTCAGCGACACGATGGGTTGGTAGTCGACGAACAGCTCGTCGCGCTCGCACGCACGGCGCAGGTCCGTTTCCATCTTCAACTGGCTCATCAACTCGCCGTGCATGTCGCGTCCAAAGATCTCATAACGCGCTTTGCCGCGCGCCTTCGCCGAATGCATCGCAGTCTCAGCATCGCGAAGGATGTCTGAAACGTTTTCGCTAAAGTCCGAAGCGAGCGCGATGCCGATGCTCAACGTCGTATACACTTCCTGGCCCAGCAGGTTGAACGAGATCGCAAGCGCCTGCTGAATCCGCGTCGCAACCGACGAAGCCTCTTCTTCACCAGAAACATCGTCTAGCAACACGGCGAATTCGTCGCCACCGACCCGCGCGAGCACGTCGTGTTGTCGCATGCAGGTCTTGACGCGATTCGCGATCTGGATCAGCAGTTGATCAGCACTCGCATTGCCAAGACTATCGTTGACGAGCTTGAACCGATCCACATCGAGCAGCAGCACGGCACACTGTCGATTCGCCTGCTTCCGCGCAAAACGCAACTTCAGCAGATCGTAGAAGCGCGCGCGGTTTGGCAGTCCGGTCAACGTGTCCTGCGTCAACTTCTCTTCCGCCTTCTTGCGATCGCTGATGTCCTGCACCTGGAAGAACAAGCGCTTCGTTCCGGTTTCAGAATCTTTCAAAAGCGACACGTGCCACAGCACCCAAACGGTGTCGCCGTTTTCGTGAATGTAGCGCTTCTCCTGCTCGTGACTGTCTGTGTAGCCTTCGAGCACGCGATGAATGTGCGACTGCACGTGCCGCAGATCGTCAGGATGCGTGAGCGTCTGAAAACTCGTCGCGCGCAGTTCCTGTTCGGAGTAACCGAGCAGTTTGCAAAGCGCTTCGTTTACTTGCAGCCAACTGCCGTCCATCGAAACGACGGCCATTCCGATCGCTGCGTTATCAAACGTTCCATGACCGTAACTCTTCTTACCTGCCGAGATCGCGAACGGAATCGAGTTCGGTGCAAGCTGCGCATCCACAGCTTCAGCAGCGGGCAACTGCTTCGCCTCGCTGCGCTCGGCTGCACGTCGACGCTTCATGCGTTTCTGTTCGTACATCGCCTGGTCGGCTTGTTCGAGCAATTCTTCGAAGCACGTCATGCGTTCGGGTTCGAGCGTTGCGACTCCGATACTGAAAGCGAGTTTATGACCGCGTGTTTCGCTTGTGTTGTACGCTTTCAGATTCTCGTTGAGACGCGCGATCGCTTCTTCTTTACTCGCGTTCAGATCCGTGACCAGCACGGTAAACTCGTCGCCGCCGAGCCGCGCGATGATGTCGGAACTGCGGAAGCTGCGATTCAGAATCTCGGCGGTATTGATCAGCGCGTTGTCGCCTTCGTTATGTCCAAACTCGTCGTTGATTCTCTTCATGCCGTCGAGGTCGATGAAGAGCAGCAGGAGGTTCTCTTTCTGCCGGCGTGCAAAGTCGAAGTAAGGCGCAGCCTGTTTGAGCAAGCCGCGGCGATTGAAGAGTCCGGTCAGGTCGTCTTTAAGTGAACTGTTGCGCAGCGTCTCTTCGAGTTTCTTTCTTTCGGTGATGTCGCGCACTACCTGGACCAGCCCGCCGCCGTCGACGCTTGAGATCGAGATCTCGAGCGGCAGCGTGCAGCCGTTGAGTTTGAGCCCCATTGCTTCGCCGCGCCACGAACCGTCGCGCCACACGGCGGGCATGATCTGTTCTTTGAGCCGGCTGAGTTCCTCGTCGAAGAAAAACATTTCCCAGCTCGCGCCGATCAGTTTCTGCGGATCGGCGTAACCGAAGATCTTTGCGTACGCATCGTTGAGATAAATGCAGGCGCCGGAGTGATCGATGATCGTCATGCCGTCCATCGACGCTTTCATCGCTGCGGCTTGTTGGGCAAGAGAGCCGGCGGCGCGTTTGCGCTCGGTGATGTCACGGGCCACCACCGAAGCGCCCGTCATCGTTTTACCATCCATGATCGGGCAGATTGTTAGAGAGACGTCGATTGGCGTATGGCCTTTTTTGAGATGGACCAGCTCGTGTTGCGTGACGTTCTCGCCACGCATGACTTTCTCGAAAAGCAACGTCGCTTCCTGTCCGCGGCGATGATCGAAGAGCATCGAGATGGGCGAGCCGAGAGCTTCCTTTGCCGTGTAGCCGTAGATACCGCGGGCGCCGCGGTTCCAGCTCATGATCACGCCGTCGGTCGTGACGCCGATGATCGCGTCGCGCGAAACATCGACGATGCCTTGCAGGCTCGACAGTTCCTGTCGAACCCCGGTGAGTTGTTCGTGAGTTCCTTTCCAGCTCTTCCACACGAGCGCGCCCGTCGCTAATTGACTGAGGACAAGAGTGACGATGAGTTCAGTGAGAATCGATCCAAAGAGGCCCGGGGCGATGAAACAAAAAGCGAGCGCGCTCGGAATGACGAGCGTCGGGAGTGGCCAAAGCTGGCGGCTGATGCGGGAGATTGGGGAGCTGCTATCGAGAAACATGGCTCGTGAAGGGGAAAAGACTGGCCCGTGATTTCAACGTTGTGGGCGACTATGGCCCGCCGTCCGTTAAGCCACTCGCGTGCCAACGCTAAATCTGGGCATTTACGAGTGTTAGAGCGGTCAGGTTAAGAGTAGGGCGAGCAAACTGACCGAGCGGGGAGGTTAATTTGATAGCAGGAACCTGCCAGTCAAAAAGGGCAGAGGACTCCGTTGTCTTATCGGTTGGGGCTTAGCTATTCTGGGCCGCGGTCAGTTTCCATCATCCCCCGGAGAAAACTAAATGACGATCGAATTCAGGCTCTTTGGCTACGTGATTTCCTTCAGCATCGCCCGACCCATCACAATCCCCTCCCACAGGTTCGACAGTTGAGCTGAAAATTTAGTCGGGGTTGCTCCAGCCGGTAGAAGTGCCTTGGAAGAAAGGTATGGTGCCGGAGGTCGGACTCGAACCGACACGAGGAGTGAACCTCGCCAGATTTTGAGTCTGGTGCGTATACCAATTTCGCCACTCCGGCGCGAAGGATGCACATAATAAGGCGGTTTTCCGGAAAGCGCAACGTTGGATTACGAGCCGCGCATACTCACGGTGTGCAGGTCTACTCCCTGTTGCGCGGTAGCGTCGGTCGCCAGTTAAGTTGTTGCATCTGCCCCATTTAGCGGCAACGTAAAAACATGTTTGCCACAATTGTCGCAATGGGGCTACAATGCCTGAGCCAGACGCCTGGCAGGGCGTAGTGCCCCTTTCCCTCGAGCCCTCACCAAACTGGTTGAGCTCTACTAAATTTTTCTTCCGCTGTGTCCTGCCTTCAGGAGAGATCAAATGCCGACAACTGCGTCGCCCCGCATACTAATAGTCGATGACGAAATTGAGATAACCGAGATCCTCGCTGACCTCCTTAGCGACGAGTACGAATGTCTCAAGGCTGGGTCGGCCGAGCAGGCGCTCGCACGCCTGGGTGAATGCGAGTTTCAACTGGTAATCAGCGACATCACGATGCCCGGAATGAGCGGGCTCGAAATGATCCCGCACATCAAGAAACTCTCGCCTGACACGGTGGTGGTGATGATCAGCGGCATGCAGACCGTGGAAAGCGCGATCGGCGCGCTGCGTCTGGGTGCGTTTGATTACCTCATGAAGCCTTTCGATCTGCGGCAGGTCGAAGCAGTCGTGAAACGCGCGCTTGAACATCACGAACTCGTCGTAGCCAAACAGCGTTACGAGAACCACCTCGAAGAGTTGGTCGAACAAAGAACTGCGGAACTAGATCGCGCGCTGAATTCACTGGAAGGCGCTTACCGCTCGACACTCAAAGCATTGACCGCCGCACTCGAAACACGAGACTCCGAAACGCACGGGCACTCCGAACGGGTTGTGACTTACAGTTTAAGGCTCGGACGTGAATACGGTTTGAGTAGCGAAGAGATGAAGGCGCTGGAGTTTGGCTCGCTGTTGCACGACATCGGCAAGATCGGCGTGCCGGATTCGATTCTTCGTAAGCCTGCGAAGCTGACGGAAGAAGAGTGGGTGCGCATGCGTGAACATCCGCTGCACGGGCAGCAGATCCTGCGCGGGATCGAGTTTCTGGAAGGCGCGGCGCGCGTGGTGGCCCAGCATCATGAGAAGTGGGACGGCACGGGTTACCCGTTTGGACTGCAGGAGGAAGAGATCGACATTTGCGCGCGCATCTTTGCTGTAGCGGACGCGTTTGACGCGATCACGAGCGACCGAGTTTACCGTCGTGGCAAGTCGTATGAAGCGGCGGCGCAGGAGCTTGATGATTGGGCCGGGCGGCAGTTTGATCCGAAGGTGGTTGAAGCGTTTCATCGCGTGCCGAAGGAAGATTGGGAAGCGCTGCACAGGCAGTCGTTGATGCCGAAGCCGGATCAGTTTGACGTGAGACAGGTGATGCAGATGATGGAAGCGCGGCTTGAAGCGCGGACGACCGTCCGGTAGAAAAAGAATAGGTCCTATAGGACTTATAGGACCTATAAAGATCGCGGTTCAGTTCTGGATCGAAGGCACCACGTACCCGCGCCTTGAATGAAGGCTCAAGCCTACCCTGCGTGACGCAACCTCAATCCGCCGATACTCGCCCGGTTTCGCCTCAGCCAGCGGTCGCTTCGGACGATAAGTCACGACATATTCAGCCCCGATCGCGCGTGCCACTTCATTCGCCTGCGCAAGCATCTCCTGACTGTTAACCGGAAGCATCCATTTCCCGCCAGTCTCGTCCGCGACGTTCTTCAACGCCTGCTCGCTCTTCTTAACTGCATCCTCATAAGCCTTCCGCTGCCGGCGCATCGCCGGATCGAACCTGATCCCAACACCAAACGACGGCGAACGAGTTGTACCAGGCGGGAGCGTCGGATCAGTCGCAGCGATCGGATCAGAACTCGCCGGACGTGGACCAGCAACTACCGGCGACGACTTGTTCTCCGGCTTCTGTTTTACAAACTCCGTGTAACTAATGATGTGAACTGTCGCCCTCGCCGCGACAAGGCTCTTCATCGCCTCCGCGCGATCGACCTTGCTGCCCGGTGAATCAACACCGTCAGTGATCAGCACGACGTGCCGGCTTCCTTCCGGACGTTCGCTGAGTTGCGCAGTCGCCTTCATGATCGCTTCGGAGATCCTCGATCGCTTCGTCGCTCCCAGCTTGTTCTTCAGCGTCTTCAGCACTGTTGGCTTGTCAGTGGTCCATGGTTGCACCATCTCCGCGGTATTCCCCGACTGCATCACTGCTATCGTCACACCGGCCTGAAGTCGACCTACCAGCCGCGACGCAACCTCGCGTGTCAGCCACGTATTCTTCGACACACCATGGAGCCCACTTCCTTCACCGCCGGTGTCGAGAATAAAGAGAACGTTGGCGGGAATATGTCTGACGCTTCTGAGTTGCTGAATGACGCCGTCTTCAAGCACGAGAATGTCGTCAAGCACGAGCGTCGGATCGTAGTGCCCGTAAGCGTCGAGCGCGACGACCGGAAGACGGACTTCCTCGGTAAAAACTCTGACCGAGTCTTGATCTTTCTCGATGGGTGTTGGCGAGGGTTCGGGTTTAGGCGAAGGTTGTTGACCCGAGGCGCAAATGGAACCGGCTGCGAAAAGCGCGGCCACGAGCAACAGCCCGGTTGTGCTTTTTAGCCAGGACATTTCGAAAGAACGAGTTTTGGATGCCCGCAAAAACCTTACGTTGCCTGCTTACGCGCCTGCGACTGCACGGCCGTGATCGCAACGGCGTCAACGATATCACGTGCCGTGCAGCCCCGCGAAAGGTCGTTGGCCGGCTTGTCCAGCCCCTGCAAAATTGGCCCAATCGCCGTCGCACCCGCCAGCCGTTCCGTCAACTTGTAAGCGATGTTTCCCGACTGCAAATCCGGAAAGATCAGCACGTTCGCACGTCCGGCGACCGGCGAGCCGGGCGCTTTCGACTGTGCCACGCCTGGAACCAAAGCCGCATCCGCCTGAAGCTCGCCGTCGACCTGCAACTCCGGCGCACGAGCCCGCACCGTTCTCATCGCTTCAACAACTTTGTCTATCAAACGATGTTTGGCACTGCCTTTCGTCGAAAACGACAGCATCGCAACGCGCGGCTCGGCACCCAGCAACGCACGGCACGAATCCGCAGCCGCAAGCGCAATCTCGGCCAGTTCGACCGAGCTCGGTTCGATCACCACGCCGCAATCAGCGTAGATCATCGCGCCGTCCTGCCCGAATTCCTGATTGCGCAACGCCATCAAAAAGAAACTCGACACCAGCTTGAATCCAGATCGAACGCCAATGCAATGCAACGCCGCGCGTACCGTGTGTGACGTGGTATTCGTGGCGCCGGCAACCGAGCCATCCGCCATTCCAAGACGGACCATCAGGTTTCCGTAGTACAAAGGATCGGACACAAGAGCGCGAGCTTCATCAGGCATCAAGCCTTTCGCTTTTCGAAGGTCGTAAAGGAAGTCGACCATCTTGTCGAAGTCTGGCGCACGCTTGTGATCGATGATGGCAACGCCGCCGAGGTCGAGACGGTTGTCGCGGGCGGTCGCGCGTATGGTTTCGTCGGTCCCCAGGAGCGTGATTCGCGCGATACGTTCTCGCGTAGCTTCGGCTGCGGCAGCGACGGTACGCGGATCGTTGCCTTCGGGCAGCACGATGTGTTGCGGCCTTGATGCGGCGCGTTGTCGAATTCGATCGAGAATGTCCATATATGATAGTGTTGCGACAGATTACACTCTTTAGCGCGGATCTGCATAGGAGGATGCATGTCGGACATGAACCTGCGAAGCCGGATGACAAACCTTCTCCTCGTCATTCCCAATTTGCTCTTGCTGTGTGCGCGTTTGATGGTCGATAAGCGCGTGCCTGCGAAGGAGCGATTGCTGGTGGCGGGCGCGATTGTTTACGCGTTCGTGCCGCTCGATTTCATTCCCGACATGCTGCCGTTTGTGGGCCAGGTTGACGATGCTTACCTGATTGCGTTGACGTTGTTACGACTGATGACTGTTGCCGATCCGCGTGTGGTTCGAGAGCACTGGCGCGGCGGCGGAGATGTTGTCGAACTGGTTGGAGCGACTGCGTTGATCGCAGCACGGCTGTTGCCGACGAAGATCCGGCGCGTGTTGACCGCGAAGGTTGAAGATAGTTTGGCCGCAGATTAACGCGAATTCACGCAGATAAAAAATTTGCGTAAATCTGCGTTCATCCGCGGCAAATAATTCGGATTGAAATTCAGGCGGCGAGGGACCAGTCGATCACGCCCTCAACTGAGTTTGCAAGACTCGCAACCAGAGCTGGATTACTCGTCTTCAACGCCCAGTACCTGATCTGTTCCGGAGTTGTTTCCACACCAGATTCATCGAACGCCACAATTGCACAATTCAACGACTTCGAATGCGCAATCACAAACCATTCACGCGTCAGGCGAAAATCCTCCTTTAACGTGATCAGCCTGATGTTTGGATGGCGCGGCGGTCGCCAGTCGTCCTGCCCGAATAGATAGACCGACTCCGAAACATCAGCCATACGCATGTAACGATCGATGATCGGTTGGAGCGCCGACAGCTTCTCGACGCCGGCATAAACTCGTCCAGCACGGTTCGTCCGAAGCAGGACCGCGTTTTCGATCATCAGCGATGCATACTCGACTGAGGCCGTGGTCGTGTGGCAGATAAAACTCTCTCGTTCGACGAAATCACGACGTGCGAGGCTCGCGATCTCGCCGATGTTCTCGATGCGTTCGATCCCCGATGCCTTAAGTGCTTGCTCGAATATAGAAAAATGTTTCACTGCGGGGGTCTCCTGCGTTGGTTAGCCGGGATTCACGTTGTATCCGACGAATCCTGCGAGACCGTTACGAATAGTTCGTTAAATTGTGCGCGAGCGAACAGACAAGTTATGTCGACTTGAGTCCAGTGAGAATCTTTTCGTGAATACCTCCGAAGCCGCCGTTCGACATAATGGCGACCACGTCTCCGTTGCGGAGTTGGGGAAGGATGTGCGAGACGATCTGATCCGCATCAGGCAAGGCGAAAGCGGGCTTACCCTGTTTCGAAATGGCATCAATTAATTCGTTGGTATCAAGGGCGCGTCCCTTTTCTGTGACCTTCTGGCTGTCGAAGACACTCGCAATCACGACGTAGTCGGCAGCCGCGAATGCGTGGGCGTAGTCGTCCTGGAAAACGGCAAGGCGCGACGACCACGATCGAGGTTCGAAAACGGCGATCAAACGGCGATCCTTATAACGCGCGCGCAGCGCTTTCAAAGTTTCGCGGACGGCGGTCGGGTGATGTGCGAAGTCGTCGATGACCGTGACGCCGCGTTCTTCGCCACGCACTTCAGCACGTCGCTTGACGTTCTGAAAACTCGCGAGCGCGGTCGCGATCTTCGCTTTACTAATCCCCCACGCATCAGCGGCGACGATGACGGCGAGACAGTTTAGAAGATTGAATTCGCCAAGCAGCGGTGTCTCGAATTCACCCCACGGCTCGTTTTCGCAAAAGACTTCAAACCGTGAAAGACGGCCGCTGAAATCGGCATTGCGAACTTGCCACTTCGCACCCGCGCCGGTGCCGAAAGTCTCAACTTGCGTGAAGAGTTTTTCACCGAACGATTCGACGACTGCCCTGACGTTCGGACTGTCCCAGCCTGCGATCAGCCTTCCGTTCTCGGGAACGAGATTCATGAAGCGACGAAAAGCGAGCTTGACTGCATCGAGATCGCGGTAGATGTCGGCGTGATCGAATTCGATGTTGTTTACGATGGCGAGCTCAGGCAGGTAGTGCATGAACTTCGGACCCTTGTCGAAGTAGGCAGTGTCGTATTCGTCGGCTTCGATGATGAAGTAATCGCTGTTGGTCACGCGAAAACTGACGCCGAAGTTTTGTGCGACGCCGCCGATCAGGAACGTTGGATCGAGCCCGCCCTGATCCATCACCCACGCGGCGATGCTCGTGGTTGTAGTTTTTCCATGTGTTCCTGCGACGGCGAGCGAGTGGCGGCCGCGTATGAACTCTTCTTTTACGACTTCGGCCTGCGATCGGTAGAGGAGTTTTCGTCTCAGGGTTTCTTCGACTTCAGGATTTCCGCGCGGGATGGCGTTGCCGACGATCACGCAATCCGGCGACGGCGTTAGATGTTCGCGCTTATAACCGTGTGAGACTTTGATGCCGAGGCTCTCGAGCATCGTCGACATCGGCGGATAGACGTTCAGATCCGAACCGGTCACGTGGTGTCCACGCGCCTGAAGCATTCCGGCGAGAGAAGCCATGGCCGTTCCGCAGATTCCGATCAGGTGATAGTGCATCCGTGTCATCCGCGTTCATCCGCGGCTAATGTTGTCCAAGGTCCCGGATCTGTTTTTCCTCACGAGCCAATCTCATGTCGTGGTCGACCATCAGCTTGACCAGGTCTTTGAATCCGACTTTCGGCTCCCAGCCGAGCTCCTTGCGCGCCTTGGATGAATCACCAAGCAGCAGGTCAACTTCGCTCGGCCGGTAATACCAGGGATCGATCTCGACGTGCTGTTTCCAATCCAGATCTAAGTAGCCAAACGTCTCTTCGACAAACTCGCGAACTGAATGCGTCTCGCCAGTCGCGATGACGTAATCGTCCGGCTTCTCAGCCTGCATCATCAACCACATCGCCTCGACGTAGTCTTTCGCATATCCCCAATCGCGCTTCGCATCGAGGTTTCCGAGAAACAACTTCTCCTGCAGTCCGAGTTTGATTCGCGTGGCCGCCCGCGTGATCTTCCGTGTAACAAACGTCTCACCTCGGCGCTCCGATTCGTGGTTGAAGAGAATCCCGTTGCACGCAAACAAGTCGTAAGCCTCGCGATAATTCACGGTTGCATAGTAAGCAAACACTTTCGCGCACGCGTACGGCGAGCGTGGATGAAACGGCGTCGTCTCGCGCTGTGGTGTTTCGACGACCTTGCCAAACATCTCCGACGACGACGCCTGGTAAAACTTCGGCTTGATGCCGGCCTCGCGAATCGCTTCGAGGATGCGAATCGTGCCGAGTGCAGTGACGTCAGTCGTGTACTCAGGCGTGTCGAAACTCACGCGCACGTGCGACTGCGCGCCGAGGTTGTAGATCTCGTCAGGCTTCACGTTCCGCAGGATCGTATTGAGCGCGCTGGAGTCGCTGAGATCGCCATGAATGAGAAACAGCCGCGAACGCGGATCGTGAGCGTCGCGATAGATATGATCGATCCGTTGCGTGTTGAAGGAAGAAGAACGACGGATGACTCCATGCACTTCGTAACCTTTTTCGAGCAGCAGTTCGGCAAGGTACGAGCCATCCTGTCCGGTGATGCCGGTTATTAGTGCTCGTTTCGTCATCGTTGTCTCCTCAATCCTACTCCCAACATCTTCGCATAGGTTCAAACTCATCCAGCGCAGTAAAAACTCCGCGCACAAAATCTTTTGCCGTCCAGCGCTCTGCGCGTGCTCGTCCTTTTTCGATCAACGCCTGTCGCAATGGTTTGTCGCCGTGAAGTTGTTTTATCGCTGCAGCGATGTTCGACGGATCGCGCGGGTTGACCAGCAACGCCGCGTCACCAAGCTGTTCACGGGCGCCGTCAACCTCGGAAGCAACCACCGGACATCCGAGGGCAAACGCTTCGAGCGTTGGCAGATTCTCAGGTCCGAAGAAAGTCACGTACGACAAGGCAAACGCGCCGCGGTAGAGTGCGACCAAATCCTGAACGGGAATGAAGCCGAGAAACCGGGCGTCAATTTTCAGGTCAGATGCAAACCTTCGCACAAACTGTTCGTTTCCTTTGTCAGAGCCAACAAACACGACCTGAAACTCGAGCTGATATTCGGACTTCAAAGCAGCGGCGGCGAGCAGCAGGTTCACATGATTTTTGTGCGACCAGAATTGCGCGGGATAGAACAGGTAATTGTCCTTTAATTCATACTTCTTCAGCACCGCCGCGGTGTCGCCAGGCGGCGCGTTAAGTGCAAACGACGGCGTCGGATGTGGAAGAAGTTTTATACGATTGCCGGTGACCTGGTAAAAGCGTTCGATCTCCCGCCGGCCCGCGTCGTTACCCGCGATGATGATTGCCGCGCGACGAAGAAACTCGCTGTAAAACTTCTCGCGATGCTTCCACGTTCCACCCGCGCTCACTTCAGGAAACCACGGCTGAACGCGGTGCTGCAAATCCCAAACGATCGCCATGTAAGGCAGGTCAACCTGCACCGCCTCTGCGCCGACAAACCACAAAAACTCGACGCCCGCTTCTTTGCACAACTGCTCGAGACGAGTTTGTCGTTTTCGACTCTCGAGAAGTGAATGAAGTCCCCGTTCAGCACGCGCGAAAACGCGTTGGCCGAAAGTGCCGGGGAAACCAACGGCTTCAACGCGCGGAGTCGTTAGCAGCGGAGTGACGGTTTCAGGTCGACGACAGAAGATGACAAACGAGTGGTGTGTGGCCTCGATGAGCTCGAGCAAAGCGCGGAAGATGTCGTCCTGAATGGTGAACCCGCCGCCGACTTCAGGCGAGAAATCTTCAAGAAATACGCCGACCTTCATCCTTCGCTCGCTCGTCAAACTCGACGCGCCACGGCAACGATGTGCCACGTCTCGTCTGAAATGCTTTCATTGTCTGTGAAACCCGCAAACCATTTCACGGGTTCGAAACCAGTTGATGTCAGCCACGCGGCCATCTCCTGGAGCAGAAAATAACGGTTCACTTGTGTCTCGGTCAGAGTTGAATACGTGCCGTCGCGTTTGAGTTCGTAGATCGAATACGCGACGTTGCTGAGTTGCTTTGCGTAGTCGAGAGTTGTCTCTGAAATGCGCAGCACGATCGTGTCGTCTTTATTCCAACGTCTCGCGCGCACCGGATCGTAGTGACGAAGCATCGCGGCCGCATGCCAGAACTCGAAAACAAAGAGCCCGCCTGGACGCAGATGTGTCTGGACGCCGCGGAATACTTTCGCCAGAGACTCGTTCGTCGCCACGTAGCCAATGGAATCAAAGAGACAGTAAGCAGCATCGAACGGCGCGCCGGCAACGTCGAGTTGCGTCATGTCCTGTTGTCGGAAATCGACGCGAGATCCTGCGGCTTCAGCCTTTTGTCGCGCGCGCGTGAGCATGGCTTCGGAATGATCGGTGGCGACGATCCGGTAACCGCGTTGTTCGAGTTGCAAGGCGTGTGTGCCCGTGCCGCAAGCGAGCTCCAGCAGGTTGTTCACTGGTCCTGTCGCGTACTCGCGCAGACAATGATCGACAAACGCTGCTTCCGCCTCGTAAGGTTTGTCAGCGTAGAAGAGATCGTAAAGTTCTGCGTGTCTGCCTGAGTATGAAGTCAACTTAGATCGTTCTTAAGCCACGGATTTGCACGGATGAACGCGGATCAAGCCGTGTTCATCTGTGAAGAGCCGCGGCTATTTCTTTGCGCCCGGATGGCGTTTGCTATTTTCTCGATCACCTCTTCTGAAAGCGTAT
Organism: Pyrinomonadaceae bacterium; assembly: GCA_035761985.1. GTDB lineage: Bacteria > Acidobacteriota > Blastocatellia > Pyrinomonadales > Pyrinomonadaceae > PSRF01. The sequence continues at coordinate 13,600 of DASTQB010000375.1, forward strand.
AGGTCGAGGGGAGATAGAGGCCGTTTTCCCATAGACCGTCGGCGACCGGACACGGCACGGCACGGAAGTCGGGTCGCGACTGCAAGCACGGTTGCTGGTTCATCGGGCAGAAGAACGTTCGCGTATCGATGCCCGCGGCGCGCAAAGACGTCATCAGCTCATCACGACTAATGCCGAATTCCGGTTGGACCACCACCGCGTACATCCAGTAAACATTTCGCGCCCAGTCAGCTTCGTGTGGCAGTTGCAGGCCTCCGACTTCCGCGAGATAACGATTGTACGTGTGGGCCACGCGGCGTTTTTCGTCCAGGATCTGATCGATCTTCGCAAGCTGCGCGACGCCCATCGCCGCCTGGTAGCCCGTCATCCGAAAGTTGAACCCTGCCTCTTCGTGACGAAAGCGAGGTTTCGTAAACGCGAGATTGCGAAGCAGCCGCAAGCGTTCGGCAAGTCGCTCGTCATTGGTCGTGACCATGCCGCCTTCGCCGGTCGTGATCACCTTGTTTGCATAAAAACTGAAGCACGCCATGTCGCCGAAACTACCGGTCATGCGACCGCGCACCGTTGCGCCATGTGATTCGGCACAGTCTTCGATCACGAGCAGGTTGTGTCGGCGCGCGATCTCCATCAGCCGATCCATATCGACCGGATGGCCGTAGAGATGCACCGGGATGATCGCTTTCGTGCGCTCGGTGATCAGACCGTCGATCAGATCGAGATTGAGGTTCCACGTAAGCGACTCAGAATCAACGGGCACCGGAACCATGTTGTTATGAACCACGGCGAGTGCCGTTGCGATGTTAGTGCTCGAGCTGATCAGAACTTCGTCGCCGTCGCGAAGTCCCGCCGCTGCGACTGCGAGGTGCAAGGCAGTGCTGCCGCTGCTTACCGCAACGCCATATTTACAACCGCAGTAATCGGCAAACTGCTGTTCAAACTTCGGGATCGACTCGCCAAAAGAACCTGAGATCTCACCGCGCCTGAGCGCGGCCACCACTGCTTCGATCTCTTCCTCGCCGATGATTGGATCGAAAACTTCGATCATCAGTTGGTTTTGACCTCGACGTTGATCTTGTCGTTTTCAGCACCGAGGAATGGGCCTTGTTTGACGCTGATGCACTGCATGTCTTCGATAACGCGCACCGCGTGCGTTCCGTGAATCAGTACGATTCCGTCGCCCTGACGCAAAACAACTTCGCGAAAGAGTTTGCCGTGCTCGTCGAAGAACTCGACTGCGACGACGCCTCGCTGGACGACAAACATCTGCTGAAGATCGTTGATGGTGCGAGTGACTGGTTTGTGGTAGTGAGGCGGTTCGACGAAGCCGGCTTCGTGCGCCAGCAACCCGAATTGAAACGACGAATCGGCAGGAGAGAAAAATCTCGACTCCCTGACGGTTGTTCCTGCCCAGATGATTTCCGCGTACTTAATGCCGTTGTGTTCGATCGTCTCGACGCCGTCGTGCATGGGCGTTGAATATAGCAGCAAAACGGCCGCGAATCTACGCAGATGACACGGATTTTTACGGCTGCCGACGGGCTAAAAACCCGACGTCGCGTACCTGGACGGCGCGGTTGTCGATCAAGAGCGTGCGCTCGGCGGATTCGGAGAAGTTGAAGAGAAGTTCGTAGGCTGAGGGAACGCAGGAGACGAGGGCGTTAAAGCTCACGAGTGTCAGCGGTTGGGTCGACTTGCCGGTGGGCGCGTTGGGTAAGGTGCCGGGGCCGTGAGCGGCGAGCTCTGTTTCCTGTTTTATGACGATCGGTGTTTCAGCGTTGCTGACCGCGGTGCGTGTTATGTAGAGGAAAGAGAAGTTGAGTGCGAATAAATCGCGGAGCATTCGCAAAGGATCCGGCGCGTACTGGAGCACTCCCTGCGCGATCACGAGGTCGGGTTCGTCGAGAGCTTCGACTGCGGAAGCGGGATCGGAGTGGAATGAAAGTGCCGGATCGTCGATGGAACTTTTTGCAGCGGCTGCCATCGCTGGTGTCTCGACGATAGCCCAGTGACTTATTCTTCCGGGCAACAGCATCTGCATTTCGAAGTATGCAGCACCACACGCGCCGCCCACCTCGAGCACGTTCAAGGGCAGCTCAGGTTCGACGTGCGAGAGTACAAACATGTTCTGAACAGTCTGCCTGTTATCGATTACGCGCGAACGCGAAGCGGCCAAACTCTCTCGATAACGCTGCGTCTTTTCTTTGACGACTTCGGTGAGCCTCGGATCTTCGTAAGAGTTTGAGTCAGCGAGTGCGGCTTCGAAGCTCGGGTAGCTTTTGTAAGGTTGGTCCTGCCGGCGTGAAAAGATCTTCGATGTGACGCGCGCAAGCATGTGCAATCAGTCTCTCGGCAGGTTAACGAGGTAGCGGCGGAGTTGCCGTGCTGCATTGCCGATGCCGGCTTTATCGATCGCTGCTTTCGCGCCGCGACCCAACGACGAATTAACCGCACTGAGATACAACGACGATCCTGTTATCTGCAACCGGCGTCGCAACTCACACTTGTTACTAAAACTCTCGAACCGCTCTTCATACGCTCGGTACAAACTGCTGTAGAAGGCTTCCGCATCCTGATGAAGCGAAACTCTCTTTTCGCCTTCTCGTGCTCTCAGATCCTCCGGATCTCTAAACGATTCGTTTGTAACCAGGTCGTACCACTCGCGATCGGGACGATTCAGCCGCCGGCAGATGTCGAGTTCCATAAACAGCGTCCAATCATACGAACCATCGTAAATACTCCGGTACGTCGACAGCACATCAGCCGGAAACGCTTCGAGCACATCCGCCGTCCGAACTGAAAAATTCGCGCCATCCGCGTAAAACCACTCTCGTCCATCCGGATGCGCGAAGATCCCGACCTTGTCCCGATCCGCGTAAATCACCGACACGCTCGGATTCTCAAGATAAACCCGCTCACAAAAATCCAGATCGATCACAACACCATCCGGCAACGTATCCGCCTTCAACTGCCCACCAATCCGCGGCATGTCGCTGGGCCAGATACTCCACGGCGACTCCAGATCCAGATAGTGCTCCTGAAACTGCCAGATAAAGCTCGGCAACGCAGCCCTTTTGCGCAACGACGCAAAATAATCGATCCGGGCCCCTTGATCTATTCCCCAGTTTCTTCGCCGAACGATCTCTACTTCTTTCCCAATCGCCCATCCGCGTTTATCCGCTAAATCCGCGATCATCCGCGCCTGCTGATCGTGATTCACCGAACAATCAAGCACGACCAATCGATCTCGATCAGCCCGGAAGTTATGAATCTTGTCGAAGTTATCGAGGAACGACGAAATGCGTTCGTAGTTGAAGACCACTACATGAAAGCGAATGCCCATACGTTACGCACTCTTCTGCGCCACCAGAAGACTATCGACGAGCCTGACGTTGGACCACATCGGATTGTCGTAAATGTGTTCCTTCACCACCATCACTGGTCCAACCGGATCCGGATCGGGATCCAAAACCACGTCGTGGAACGCGATCACGCCGCCCGGTTTGATAAGCGGCGTCCATTGCTCGTAGTCCTGGAGCACAGCCTCGTAATCGTGATTGCCGTCGATGAAGAGCAAGTCGATCGGTTCTTTGAAATCCGGCGCGACTTCGAAACTGTACGCAACCACGGGGCGCGCGATGTCGAGCACGCCGTTCTTCTTCATGTTGTCGAGAAACGTTTGCTCCAGCGTTCTACTCATACCGACCATCTCACGCCCGTAAAGCTCGCGATCGTTAGCATCGGCGTCGCCGTTGAATGGATCGATACAATAAAGCGCCGGACCGCGTTTTCCTTTCAACCCCTTCGACAGCACCACGCTGCTTTTACCGAGCCACGATCCGATCTCGACGGCAACCGGGCGCTCCGCAGGAAGACTGCGCGCGAGCTCGTAAAGCGTGATCGCTTCGTTTTCTGACAACCAGCCGGGAATAGCTTCGTAACCGAAGATCGGGCTGTACTTGAGGCCGCGGCGCTTGATGAATTGCAGATGGCCGCGAAGATTCACGATGCCCATCTGGTGAAGCGTTTTGCGGATGAGTTGCGTTGGTGTCATGGCTTTACATCAACTCTTTTAAGATCGCGTCGAGCTGCTCGGAACGATTGACGTACGTGTGATCGCGAAGCGTCCGGCGTTGACCGGCCGCGGCAATCGCGGCCAGTTCCTGCGGGTGCTCGAGCAGGTAGTTTACCTTCTCCACGCATTCTTCCGCGCTTCGATAAGTCACAATTTCGACGTCAGTCTCAAACATCTCGGGCAAGTTGATCTTCCAGTCGGTCAGAAGACACGCGCCCATGCCCGTTGCTTCGAAGAGGCGAATGTTTCCGGCGTACTCCTCGGCGCAGTCGATGTGATTATTAAGACTAATCTTCGATTGCGCCAGTAACTTAAAATACTCGAGCGCGATCACGGGCAAATGAAAACGGTCGGGGTGTTTACGCAACGTCGCTTTCGTTAGCGGGCCTCTTTGATTTCGGTCCTGGAGAGCAGAGACTTTTGCGAGCAATGCGTCGGGCGCGTCGAGGTCCCGCAGCAGTCGATTGCCGCGAAAGATCACTCGCGATGCGAGTTGTTGTGAACGCGACTTTTGTTGCGGCTCGCTGAGTCGTCCCCAAACTTGCAAACCGGTCTGTTCGAGTAGCCGGCTGATAAGATCGAAGCGCTGCTTGTGATAACCGTTCTGAAGGAACAGGGTACCCATGAACGTGAAGTCAAACGTCCTCTCCGTCTTTGGGACGAGTTCAAGGATCGCAGGTTCGAATCCGTGCGTCATCAGCTTCGCGTTCACGCCGTGCTCCTGCATCTGCCTGGTGAAATAAGGCGTGCAGGTCAACACTAGATCCAGATCGCGAAGGGTGCTGTAGTCGTCAGTCGGACTCGCGCGCCAGCCGATCAGTTTAACCGGCGTCGGACAAACTTCACGCAGAAACTGCCGGAAGGTGCTGTCGGCCATGTACAGATCGTCGAGAAAGATCACGTCAGGGCGAAACGTTCGTAGCTGCGCGGTGAGGATTTCTTTGAGCCAGTTGTCGTTGCTGTAAGTGATTCCATTCTCGTTGGCCCAGAGCTTTTGCAGGTACTCGAAGTTAAAAACTACGTCCTGAGTTTCATAACCGAGCTTCGGGAGATGTGCGGAGTAGTTGTTGTGCCAACCCGCGCATCGTTGAACGTAGAGCGTATAGAAATCTTTGTACGAAAGCTGTTTGTAGTTCGGGTGCTCTGCGAGAAACGGTTGCAGATATGAATAGTCCGCTGTTGTAATTTTCTGAAACCGATAACCCATTCTGTTAATCCTGCGAATCTTGTTAATCCCGTCCAACCGACTTCTTGGGTTGCGCAACGATCAAGTTCCAACCAAAACAGCATTTACTCCAACTCTTCAACCACTGATCGAGCACGTTCACTCGCTCCATCAACCACGGCGGGCACAACATTGCTTCGATCCTGCCAACGTTCCAGTTAAATTTCCCACGATATGCGATAACTTCCAACACCGGATAAACGTATGACCGCAACGGCACCGCAAGCAATCCATTCCACCAATCGTTAACAAAGTGCCCGATCGTCATGTCGCGATCGACGATCCGAAACCCGTTCGCTTCGAAAAACTGGTCCCACTCCTCAGGCGTTTTAAACTGCACGTGCGGCACGCCCGGCTCCAGCACAGCGCCGCGTTTTTTCTGCTGCGCGAGGGTACGTTTGAAGTAACGTTCGAACAAGCTGCGCCTGTTCGGGACGATCGTTAAGAGGTAACCGTCGTCGCTAAGAATCTTATTGAACGTTTTGACGTAGCTCGCCGGATCTTCGAGATGCTCGATCACGTCGAAGGCGATTATGAGCTGCACTGGATCTGATCGGGTTAGATCCGCAAGTGAGCCTGACATGATTGTCGCTCGGTTGCCGGCGGTGGTCCAATCGTACGATTCGTAGTAGCGCTGCAGGACCGTGTCGTTCAGATCGAACGCTGTGACTTTGAAGCCGCGTGATGCGAGTTCGTAAGTGTCTCGCAATGAGCCGGCGCCGAAGTCGAGAGCTTTTGGGGTTTTGAATTCGCGTTGCAAGTGTTCGAGACGTGTTTCGAAGAGTGACCAGCGATAACGGACATTGCGCGTGTTGCAGCCATACAGTTTCGAGACGTCGGTGCGGCGGTCGAAGATCAGAGGGATGGTGCTGGGAGTGTTGGATGCGATTGGTTTTTGTTCACGCGGATGACGCGGATCAGAGCCACGGATTAAGGAAGCGATCAGCAGAAACGGTGCGAACAGGAGAAACAGGATCAACCATGCGATGCACACCGCCGCCAGGACCACGGCCGCTACAACTACTCGGAACAATGAACGAAGCATTGCTCTTTATGACAGTTAAACTGTGCTGCCGGCGTAAGCTGCGGTCACCGCGTTGCACACCGCTTCAATCTGTTCCTGCCTGAGTTCGGGATACATTGGCAGGCTCAAAACCTCGCGCGCCGCACGCTCCGTTGCGGGAAGTTGAAACTGGTTCCTTCGTTGTTCGTAAGCAGGCTGGAAGTGCAGCGGCACCGGATAGTGCACGCCTGTCGCAATCCCTTCTTCTTTCAACAGCGACTGCAATCGCTCACGGTCTGCAACACGGACGACGAAAAGATGAAACACTGCTTCCGCACGATCATCGACGATCGGCAAGCCCATTCCCAATGGCGACAACTGCTCCATGTAAGCATCCGCGATCTCGCGACGTTTGCTGTTCCACTCGTCGAGATAACGAAGCTTCACGCGCAAGATCGCAGCCTGTAAACCGTCGAGACGGCTGTTCACGCCTTCCATCTTGTGCGTGTACTTCTCGAGCCTGCCGTGGTTCGCGATCATCCGGATCTGCTCGATCAAGGCTTCGTCCTGGCTCACAACCGCGCCCGCGTCGCCAAACGCGCCGAGGTTTTTCCCCGGATAAAAACTGAACGTCGCCGCATCGGCGATCGAACCGACACGTTGCCCGCGCCAGCGTCCGCCGTGTGCCTGCGCTGCGTCTTCAACCACTTTCAATCCGTGCTTGCGGGCGATCTCCATGATCGCGTCCATGTCGCACGACTGCCCGTAAAGGTGGACCGGAATGATTGCTTTGGTTCTCGGCGTGATCGCGGCTTCGATCAGCGCGGGATCCATCAGCATCGTGTCGTCTTTGACGTCGACGAAGATCGGTGTAGCGCCGGTTGAAGAGATCGCTTCGGAAGTGGCGATGAACGTATGCGCGACGGTGATGACTTCGTCGCCTGGTCCAATACCGAGCGCGCGCAGCGTCAGGTAGAGAGCGTCAGTGCCGTTGCCGACGCCGACGCATGCTTTCGCCTCGCAGTAAGCTGCGAACTCGCGTTCGAAGAGCCGCACCTCTTCGCCGCCGACGAAGGCGCTCGAAGTGATGATGTTTTTGATGGCGGCGTCGATTTCAGGCTGGATGGTTTGGTATTGATCGAAAAGTCCAACGAGCGGAATATTGTTCATAATTTTAACCACGGATGAAACGGATCTTAAACCCCGATTTTAAATCTGTGTTATCCGCGGCTTATGTGCCCGGATAATCAGTCGACTTCCAAGATATTTAATGGGTGTAACGTGCGAGAGCTTCTCGAGGGTGTTGATAAACCGGCGCGACGAGTCAGACAGGTCTTTGCTGAAAAGATCGGGTTGGCCCATCAAACCGCCGGCGAAATAATCGATCTTGAGCCCGTTCTTCTTGAGTTCTCGCGCTAAACCCACCGGATTCTGGAAGCGGCCTTTCGTGGGGTTCACAAACAAGTGCTGGTGATACTTCTTCAAACCGTATATTGAAAGCCGGTTATAAGTCAAAAGCACGAGATCACCGCCCGGCTTGAGTATTCGCGCAAACTCCGCGACCGATTCGCGCCAGTTGAACACGTGCTGCAGCACGCGCGAACAGATGATCAGATCAAACGACGCGTCGTCGAGCTCGATGCGCGAGGCTTCCTGGCAGAGCTTCGTGTCGAACGGGATGTTTAGCTTGCGCGCGGCTTGTGTCGCCTGTTCGAGCTGTTCGGACGAGATGTCCATGCCGGTGACGTGCTTTGCGTGCGGCGCGTAGATCGGAAGCAGGCGACCGTTGCCGATGCCGACGTCGAGCGCGCGTTCGTAATGTTTACCGGCGAGTGCCTGTTGGAGCGCGGCCTTTTCGAGATTGTCGATAACCTGCCCGCGCGCAGGCTTGAACCAACTGTCGTAATCGGTGGCGTTCCACGTATCGCGCTTGAAGCGCGCAAATTCGTCTCGATCCTGGTTCACTCTTTCACTCATTTTCAACCCCGAAGTATTCAGTCAGTGTTTCTTTGTCGTCCGGCCTGATTTGCAAGTCGTGGAGTTGCGACGGGTAGAAAAGATTCATGCCCTGTCCTTCGCTCAGCGTCAACTCGTCGAGCTCGGCTGCCAACTCGCCGACGAACGCAAACTCACGTTTGTTGTTTTGCACAAACTCGCGGAAGAGACCGAAGTTGCGCATCTCGTAATCGATCTCTTCTTTGACTTCACGAGCGGCTGCGTCGGCGGGCGATTCGCCCTCTTCCACTGTGCCGCCAAAAAGACTCCAGTGGCCCGGATAGCGTATCGCAGGATTGTCGTCGCGCTGCTGGAGTAAAACCTGTCCGAGCCAATTGATCAGAATCGCGCTGACTCCGAGACCGGAAGTTTCAGCCAACTGTTTTTTCAGCGCAAGGTAATGCTCGACGTCCTGCGGCGCTGAAAAATCATAACGCATTCCGCGCAATAAATAGATCAGGGCGTCGTGCTCGTTCGTGATGTCTTCGAGATAGTCGCGGAAGATGTGCTCTTTGTTCGTGTCCGTGAACGACGGAAGAAAGTCGAGCGCTTCATGTTTGAAGAACACGCAGCCGGTGGAATTGATCGCAAGTCCCGTGTCGTTATCGTTATGGCTCTCATATTCGTAAACATTGTCTTCCAGGTTGTGACGCGCCGACGTGAAATACGACTTCCGATCCCGCTGACGGTTCGGCGTCACGGTCCCAAGCAGTATGAACGCAGGTTCACGCGAATCAAAAATCCTTCTGGCGCAAGCCAGATCCGCGTCATCCGTGTACAAATTGTCAGGGCAGAGGACCACGAAGTCGCCCTCGATCTGATCGCGGGCAGTTGCGATCGCATGCGCAAGCCCGAGCGGCTTCTCCTGAACCACAGTTTCAACTTCAAAACTATGCTCTCTGACAAACTCTTCAATCTGCTCACCCAAATGCCCGATCACGACCACGATCCGATCCGCGCCGATCGTCTTCAGGGTTTCGATCGTGCTTTCGATCAGCGTCCTGCCTTCGATCGAGATTAAAGCCTTCGGTAGGGCCAGATCGCCCATGCGTGAGGCCCTACCTGCTGCTGGGATGATGCCGGTTAATTTGGACACGGATTTACGCGGATCTTAAAGACACGGATTGGCCGGTGGTGAGGGCGGTTTGGGTTGCTTCCAGGACGGCGACCACGTCGCGCGCGTGCTGCGGACCGGTTAGGGGCGGTTGCCCTGTGCGGAGGCAGTCGAGGAAGTGGGCGGCTTCGGTTTTCAATGGTTCCTGGAATGAGATCCGCGGCAACAGGATGTCGCCGGTGCGATGAATCAACTGGAAATCGCCGGACTGATCGTAGTCCATGCGTTCTCCGATCTTCGGGACGCGGTCCACTCCTTTGTCGAAGATCGTGATCTTGTCGTCGCTCACGTCGTCGTAAACAACCATCTTGCGGCTGCCGACGAGCGTCATCTTCCGGATCTTGCCGGGGTCGAGCCAGCTCACATGAATGTGACCAGTTACGCCGTTGGCCCACTTCAACGTCGCAAACACCACGTCTTCGATCCCCGGTTGAATGTAACTCACGCCCGTTGCCGAAACTGACGAGGGCAGTTCGCCGTCCATCAGGTACAACAGGATGCTGACGTCGTGCGGGGCAAGGTTCCACCATGCGTTCACGTCCGAACGCACTTGGCCCAGGTTCAAACGCTGGCTGTAGATGTAGTAAAGCTGTCCGAGACTCTCTTCGGCCAGCAGCTTCTTCGCATAACGCACGGCGGCGTTGTAAAGAAACGTGTGTCCCGCCATCAGCATCTTGCCGTTCTTGTCCGCAAGCTCGACGAGCTCATCCGCGTCGCGGACCGTTGTTGCGAGCGGCTTTTCGACAAATACATGCTTTCCCGCTTCGAGTGCCTGCTTCGCGATCGCATGATGCGACGATGCAGGCGTGGCGACGATCACGGCATCAACTTCCGCATCTGCAAGCACGGCGTCAATATCGTCCACAACGTTCGAACGCGGAAAGTTCGCGGTCACATATTGCTGCCGCTCCTTATTGATCTCCGCGACAAACTTCACCCAGCATCCCGGTTGCGCGGAGAAGTTTCGCAGCACGTTTGGTCCCCAGTAACCGCAACCGATCTGGGCCACCACGATGTTTTTGTCTTTATCAGCCATTTCGAGTGATGACGGCGTAGTTATTCTGATTGTTTTCGATCAGCCCGGTCTTTACGGTGAAACCATCGCACACCTGTTTCACGAACACGTCCCAACTCTCCGGGCTCCAGAAGTTTATATGACCTTCAAACGTGTCTGTGCGCCCGTTTGGAACCGTAACCAGCGCGACTCCCGAATCCGCGAGCATCCGCGTGACGTTTCGCAACGCTTTATCAGGATGCAGCAGATGCTCGATCACTTCGATACAAAAGATCACATCGAATTCGCGGGGGCTTCCTTCATAAATATCGAAGTAACAAAACTCCACACCCGGCACTTGCGCGCGCGCCAGATCGAGCGCCTTCTCCGAATACTCAAAACCCGTCAACGATCGCGCCTGGTCGCGCGCCTGCAAAGCCTTCATCAGTCCACCTGTCCCGCAACCGACATCCGCGACGCGCTTCTGTGTGTAATCAACTCCATCGGCCACGAGCAGATCGAGCAGTCGATCGTAAAACCCCGGATCGAGAAACGATGCGACCGCTTCCGCGTCAGAGTAAAACTCGTTCAGCCCTTCCTTCGAGTTGTACTGAATCGGCGACGACACGACGACCTTATGCGAGTTGTTATTCTCAGGCGGTTCAAGACGATAAATCCCGAGCCCGGCCATCGAAAACACCTTTTTGATCAAAGCTTTCATTTCGCGGCCCAGTCCTGCTCGATCAAAACCCCACCATGCGACTGCGGCGGCAACCGCCCGTTGCCAAAAAAATCTCCCGGCTCGACCACGATCGTCGCCGCGTGTTGAATCCAGTCCGTGATCACGTCGTTCGAACGGACTATCAAACTCACCGTGTAGCTGCCGGGCGAAAGCGGCAACTTTTTAACCTTGCAGGTGAAATAACCTTCCTTGCCGATCGAGTCGAAAGGATTACCAGCAACGTCGTTGCTAAGCAAGCTAACGAACGTGCCCGAATGAGCGTTGATGCCGATTCCCACGACGATATTTTCCGCACGCGCTTCGTGGGTCGAGTAGTAAATGCGAAAGTCGATCTCCTGTCCCGTCGCGAGAAACTCGAGCTCGTTCCCCTCACGATCGAAGCTGCCGAAATAGTTAATGCGAACTTTTCCGCTGCCGGATCGATCCGTGCGCTCCGACAGCTTGGTCTTCGTGATCTTGTGAACCTGGCTGAGATATTGCTGCACCGCGACTTCCACGTCGCCGAGGGGCACGTCGACCTTTCCTTCCCAAAGCAGCATCGCCTTCGAGCAAAGCGTCGACACGGCAGCCATGTTGTGACTGACGAAAAGCACTGTGCGGCCCGTGCTCGCAACGTCGCGCATGCGGCCGAGACATTTCTTCTGAAACGCCGCATCGCCGACCGCCAGCACTTCGTCGACGATCAGGATCTCGGGTTCGAGATGCGCCGCGACGGCAAACGCAAGTCGCACGTACATGCCGCTGCTGTAACGCTTCACCGGCGTGTCGATAAACTTCTCGATCTCGGCAAACGCGACGATCTCATCAAACTTCGACTCGATCTCTTTTCGGGTCATTCCGAGTATCGAACCGTTGAGAAAGATGTTCTCGCGGCCCGTGAGCTCCGGATGAAAGCCAGTGCCGACTTCGAGCAGGCTCGCAACGCGGCCGAAGAGTTCGACGCGACCTGTAGTCGGTTCAGTGATACGCGAAAGTATCTTTAACAGCGTCGACTTGCCCGCGCCGTTGCGGCCGATGATGCCGACAACCTCGCCCGGCGTGACTTCGAAACTCACATCCTTGAGCGCCCAGATTGTTTGCGGTTCTTCACCACGACGCAAAAACCGCAGCGGCTTCCGCGCGACGTCCATCAGGCTTTCGCGCAGCGTCGAGTAAGCGGATGATGGCCCACCCAGCTGATAAAGCTTGCTCACATCCTGAACTTTGATGATAGGTCGCATGCTGCGCGCGTGAACGTCGCTAGATGATGTCGGCGAAGCTGCGTTCCACGCGTCCAAACGAATAGATCGCATAGAGCAGTACCAGGATCGTCAGAACGGCAGCAAGCCCGATGGCGGGCCAGTCAAAAGGAAGTCCAAAGAGGGCGGAACGATAACCTTCGATAATTGCCGACATTGGATTCAGCAGCAGTATCCAACGCCACTTTTCCGGGACCGAAGACGACGGGAGAATGACTGACGAAACAAACAACCACAACTGTATTAGAAACGGCAGTGCAAACCGCACGTCCCGATACTTCACGTTGAGTGCTGACATCCACGTGCCGACTCCCAGTGCGAAGAGTGCTGTTAGCGCGATGAGCACGGGCAGAAACAGGATCTGTGCCGTCAGGGTAACGCGATAGTAGAGCATCATCAGGCAGAGCATCGCGAACGCGAGGAAGAAGTCGACTAAACCCGCGAGCATCGCTGCTGCCGGAACGATCAAACGAGGAAAGTAAACTTTTGTGATCAGGTTTGCGCTGCCGACGAGACTGTTGCCGCTCGCAGTGATCGCGTTGGCGAAGAACGTCCAGGGAACGAGTCCGGCGAGTGCAAACAACGGATACGGAATTCCAGCGGAGTCGACAGCGGCGAGCCTGCCGAAGAAGATCGTAAAGATGATCATCATGAAGAGGGGCTGGAGTATCGCCCATGCAGCGCCGAGCGCCGTCTGCTTGTAGCGCACCTTGACGTCGCGCCACGTGAGGAAAAAGAGCAGTTCGCGATAAGCCCAAATGTCTTTGAAACTAAGCAGGCTCCATCTTTTGCCTGGCTGAATGACGACGAGAGGCGCTTCCATCTTTAAGAGTGGACAGGATTAGCACGATTCACCCGATAAAACAAGCCATCTTGTAAATCTTGAAAATCCTGTAATCCTGTCAAACTTTCCTCAGCATCACGACATCCTGATGCTCATTCATCCCCTTCACAAGATATGCCAGGATAGAAAAATATCTTCCGAACTTATCAATAACGTACTCGCGCGAGTGATAGGCATTCTGGTACCACGCCGGAAAAAGTCCCTCTTCATACGATCGGTGAAACACAAACCCACGATCACCCACGAGCGCACTATCAACCGTCAACAACACGATCGCGCCCGGCTTCGCGATGCGGCTGAGCTCCTCCAACCACCGGAACTGATAGTCTTCATCAAGATGCGTGAAAACCGAGATCGCATAAATGAAATCAAACGTCTCCGATGGGTAATCAACCGGCGGCGTTTCAACGCTCACCTTGAAACGCGCAAACGTCAGATGTCGTTTGCACCACTCGATCGCGCGGGCGTCGATGTCCGTGCCGTGCAACTCAGCCTTCGGCGCGAGATTTTTCAAATGGATCAGCGTGCGCCCACATCCACACCCGAAATCGAGAACGCGCTCAAACGAACCCAGCTCACGCCCAACTCTCGCCAGTGCATCCTGAATATCACCCGCACACCGTTTCCCGACCGCGACAAATGCTTCAGCGTCAGGCGTGCTGCTCACGCGATACCGCAGCTCCGCAGGCGGCAAACTACTCGCAACACCCGCCGCACGATCTTTCGCGTCAACATGCCGGAACAACAGCCAGCGGTACAGGCGATTGTTCCGTTGGACCACGTTTATTATCGAAAGGCGAACCGGCGCAGGCACGTGGCGCCAGGTCTTCACGATCCATCCCACCGGGCTTCTCCCCGATCACCTGAAGTCGTTTCCCATCGCAGCGGGATCATCGTTGCGGCGTGAGATCTGATCCCAAAGTTGGCAAGGAAAGATCCGCCGTCGAGTATCTCAATGCTCACTGCGTTCTCCCGGTGATCGAAAGGCTGCAATCTGCCGGGCGCGTAGATGCCGCTCGTGAAGTAGTAGTAACCCGGAGTCAAAACCATGTCGGGAATCGTGATCTGTGCAGTGTAAAGTCCCGACTGTCTTTCGACTGAAAGATCGTCGACAGTCTCCACGTCAGTGGCCCACAACAGCCGTGTTCCATTTTCCGTGAACACGTCGAGACAAACGTGTGCTCCCGCCACCCAATTCGAAACGCGATACTTGATCAATATGGAAAATGGTTCCGTGTGAGGTTGCGTGTTGATCACTTCACCGTCGGTCGAGACCACCGACATCGAAAGAATTTGCATGTCTTTATGTGGCTCGTCGGCGAAAGTGACGGTGCTCGAAGCGGTCCGCATCTCCTCGACGTAAGTCATTGCCGCTGCGCTTGCCGTACCATCAAACACCATCTCTCCGTTCTGCAGAATGATTCCACGACTGCAGAGTTGTGTTACAGCTCCGAGGTTATGACTCACAAACAAAACGGTTCGTCCCGCCCGCGCGACGTCGCCCATCTTGCCAAGACACTTCTTCTGAAACGGCGCATCGCCAACGGCAAGCACCTCATCCACGATCAAAATCTCCGGTTCGAGATGCGCGGCTACGGCAAAGGCAAGCCTGACGTACATGCCGGAAGAGAAGTGCTTCACCGGAGTCTCGATAAACTTCTCCACTTCCGCAAAAGCGACGATCTCGTCAAACTTTCTCTTGATCTCGACACGACGCATTCCGAGGATCGCGCCGTTGAGGTAAATGTTCTCGCGGGCCGTCAGCTCCGGGTGGAAGCCAGTGCCGACTTCGAGCAAACTTCCGACTCGCCCAAACAGTTCAACACGTCCGTAAGTCGGTTCAGTGATGCGCGAAAGCACTTTGAGGAGTGTAGACTTGCCGGCGCCGTTGCGCCCGATGATGCCGACCACTTCACCCGGTGCAATCTCAAAGCTAAGGTCCTTCAGCGCCCACAGCGTTTCAGATTTGGGTTTTGAGTTACGTCGAAAAGCTTTGTGAAAGGTGGAGGTCAGCGTTTCCCGTAAGGTTTGATAAGCCGGGCCGCTCGAACCGATGCGATATCGTTTGCTAACGCCGTCGACTCGAACAATTGGTTTCATTAGGAGACGTCAGAATTTACAGGAAGAGCAGTGATAAGCTAAGATTTTTGAGTCTAGCCGCACCATATTTCGTTCGTCAAGATAGATGCCTTTGACAACGCTGCCAACAAAAAAAGTAGCGATTGTCCAGTCAAACTATATCCCGTGGAAGGGTTACTTTGACCTGATAAACCTCGTCGACGAGTTTATCCTGTTCGACGACATGCAGTACACAAAGAGAGACTGGCGCAACCGCAACCTTATAAAAACACCTGCTGGTCTCAAGTGGTTGACGATACCCGTCGCGGTGAAGGGCAACTTCTTTCAAAAGATAAAACACACGAAGATCAGCGATCCGCGATGGTCCAGAAAGCACTGGGAGTCGATCGTCCATAATTATGCGAAGGCGCGTTACTTTGATCTTTACCGCGAGTTGTTTGAGGATCTGTACCTCGGTTTGGAAGAAGAATTTTTGTCGCGAGTCAACTATCTTTTCCTGACGGCGATCTGCAAAATACTCGGAATCGAGACGACCATAACATGGTCCGAAGATTACAACTCGGTTGAGGGCAAGACTGAGCGGCTGGTGAGTATTTGCAAACAGGCGGGCGCAACCACGTACATCTCCGGACCAGCGGCCCGCGACTACATCGACCAGGCATTGTTTGACGAAGAGAACATCGCTTTGGAATACATGGATTATTCTTCTTACCCGGAATACACGCAGTTGCATCCGCCATTCGAACACCGGGTCAGCATTATCGACCTCATTTTTAACGAAGGACCTGACGCTGTCAGGTACATGAAGAGTTTTTCGAGATGATGCTGTCGATAGTCACGACTTTGTATAACTCCGCGCCTTATCTCGAGGAGTTTCACCGCCGGATCCGTGATGTGGCGGGAGCGATCGCAGACGATTTCGAGATCGTGCTCGTCAACGACGGTTCACCCGACAACTCACTTGAAGTCGCACTCGCGCTGCACCGGAAAGACGCGCGCGTGCGTGTCGTCGATCTCTCCAGAAACTTCGGACATCACCGGGCGATGATGACGGGCCTGGTCCACTCCCGTGGCGAACTCGTATTCCTGCTCGACAGTGATCTAGAAGAAGAGCCGGAGCTGCTGCACAAGTTTTACGAGGAGATGAAACGCACCGGCGCCGACGTTGTTTTCGGTGTACAGGAACGTCGCAAAGGAAAACTTTTCGAACGCGTGAGCGGCAGCCTGTATTTCAAGGTCTTCAACATGTTTTCCACCCATCCGATCCCGACGAATCACATTACCGCGCGATTGATGACGCGCGCGTATGTGGCTGCGCTCACCGGTCATCAGGAGCGTGAGTTTGTGATGTCGGGATTGTGGGCCCTCACGGGTTTTCGACAGGAGCCGCTCGAGGTCACAAAGCATTACAAGGGTAAGAGCGCGTACGGCTTCGGGCGTAAGATTTCGCACCTGGTCAACGCGATCACGTCGTTCAGCAACAAGCCCCTCGTGCTGATTTTCTACCTGGGCTGCGTGATACTTTTCATTTCCTCGATAGCCGCGATCGATCTGATTCTCCGGAAGCTTTTGTTTGGGACGTTGCTGGAAGGTTGGGCGTCGCTGATCGTTTCGATCTGGCTGCTTGGAGGACTGACGATCTTTTGTTTAGGAGTTATCGGGATTTACCTGTCGAAGATCTTCATCGAGGTGAAGCAACGGCCGTACACGATCGTGAAGCAGACTTACGGCATGGAGAACGACTGATCGATGAGCGCCGACAGCATTCTTTCGCAGGTGAAGGAGTATTACAGCGAGAAGATTCGCGCGCATGGCCCAACTGCGCGCGGTGTCGACTGGAACTCACAGGAGTCGCAGCAGTTGCGTTTCACGCAACTCTTGAAGTTAATCGATCACGATCGGGCGTTTACAGTCAACGACTTTGGCTGCGGTTACGGAGCTCTTGCCGATTACCTCAAACTGAACGGATATGAGTTTCGATATACGGGTTTCGATATCTCAACTGAAATGACCGCGAGTGCGAAGCAGTTGAACCCCGATCTCGATTTCGTCTGCGACAAGGCCGAGTTGCGCGAAGCTGACTACACGCTCGCAAGCGGGATCTTCAACGTTAAGCTGAATACATCTGACGCCGACTGGACAAACTACATGCTGGGCGTGCTCGATACAATGAACTCGTTAAGCAAAATCGGTTTTGCTTTCAACGCGCTCACAAAGTATTCCGACGCGGAGTTTATGCGCGGCGATCTCTATTACGCCGATCCGCTTTGCTTTTTCGATCATTGCAAGACCAAATACTCTAGATTCGTAGCGTTGCTGCACGATTATCAACTGTACGAGTTCACGATTTTAGTTCGCAAAGCATAAGTTCATGGCGAAGCTGATCATTTTCGGGGCGGGCGATATCGCGAGGTTGGCCCACTACTACTTCACACGCGACAGCGAACATCAGGTGATTGCTTTCACTGTCGATCAGAAATACCGTCAGGGTGACACCTTTCTCGATCTTCCGCTCGTTTCGTTTGAAGAGGTCACGAACAGCTACCCGCCAGTCGAGTTCAAAATGTTTGTCGCGTTAAGCTACGCGCGCATGAACAAGCTGCGCGAGGAGAAGTACTACGCAGCGAAAGAGAAAGGGTACGAGCTGGTAAGCTACATCAGCAGTCGATGCTCTTTTCTGACTGATCATCCGGTGGGCGACAACTGTTTCATCCTCGAAGACAACACGATTCAGCCGTTCGTCAGGATCGGCAACGACGTTACACTCTGGAGCGGTAACCACATCGGTCACGATGCGACGATCGAAGATCACTGTTTCCTCGCGTCGCATATCGTGGTGTCAGGATACGTGCGGATCGGGAACAACTGTTTCATTGGCGTCAACGCCACTTTACGCAACTCGATCACCATCGCGCCGGAAACCCTGATCGGCGCCGGCGCCGTGATCATGAAAGACACGGTTCCCAAAGGCGTTTACCTGCCGCCGCGAGGCGAGCTTTCGAAGAAAACAAGCGACGAGATTGAGCTATAGTTACGCAGCATTAACTGTAGGGGCGGCCCTCTGTGGCCGCCCCAACGCGGAATTCAAACCTGGGGCGGCCACAGAGGGCCGCCCCTACAGTTGCACCCCTAATGACTTTTGAGGCAAAGCCGCGCTGGATCAAGAAAGGCCTGCTGTTCGCCCCTCACGAGGATTCCGGTTGGCTTAACAGTCATGCTGCGCTTCCGGTCGTCGATCGAATTGACGACGGCTATCGAGTTTATTTCAGCAGCCGGGATCCACGTGGCCGCGCGCAGGTTGGCTTCTTTGAAACCGACGCGGCGTTTCAATCAGTAACGCGCGTTTCGCAAAATCCAGTAATCGAGCTTGGACCACTCGGCGCGTTCGATGATAGTGGTGTCACCACCTCCTGGATCGTTAATCACCAAGGCAAAAAGTATCACTACTACTCGGGTTGGAGCCTCGGCGTTTCAGTTCCTTTCTACTTCTTTGTCGGTCTCGCAATCAGTGAAGACGGAGGGCAAACTTATCAACGCGTGTCGCCATCGCCTGTGCTGGAAAGAAACTCCGTGGATCCGTATCTCACGGCGTCGCCGTGTGTGCTCATCGAGGATGGGCGCTGGCGCATGTGGTACGTTTCAGGCACCGGCTGGGAGATGAAAGCGGGCAAGCCCGAGCACCGCTATCACATCAAGTATGCGGAGTCGGCTGACGGGATTCGCTGGAAGCGTGAAGGCCTCGTTTGTATCGATTACCGTTCCGCGAACGAGTATGCGATCTCGCGTCCCTGTGTAATAAAGGACGGAGACGTTTACAGAATGTGGTATGCGTCGCGCGGCGACAGTTATCGCATCGGCTATGCGGAATCGGCTGACGGTCTCGCCTGGATTCGAAAGGACGACGAGAGCGGCATCGACGTGTCGTCCTCCGGCTGGGACTCGGAAATGCTCGCGTACCCGTACGTGTTCAAGCACGAGGGCGACTACTACATGCTCTACAATGGGAATGGTTACGGCAAGACGGGCATCGGACTGGCTCTAAGGCGCTTTGCACAACAAGTCGAATAGAATGCTCTTTCTAGCCCGCGATAGCAGGCGTAAGCATTTTCCTAGCCTGCGATAGCAGGCGTAAGCGTAAAGCCTGGGGCGTGAGCCCCAGGTTGCTGGCCCCAAAAAGGCCAGAGCCCGCGAGAGCGGGCGAAAGCTCGTAAACGTCACGCTGTCGCCCGTTTTCACGGGCTCCAGGTTGCTTTTGGTAATCTGATCCTGGGGCTTGCGCCCCAGGCTTTATGCTTGCGCCTGCTTCGCAGGCTGAGACCTGAGAGCCCGCGCCCGAGGCTTTATGCTTGCGCCTGCTTCGCAGGCTGAGACCGTCAACGCGCCTCTCAACACGTGAACTGCATACTCGAACAAGTCACAACTACCGGCTACGCAGTAGTTGAGTCAGTGCTGAGCGAGTCGTTCATCCAAACAACTCGCGACGCAATGTATCGTGCGCAGGAAGCGATCCTGCGCGACGTGGGGCAGGAAAGGCTGAGCCGGGCGGGAGAGCTGGGCGTGCTGCGGCTGATGATGAAATACGATCCGCACTTCTTCCGCTTCCTTGAAATTCCGGAACTGCTCGCCATCATCGACGGCAGCATTTCAAACACGGCGATCATGCACCTGCAAAACGGTTTCATACTCCCGTCACACCCGGCAGGCGAAACGCCGGTTGTGTTCCAAACCACTTTTCACCAGGATTTCCCGCGCGTGCTGAACGGCTACGTTGCTTCGATCAATATCGTGTTTGCCATCGACGAATTCTCGACACAGACAGGTGCGACGTTCGTCGTTCCGCGTACACATCAACTGACGACGCCGCCTACGGTCGAATATCTGAAAGCAAATGCGGTTGCGGTTGAATGTCCGGCAGGTTCGATGGTCGTCTTCGATTCGACGCTCTGGCATGCAGCCGGGGCCAACACTTCCGGTCACGATCGATTGGCAATCAACCATCAATTCACGCGGTCTTACATCAAGCAGCAGATCGACTACGTGCGCGCGCTGGGCGACGACGTGGTGTTGGCCCAGCCGCCACGCACGCAACAGTTACTCGGCTGGTACACTCGCGTAGTGACCAGTCTCGACGAGTATTATCGTCCCGAAAGTGAACGCCTCTATCGCAAAGGACAAGGCTGATTGAACACTACTGACAGCATCGCCGGATTCACTTACGTTCTCGGCAGTATTTTATTCACCGTTTACGGCCAGATAATCGTGAAGTGGCAGGTGGCGAAAGCAGGCGCGCTTCCGATTAACTTCTCAGAACGAATTCCTTTCTTCCTCAGGCTGATCTTCAATCCGTGGATCATGAGCGGCATTCTCGCCGGCTTTTTTGCGCTCGTTTGCTGGCTGGCCGCGATGACCAAGTTTGAGTTGAGCTATGCATATCCGTTCATGAGCCTGGCCTTCGTGCTGGTGTTAATCTTGAGCGCCGTCCTCTTTCACGAACCGCTCACCGCGGCTAAGATACTGGGCGTTATACTCATCATCGCCGGGATCATCGTTGGCAGCAGGGGTTAGACCGTTGCACATTCCGTTCAATCGTCCGTTCTTCTCCGGGAAAGAATTTGAATTCATTCAGGAGGCGATTGCCTCGTGGCACGTTTCAGGTGATGGTGCGTTCACGAAAAATTGCCACGCCTTCCTGGAAAAAGAACTCGGCACTAAGAAAGCGCTGCTCACCACGTCATGCACGCACGCACTCGAGATGGCGGCGTTGCTCCTGGACACGCAACCCGGCGACGAGATCATCGTTCCATCGTTTACTTTCGTATCCAGCATCAATGCTTTTGTGCTTCGTGGTGCGCGTCCGGTCTTTATCGACATCCGACCAGACACGTTGAATCTCGACGAAACGGAGTTGGAACGGCTCATCACTCCCCGGACGCGGGCGATTCTCGTGGTCCATTACGCGGGCGTGGCGTGTGAAATGGATTCGATCATGGAGCTTGCTTCAAAGCACGGCATCGCCGTTGTTGAAGACAACGCTCACGGGTTGTTTGGGAAGTACAAAGGAAAATACCTCGGGACCTTCGGCGCATTCGCGACGCAGAGTTTTCATGAGACGAAGAACTTCACGTGCGGCGAAGGCGGCGCGCTGTTGATAAACGATCCGCAATACATCGAGCGGGCCGAAATCATTCGCGAAAAGGGAACCGATCGCAGTCGCTTCTTCCGCGGGCAGGTTGATAAGTACACGTGGGTCGACGTCGGGTCGAGTTATTTGCCGTCTGACATTCTCGCGGCGTTTTTGTATGCGCAGATGGAGGAGCGTGAAAGTATTCAGTCGAAACGGCAGCGCATCTGGGAGTTCTACGACAGGAGTTTGCGAGGTTGGGCCGAGGACGCCGGCGTGAAGCGGCCGTCGGTGCCGGCGCATTGTGATCATCCATATCACATGTACTACCTGATTTTGCCTTCACTGCAAAAGCGGCAGCAGTTCATCAGCTATCTCAGCGAACACGGGATTAACAGCGTCTTTCATTACCAGCCGCTGCATCTTTCGACGATGGGCCGCGAATTCGGAGGCAGGGCGGGCGATTGTCCGGTGACGGAGAGTGTCAGCGATCGTCTTGTGCGGCTTCCGTTTTATAACGACCTGTCACCGGAGGAACAGGAGATCGTCGTCGACAGGATTACAAGATTTTCGCGATGAACGGATTTTCTCGATTGAGTTAACGCAGGCTTACATGCAAATCTTGGCGACTCCTGTAACATGAAGCTCTGTACCGGTTGTGATCGGACGTTTGAAGGTTCCAGGTGGCGTTGCCCTCACTGCCTGTACGAACCAGCCGTGATCGACAATCACATTGCTTTTGCGCCCGACCTCGCGCGCGAGAGTGAAGGCTTCGAAGCCGATTACTTCGCGCGACTTGCAGATCAGGAAGCAGGGAATTTCTGGTTTCGATCGCGAAACCGCCTCGTGGTCTGGGCACTCCGGCGATACTTTCCGAAAGCACAAAACTTTCTCGAGATCGGTTGCGGCACCGGGTTCGTCCTCTCAGGTATAAAAGAGGCATTTCCAAATCTCGCGTTGTCAGGAAGCGAAGTGTTCAGCGAAGGACTCACGTTCGCCGCCACGCGTTTGCCGGCAGTCGAGTTGTTTCAGATGGACGCGAGGCGTATTCCTTTTCGTAACGAGTTCGATCTGGTTGGCGCTTTTGACGTGCTTGAACACGTCAAAGAGGATGAAGAAGTGTTAGGCCAGATGTACGAAGCAACTCGGAAGGGAGGCGGAATTCTGATCACGGTCCCGCATCATCGCTTTCTCTGGAGCCCGGTTGACGAGTTTGCACGTCACGTACGGCGGTACGAGACGCGCGAGTTGACAGAGAAGGTCGAGCGAGCGGGGTTCTCAGTTCTACGGGTCACGTCATTCGTTTCACTTCTCTTGCCCCTCCTGGTTGCGTCGAGATTCAAACAACGCGGTAAACCGGTGGATCCGTCGGCCGAGTACAAGATGAGCCCCACACTCAACACAGTGCTTGAAAAGATTCTCGATGCAGAGCGAACAGTTATTCAGTCGGGGTTGTCGTTTCCCGCGGGTGGTTCGCTGCTGTTAGTCGCACGTCGAAACGAAGCATGATCGGCGACAGACGCAAATTGATTTTTGCAACAGTGAAGCGTCGCTGGGCCGAATGTGTCCTTGCGGCGATCGTTTTGTCGTCGAGTGTGCTTGCGATCGTCTGGGTAATTCGAGTTCCGCTGCTACAGAACCCCGACGAGAGTTCGCACATCGATTACGTGTTCAGCATTTACAGCGCCGGGCGTTTGCTCAACGTCCGCAGGCCGCCTTCTGAATGGAACGTTCATCCACGATTCGAAGGACGAAAGGATCTCGAGGGACCTGAGAGCTCTCCTTACGACTGGCTCTCGCACCAATACACGCTCTATTTGATCGATGCGACCGAGTTTCAGCGCATTCGATTTCACTACGAGCAAAAGGTCCCTGCTGACTATGGATCACTGGCGTACTTCCAAGGGCTCGACGCCGAGGCGCCGGCGAGCCCCGCGCGCCTTCAGGATCTACGACCGCACGACAATCCCTGGATGATCACGGCGTATCCGTTTTTGTATTACGCCGTGGTTGCTGTGTGTCAGAGGTTGCTGAGTGTTTTTGGTAGTGGCCCGGCGTTTTTGTTCCTCGTTGCGAGGTTGCTGTCAGTCGTTTTGCTCGCGGCAAGTCTGGTTCTGATCTACAAGGTGTTGCTGGAGCTGCGAGTGCGAACATGGCGCGCCTTGATGCTTAGCGCAATCGTTGCATTTTTTCCTCTTACAACTTTCATCGCTTCGTCGGTTCAACCAGACAACCTCACGATGTTTCTCGTGCTGCTGTGCTCATACTGCGCACTGCTGCTTAGACGTCGCGAATCAGACCAGTTCAGATTGTCTGTCGTGCTTGGGGTTGCTCTGGGTGCGTTGCTCGTAACGAAGTATCACATCTTTCTTTTTACCGCCCTTGCCGTGTTGGCGACCGTAGTCACTGAGCACTTCTTTCAACGGCGGCCGGTCCGGGCGTTGATGAGACAGTTGGCGCAGTTGCTGCTGCCGTCGATCTTATTGTTTTCGGTGCAGCTGTGGGTTGTTTGGGGCGGCGATCAGATTACCGGTGGAAATCTGCATGGGCCCAGCGTGAGTTTGCCGGCAGGAATCAAAAGCGCACTGATGGACTACTATCGAGGTGGACCAGCGTGGGTGTCGTGGTGGGGAACGTTCGGATGGATGGATGCGCCGCTCGTTATCTGGTCGCCGGCTGTTCAGGCTCGCGTGCACCGTGTGCTCGCGATGTTGACTCTGTTCGCGCTGCTGCTGGTTTTCGCACGTGTCGTTCAGGTGAGTGTGCGACTGATCAGGCTCGCATGGCGTAAAGGTTTACGCCAGTCGCTGCGCATAGCGTTTTCAAATCCGCTGTTGACCAGCTACTTTCTGTTCTCGATCTTCATGGTCCTGCTCTACGCGTTGAGCGGCAACTCGTTTTTTGCGCAGGGCCGTCACTGGTTCCCCTACACGCTGTCCGGCTTTGTAATGGCGCTTCACTACGCGCCGCGCGTGTTACCTCGCGAATGGATGCGAAGAGTTGTTTCGAATCTGCTGATCGTGGGGTTGCTGGTCTATTGCGCAGTTGGCGCCTACTACTCTCTGAAAACGATTACCGATCGCTACTACCCGGCAGTTACTTCAAACGGGATGCAGTAAACGTTCCGACCGTAGAATGATATTTGTACGGGCTCTCGTCTTCTTCGATATTCGTAACGAAGATTAGGCGTCCGGAAGTCGTGCCTGGTGAATTCAGTTTGCTCTTGAAGATCAAAGTGCCGGCCTGCCGGCAGCAATTGCCGACCGGCAACTCAACTTCGCCCGAGAAACTCAGGGTGTTGTCCGTGAGCGACCATGCGGCTGCTTGCAGCCCCTCCACCGGCTTGTTGTCTGGTCCTGTATCCAGCAACTGAAACGTTCCCTCACCCTTCTCCTGTGCAGTGAAGATCAGATTCTTCTCACTGCTATCGATCAGAGTGAACTTCACCTGCCAACGCCCAACCGGATCAACCACCTTCGATTGTTGTTGCAGGAACGCCGTCGCAACCGTAAGTAGCACGAGAAAGAAAATTTTCATGGCCATGCTTCGGTAACTGTAGG
>DASTQB010000376.1:0-15269 GCA_035761985.1 Pyrinomonadaceae bacterium
TAGAGGCGGAAGATGGTTTGCGCGGGAGCTTACAGTACAACGTTGACTTATTCAGCACCGAGACGATCGAACGGCTCGTGGACCACTTTGAAGCTGTGTTGCGTGCGGTAGCAGAATCGACAGAGCAGCGAATAGGCGAGATTCCGTTGTTGAACGACGACGAGCGCCGGCAAGTGCTCGAAGGTTGGAATTGGACCGAACGAAAATACGACCGTACGCGAACAGTTGTCGAACTCTTCGAGGAGCAGGTGGAATTGCATCCCGACGCGTTGGCGGTGAGTTGTGAAGGGGAAGAGATCACCTATCGCGAGTTGAACCAGCGTGCAAATCAATTAGCACACTATTTACAGCAGCAGGGAATCGGACCAGAAGCACTCGTGGGCGTTTGCCTGGAGCGAAGCGTGGAGATGGTCGTAGGAGTGCTCGGCACGTTGAAAGCCGGCGGCGCTTATCTGCCTCTCGATCCGGCTTATCCCCGCGAGCGTCTGGAGTTCATGCTCGAAGACGCCGGTATTCGGGTTTTGCTCACCAGCGAACGGTTGAGCAGCACTCTTCCTGCGACAGAAGCTCTCGTCGTGCCGCTCGATTCCGCGTCGCAGCTAGCCTCATTCCCCGATCACAATCCAGTACACGACGTCGATGCGTCGAACCTCGCATACGTCATCTACACCTCAGGCTCGACGGGAAAACCGAAGGCGGTGTTGGTCCAACACGAAAGCTTGCTTAACCTCGTTCTCTGGCATCACGACCGGTACAACGTGACCGCAGCCGATCGTGCGACGCAGCTTGCGAGTCTTGCGTTTGATGCGGCTGTTTGGGAGTTGTGGTCCTACCTAACCAGCGGCGGCTGTGTATGCCTGTTGCGCGACGCTGCCACTCTGACTCCGGAAGAGTTACGCGACTGGCTCATCGACCAACACGTGACGATGAGTTTTCTGCCGACGGCTCTGGCTGAAAGGGTATTGAGCCTCGACTGGCCGGAACAAACAGAACTGCGGGCGCTGTTGACCGGCGGAGACCGGCTGCGTACTCACAAAGACGCGCGTTTGCCGTTCGCTCTGATCAACCACTATGGTCCAACTGAATGCACGGTGGTCGCAACAAGTGGCGAGGTCCAATCGGACGACTCTTCCGAACCATCAATCGGACGTCCAATCGATAACACCAACGTGTATGTCGTAAACGAATGGCTCGAACCAGCGCCGGTTGGAACGACGGGTGAGTTGCTGATCGGCGGCGCCGGAGTCGCGCGCGGGTATCACCACCAGCCGCACATGACTGCTGAGAACTTCACTCCCGATCCTTTCACGGACCACGAAGGAAGCAGACTGTATCGCACGGGAGACGTGGTCCGCTGGAGACGCAACGGCGAACTCGAATTCATCTGCCGCAAGGATGGACAGGTGAAAGTCAGAGGTTATCGAATCGAGTTGGGAGAAGTTGAAGCTGTGTTGGAGCAGCACGATTCGATCAGGCAAAGCGTGGTAGCAGTTCGAGCAGGAGAGCGCGGCGAAGGGCGTCTCGTCGGTTACGTAGTTCCGGTGCCGGGACAAACACCGGCGTTGAACGAGTTGCGAGAACACCTTGCGGCAAAACTTCCGCACTTCATGGTTCCCACAGCGTTCGTGATGCTCGACGAGTTGCCGCTGACGGCGAACGGGAAGATCGATCACAGAGCACTGCCGGCGCCAGATCTTAGCCAACTCGCCAGTGGAAGAGAATACGTCGAGCCCGGCAATCCGACTGAACAGATCATCGCGAACATCTGGGCTGAAGTGCTGGGGCTCGATCGCGTTGGCGCGAACGACAACTTTTTCGAACTGGGCGGACACTCGTTGCTCGCGACGCAGGTGATCTCGCGCGTGCGCGAGAGTTTCAAGATCGAACTGCCGTTGCGAAGTTTGTTTGAGTCGCCGGAAGTCAGAGCGTTAGCCGAGAAGATCGCGGCGACAAGACCAGGAGCGGATCTGGAAGGACCACGCAGAGTCGAGCGCAGAGCGGAAGGAATGCCGTTGTCGTTTGCGCAACAACGCCTGTGGTTCATGCAGCAGTGGGAGCTTGAGAGCGCGACGTACAACATTCCGACTGCAGTGCGTTTGACCGGCGAGCTTGCGGTTCCGGCGTTGGAAGAAAGCCTGCAGGACATCGTGCGGCGGCACGAGTCGCTGCGCACGCGGTTCATCGTGGACGGTGGAGAAGTTCGTCAGCAGATCGTGGACGAGTGGCCGGTGACGTTGACGGTGGAAGAGTGTGAGAACGATTTAGACCAGCTGCTCGAAGATGAGGTTAGAAAGCCGTTCGATCTAAATCAAGTGCCGTTGTTGCGTGTGCGACTGTTGCGAGTCTCGGGAAACGAGCACGTGCTGCTGCTGGTTGTTCATCACATCATTGCCGATGGATGGTCCATGGGAGTGCTGCTGCGTGAGTTGGTGAGCTTGTATGAGAGCCGTAGCCGCAGAGAGCAAACTGAACTCGCAGAACTGCACGTGCAGTACGTGGATTATGCCGAGTGGCAGCGAGAGCGGCTGAGCGGCGATGCGCTCGCGGAGCAGGAGCGGTACTGGAAAGAGCAGTTGGCTGATGCGCCGCCGATCCTCGAGCTCCCGGCCGATCGCGTGCGGCCCACGATTCAAACGTTCAGTGGCGGAAGAGAAACAGCGAAACTGAGCACCGCACTCAGTGAGCGTTTGAAAGCCGTGAGCCGCCAGGCAGACGTCACACCGTTCATGGTGTTGCTCGCTGCTTTCCAGATCCTGCTGTCGCGACAAACCGGACAGGACGACATCGTCGTTGGCACGCCGACCGCTGGACGGAATCACCGCTCGATCGAGTCTCTCATCGGGATCTTTCTCAACACGCTCGTCTTGCGCACGGGCTTGAGTGGCAATCCAACGTTCCGCGAGTTGCTCGCGCGTGTCAGAGAAGTGTGTCTCGGCGCGTATGCACACCAGGAAATGCCGTTCGAGAAGCTGCTCGAGATTCTTCAACCCGTGCGGGCGTTGAGCCACACGCCGCTCGTTCAGGTTTACTTCAACATGCTCAATCTTCCCGGCAGCAGGATCGAGCTTCAGGATCTCGTCGTTGAGAACATGGCGCTGCCCGAAGGCGGATCAAAGTTTGACCTGACGTTGTACCTGAAAGAGCAGACGGACGGTATTCAGTTGACGCTGGTCTACAACAAGGACCTGTTCGACGCGCAGCGGATGTCGATATTTCTGGCGCAGTATGAATATGTGCTGAATCAAGCGTTGGAGAATATTGACGAGCACATCGAGCAGTTTTCTCTCGTGGCGCCTGCGACGTTGGAAGCTTTACCAGATCCGGCTGAAAGCATCCCTTCGCACTGGAGTGGAGCGATTCACGAGATGTTCGCCGAACAAGCGAGCAGAAATCCTGAGAGCGTTGCAGTGCTGGATGGTGTCGATGTGTGGACGTATCGAGCCCTCAATGAGCGAAGTAATCAACTGGCCCATTATTTAATCGCCAGTGGGATTCCCAGAAACAGCGTGATTGCCGTGCTGGGCCATCGCAGTGCAGCGTTGATCTGGAGCCTGGTCGGAATTCTTAAAGCGGGTGCAGCATTCACGATTCTCGATCCGAGTTATCCGGATGCAAGGCTCCTCGAATATCTCAGCGCAGTTGAGCCCACCGGTTTCCTGCAGCTTGAAGCGGCGGGCAGATTGTCGCCGGCGGTGCAGGAGTATATCGACAGTTTACCGTTGCGCTGCCGTTTGTTAGTGGGACGATCCGACGAGATCCTGCGAGACTATCCGGTTACCAACCCTTCAGTAGCGATCGATGCCGACAGCCTGGCGTATATCGCGTTTACTTCAGGTTCGACAGGAAAGCCCAAAGGAATTCTCGGCAGGCACCAGTCGTTGTCGCTGTTTGGACGCTGGGCGGGGGAGGTTTTCGGCATCGGCGAGTCCGATCGATTCAGCATGTTGTCAGGCCTCGCACACGATCCGTTACACCGCGACGTTCTGACGCCGTTACAACTTGGCGCCACGATCTGCGTTCCCGATCCGGAAGGCATCGGCAGGCCCGGATGGCTCGCACAATGGTTCAACCGTGAAAGAATCAGCGTTGCGAATCTGACGCCGGCCATGGGCCAACTCCTATCCGAAACGGCAGAGCAACTCACGTCACTGCGGCACGTGTTCTTTATCGGTGACGTGCTGTCGCGGCAGGCGGTGTCGACCCTGCGCCGGATCGCACCCGACGCCAATTGCGTCAACCTTTATGGCGCCACTGAAACACAGCGCGCGGTCAGCTACTTCATCGTGCCGCGGAATGACGGTGAAGCTTCTCAAGCCGAGAAGGAGATCCTGCCTGTCGGCCGTGGCATTAAAGAAGTGCAATTGCTGGTGATGAACAACGCGGGCCGGCTGGCGGGGATCGGTGAGGTGGGTGAAGTCTGTTTCCGTAGCCCACACATTTCCGGAGGCTACCTCGGTGATGAGGCGCTGACTCGCGAGAAGTTTGTGATCAATGAGGCAACGAACGATCGCCTGTACAAGACTGGTGATCTCGGACGCTACCTGCCCGATGGAAACGTAACGTTGATCGGCCGGCGCGATAGCCAGGTCAAGATTCGCGGTTACCGCGTCGAGTTGTCAGAGATTGAAGGCGTGCTTGGCGCGCATGCTGAAGTGAAAGACTGCGCCGTGCTTGCGAACGAGTATGCGCCGGGCGACAAGCGACTCGTTGCGTATGTGGTCCTGCACGACGATCGATCCGCGACGTCGAGTGAGTTGCGACAGTTCGTCGGTGGACGGTTACCGCAATACATGATCCCGTCGCAGTACGTTTTCCTTTCGGCTTTGCCGCTCACGCCGAACGGTAAGTTGAATCGTAAGGCGTTGCTCGCGCTCGATAATCGATCCACCGAGAACGATGAAGGTTATGTCTCGCCACGTACGCCGATCGAAGAGAAGCTGGCCGCGATCTGGGAGAACCTGCTGGGCGTGGAGAGAGTGGGAATTCACGACAACTTCTTCGAACTCGGCGGTCATTCGTTGCTGGCAACGAGAATGATCTCGCACGTGCGTGAGGTAACGAATGTAGAGCTGAGCCTGCGGTTTCTGTTTGCGTCGCCCACGATCGCGGAGATCGCCCTGTACGTGGTCCAGCACCAGGCGGCGCAAACAGAAGAGGAGGAATTGGAGAGACTGCTCGCAGGGTTGGAGCAACTCTCGGAAGACGATATCGAATCAGTGCTCTGCCACGGATGACACGGATAAAAACCTATAGCGTGCGGCTCATCATCTCCGCCAACAACCGATTGAACCGCACGGGCGCCGGTAACTCAGAACCCTCTGCAAGCATCGCGTAACCCAACAACAACTCAGCAGAGTCAACGAGCAACGGATCGTCTTTATCCTTTCGAAACCGCTCCTGCATCCTGGTGAAAACTTCATGCTTCGGGTTCAGTTCCATAATCCGTCGTTGCTTAGCTCCTGCACCTTTTCCCATGAGCAGAAGCTTCTCCAACTGCGGACTGTAATCGTGCTCGGCGCCAACAAGACACGCAGGCGAACTCGTCAGACGACCCGAAATGCGAACTTCCTTCACGTGCTCGTCGAGCGTCTTCTGGAGAAACTGCAAGAGCTCCGCAGCTTCTTCCTGTTTCTCTTTAACTTCTTTCTCGAGCCGTTCTTTTTCTTCAGCGTCGCCGAGATGGGCCACGCCCTTCGCCGCAGACTGAAGCCGCTTTCCTTCGTACTGCGTGACGTACTGGACCACCAGCTCGTCAACCGGATCGATCAAGTACAGAACCTCGTAACCTTTTTCTCTAAACCCTTCGAGGTGCGGAGAGTTTTCAACCGTCACTCTCGATTCACCCGTCAGGTAGAAGATCTCGTTCTGATGCTCCGGCATACGCGAAACATAGTCCTTGAGCGTAGTTAGCTTTTCCGGATCGTTTGACGAATTGAAGAGCGTGATCTCGAGCAGTTTGTCCTTGTTATCGAAGTCGGAAGTCAGCCCTTCCTTGAAGGCGCGGCCAAACTGCTCCCAGAACTTCAGATATTGTTGAAAGTCGTTCGCATAGAGATCCTGCAGTGCTTCGAGAATCTTCTTCGTCAACCACTTTCGCATCACCGTCATGTGCTGGTCCTGCTGGAGCATCTGTCGCGAGATGTTCAACGGAAGATCGGCAGAATCAACCACGCCGCGAACGAAGCGCAGGTAACGCGGAAGCAGATCGCTGACGCGGTCGATGATCGAAACACCTTTGGCGTAAAGCCGCAGGCCAAACTCAGCAGCGTGATAGTAAAGCTCCCGCTCAGCATGCGAAGGAATAAAGAGCAGCGCCCGGTATTCGAGTTTGCCTTCGGCTTTCAGCGCGAGCGTTTTCAATGGATCGTTAACGTCATGAGTAATCTGCTTGTAAAACTCGGCATATTCACTTTCGGTCACCTCCGTGGACGGACGATTCCACAGCGGTTTCATCGAATTGAGAACTTTGTCTTCCGCCGTCTCTTCGGGTTCAACGCGCTGGTCCTGGAAGACGATCGGATACGTCACGAAGTCGGAGTAACGCTTGATGATGCGCGACAGCACCCACCTGTCGGTGAAATCGTCCAGACCGTTTTCCCTGTCGACCGGCTTGAGTTTGAGAGTGATCGACGTTCCATGTCCGGCTCTTTCACCTTCAGACACGCTGTACTGACCGTTGCCGGTCGACTCCCACTTCGTAGCGCTTTCTTCACCTGCACGGCGAGTCACTAACGTTATCTCGTCGGCGACCATGAACGCAGAATAAAAGCCGACGCCAAACTGACCAATTAACTGGTTGATAGTTTCACTTGAAGCGCCTTCCTTCAGCCGTTCGCGCAATTCGCGCGTGCCCGATTTAGCAATGGTGCCGATGTTGTTGATGACTTCTTCGCGGCTCATGCCGACGCCGTTGTCGTGGATGGTCAACGTCCGCGCATCGCGATCGACTTCCAGACGGATTTCGAGTTTTTCGGCGCTATCGATCAGCTCCGGTTTGGTCAGGGCTTCGAAGCGCAAACGATCCAGGGCATCCGAAGCGTTGGAGACCAGCTCACGCAGGAAGATCTCCTTCTGGGTGTAGAGGGAATGAATCATGAGGTCGAGCAGTTGAGTCGTCTCGGCCTGAAACTGAAAAGTCTCCGATTGTGCAACCATTTTCTTCCTCGCTCATTGTCGTTGATTTGGTGGATTTCGAGACCGCCGGGACGCAGAGCTTAGCTTGGCGGGCGTGGATTTTCAACACCACAGATCACACACATAAGGCCCTTAATTTCAGGAGGCAATAACGATGTACGTCACAGGAATTGAATACGTTGAATTTTACGTTGGCAATGCGCCTCAGGCCGCGCACTTCTATCGCACCGCATTGGGATTTACTCCGCTGGCTTACAGGGGCCTGGAAACCGGCGAGCGAGAAAGGGCCTCGGTGCTGATGCAGCAAAACAACATTCGTTTTGTACTGACGAGCCCCCTGCAACCGGAAAGCCCTGTCGCCGAACACGTGCTGACGCATGGCGACGGTGTGAAAGATATTGCCTTTACAGTCACAGACGCTCGTGAGGCGTTCAAAGAGATGGTCCACCGCGGCGCGAAACCGGTGATGGAGCCGCAGGAGTTTGAGTCGAATGATGCAGTGACGATCAAAGCCACAGTCAGCGGATGCGGGAACCTGGTTCATTCGCTCATTCAACGTTCGACTCGCGAGCACACCTGCCTGCCAGGATTTAAACCGCTGAACGGCGAGGCACGCCCGGCTAAGCCGACGGGTCTGGCGGCCATCGATCACATCGCGATCTGTGTTTACCCCGGCGAGTTGAAGAAGTGGTCGCAGTACTACATCGACGTTTTCGACTTCGAACTCTCACATCAGGAAGACGTCGTCACGGAATACAGCGCGATGAATTCGAGGGTGGTCCAAAACCGTGGCGGGCGTGTCAAGTTTCCGATGATGGAGCCCGCGCCGGGTAAACGAAAATCTCAGATCGAGGAGTACCTCACCTATCACAAAGGCCCGGGAGCGCAACACATCGCACTAATCTCCGGCGACATCTTCAGAAGCGTAAAACAGTTGAGCGACGGCGGCATAAATTTTCTCGACACGCCCGCCACTTACTACGAAATGCTTGAAGAGCGACTCGGAAGGATCAAGGAAGATCCGAAGTCGTTGCGCGATCTGAACGTGCTTGTCGATCGCGATCAGTGGGGATACCTGATGCAGATCTTCACGAAGCCGATTCACGGCCGGCCGACGGCGTTCTTCGAAATCATTCAACGGAACGGCGCGCGCGGATTTGGCGGCGGCAACATCAAGGCTCTGTTCGAGGCGATCGAACGCGAACAGGCCCGGCGCGGAAATCTTTCGTGAGGTGCAACATGACTACATTGCTTGAAGAAGTACGGCCGGAAGTTGTGCTGGCGAATTGGACGCACGCGATCAAACGATCCGCGCTCCAGGAAATGCTTCAGGCGGCTTCGCGCCCGGGCGTGATCTCGTTCGCTCTTGGTCTGCCTGCGCCTGAGTTGTTTCCTGTTGATGAATTCGAACAGGCAGTTAGTTCGGTGCTGGGTTCTGATCCGCGAGCGTTGCAGTACCAGCCGCCTTTCACTCCTCTGAAATCGCAGATCGTTGAATTGATGCGACAGCGAGGCGTGTTCTGTCGTGAAGAGCAGGTGTTTCTCACGGCTGGAGCGCAGCAGGGAATGAATCTGCTTGTTCGGCTGCTCCTCGAACCCGGCGGTCAGCTCTTGATGGAAGACGTGATCTATCCCGGCTTTCAGCAGCTCGTCGAACCATTTGCCCCAGACCTGTTGCTGGTCTCAACCGATGCTGAGACCGGAATGGACGTCGACGAGGTCGAATCGCTGCTCAAACGCGGAAGGCGGCCGTCCTTTATTTATGCGATCACCGATGGACACAATCCTTTGAGTGTCAGCCTCTCGCGGCGCAAGCGTGAAAGACTCGTAGAGCTTGCCAGTCACTACGGCGTGCCGATTATCGAAGACGACGCTTACGGTTTTCTGCACTACGACGGCGAGCTTGATCCTCCACTCAGGGCGCTTGATGAAGACTGGGTTTTCTATGTCGGATCGTTTTCAAAAATACTTGCTCCGGCGCTGCGTGTAGGTTGGATTATCGTGCCGGAAAAGTTGATGCGCCCGCTTTCGGTTATTAAGGAAGCAACCGACATCGACACCGCGACTTTCTCGCAACGGACCATCAGCGCTTATCTCGCCGCAGGTCATCTGCCGGATCATTTATCAAGGCTGCACAAAGAGTATCGACTCAGGCGCGAAACGATGCACGACGCGCTGCTCGAACACTTTCCAGCCGCCGCTCAATGGCAGCGACCGAAAAGCGGAGTTTTCATGTGGGTTGAACTGCCGGGACTGGACGCAGGCGAGCTGGTCCAGCATGCAATCAAGAAGCAGCAGGTTGCATTTGTTCCCGGCGGAGCATTCAGTGCGAGTGGTCACTGGTCACAGCGTCAGAGCTTGCGTTTGAACTTCAGCCACTGTGGTCCAGCTCAGATCGAAGAAGGTATTTCCCGGTTAGCCCGCGCGATCGCGGATCTTAGTGAACGCGCTAAGTTTTACGACCAACTGATCCCGCTCAACTAAGCCTGGTCCATTCGTCTCGTTGAGCTATCTCAAAACTAAAAACCAAAAAAGGAGAATTCACATGTCACGATTAGACGTCATTCGCGCCTGGAAAGATGAAGAATACTTCGGCAGTTTGAGTGAAACCGAAAAGGTGTTGCTTCCGCAGAACCCGGCAGGTTTCGTTGAGTTGTCGGATGATGAGTTGAGAGGCGCTCAAGGCGCCGCGCTCGGCTCGTGTCACACGTGCATCACCGGCAATGCGATCATTTGTTGCGAGACCACCACTACTACAGGAGTGTAATTGTAGGCGCGCGCGCGCGGTGGCCTTCGCGTGGCCACCCCAGCGTCGAAGTGCTAAGCCTGGGGTGGCCACGGAGGGCCACCCCTACAACGGTTCTCACGTACGTGGATTCCATCACCCCTCAACAAAGGAGATCACCATGTCGAAACTAGATATCATTCGCGCCTGGAAAGACGAAGAGTACGCCAACAGCCTGACTGATGTGCAACGAGCCATGTTGCCTGAGAATCCCGCGGGCTTCGTGGAGCTGACGGAACAGGACCTGGCCCAGACCGCAGGCGGCACATTATTTACCATCGACATCATGTGTTCACTGATGTTTAGCTGCATCACTCTTTGCATTCCGACGGAACTGCCTGCCAATTAACCAAACCACCACCACACACAGCTGAATCAGCTGTCACAAGAAGGAGCACAACTATGTCGGAACTAGATATCATCCGCGCTTGGAAAGACGAAGATTACGCTGACAGTTTGACCGATGTGCAGCGAGCGATGTTGCCGCAGAACCCCGCAGGCATTATCGAGTTGTCGGACCGCGACCTTGAAGGAGCCGCAGGCGGCCAGGAGTTGATTCCGCTTTTAACGCTCGACGACTTTTGCATATCACTCATGTACAGCTGCATCACACTCGGCTGCACAGTCACCATCGGAATCAGCGCGCTCGAAGCCTGATACCCACCAACAAATTGAGCGCACGCTTGCGGCCGGCGGTACATAGCCGACCGCAGCGATCGCTCGGTATTTTTCGGGGAACGTTATGAGTAGTAAGCAAACCACGATCATGCTTGGCTATGGAACGTCGAAGCTACGCATGGACTTCAGTCCCGATCGTTTCAGCCCGCTTATGCCCCACGACTCTGACGCACGCTGCCTGACTGATGACGAGTTGCGAGCAGCGTTGAATGAGCCGGTTGGTGCGCCGCGGCTGGACGAGATCGTCGGGAAAAACGATCGTGTGTTAATCGTCGTGCCGGACGCGACGCGCGTGGCGGGTGTCGAACGCATCGCTCCGCTGATCGTCGAGCGTTTGAACGAGCGCGGCCTGGCAGATTCGCAGATTGAAATCTTGATTGGCGGCGGTATTCATCGAGCGCCGACGACCGTTGAGATCGATCGCATACTGGGCGAACAAATAGCATCGCGGTTCGCCGTTCATCATCACGATGCAAACGATGATTCGTCAGTCGCAAGGTTGGGCCATACATCACGCGGAACGCCGGTGGAGTTGAATCGCCGTCTGCTTGAAAACGATCATGTAATCGCACTCGGAGCGATCACGTTTCATTACTTCGCGGGCTTCTCCGGAGGTCGAAAGGCGATCCTGCCGGGCTGTGCTTCGGCGCGCGCGATTCGAGCGAACCATCTGCTTTCGTTCGATCGTGAAAAACTCCAGAAGCGAGAGGGTGTTGCGACTGGCGTTCTCAAAGGCAACGCGGTCCATGAAGACATGGAAGAAGCAGTCGGCATGTTGAAGCCGTCGTTTCTCGTCAACACGATCATCAACGCGCAAAATGAGATCTCGGCAGTCTATGCAGGGGATTGGCGCGAGGCGCACCGGCGCGGTTGTGCTGAATACAACGCGACACATGCAGTTCCGATCGACAGACGACGGCCGGTGGTGATTGTTAGCTGTGGTGGCGCGCCGCGCGATGCAAACATGATTCAAAGCCACAAGGCGCTGGAGCATGCAGCGACGGCGTTGGAACCCGGCGGCACGATGATAGCTCTCGCTGAATGTTCGCAGGGTCTCGGACGAAACGATTTCCTCGACTGGTTCGTCCCCGGCGGTTCACCTGCAACAGCGCAGAAGCTTCTGCAGGGCTACCAGGTCAACGGGCAAACGGCGTGGGGTCTGCGAAAGAAGGCAGAGACTTTTCGCATCCTGATGGTCTCATCTTTCGAGGATCAACTGGTCCGCCAAATGGGCCTCGAACCCCATGCATCTTTGGAATCGGCCCTTGCGACACTAAACGGTCAGCCCGGCTACATCATCCCCAACGGCCTGACCACACTCCCCCAACTCATGAACTAATTTGCCGCTAAGCTCGCGCTATCGCTTAACCAAGCCAGTTTAGCCACGGCTCTGCCGCCGGCGCTTGGTTTTAGCCTGCGAAGCAGGCGTGAGCGTAAAGCCTGGGGCGTGAGCCCCAGGACTCGGAAAGACGTTGACGCGCCAGCCCATGAAATGGGCGGCAGCCGTTCGCGTTGCAAACCTCGGACATCTGTCGCCCGCATCCGCGGGCTTGAAACCTTTCATGCTTTTGGGACCTGGGGCTTACGCCCCAGGCTTTACGCTCGCGCCTGCTTCGCAGGCTTACGCTCGCGCCTGATTCGCAGGCTTTACGCTGGCGCCTGCTTCGCAGGCTTCACGGAAATAACCGCTGTTGCTCTGGACGCTCATGAAGAACCACAGAAAAGGAACCCGCAGACAACTGCACTTCCTACTCCTAACCCTGAACGGCGCGCGCAGTCGTCTGTGCCTGGCGATGAGATCAGAAGACTGTCTTGAACTAGTCTTCAACCCCAACTGCCCCAACCTCTCCCACGTTTCAAGGAGCAAGACCATGTAAGCCCCAACATTGATCGTCGCAAGTGTCGGAGTTGAGCGGGCGGGAAGCGCCTGCTGCGAACGAATCAGACAAAGATCGCACGCAGGCACACTACCGCCATTCGCTCACTCTCTCGAAATGCAACAAACAACCCTAAACCAGAAAGGAGCACACCTATGTCAAAGCTAGACATCATTCGCGCATGGAAAGATGAAGACTATCGTGAAAGCCTGAGTGCCGCCGAAAAATCGCGGCTGCCACAGAACCCCGCCGGCATTATCGAACTGACTGACCAGGACATGAACGACGTCGAAGGCGGCACGATCACTTTTGATCCGTTCATGTGCGGCAGCTTCATTACCATCTGCACGTACGATCCACTCTGGTGCCCGATTACCATCACCATTCTCCCCGCTGGCGGCCCCGAAGCGCAGTAGAGCAGTTCGTATCAAACGAAAGGAGCACACCTATGTCGAAACTAGATATCATCCGCGCATGGAAAGACGAAGACTACCTCGATAACCTCAGCGATTCAGATCGATCGCTGTTACCGCAGAACCCGGCCGGAGTAATCGAGCTGACAGATCGGGAGCTGCTGCAAGCTGAAGGTGGCACGACCCACAGCATTACCAATGGCTGTAACAGCCTCGCCATGTGTCTTCCGACGCTCGGCTGCCCGCCTTCATTTACTTTGGAGGACCAGATCTCGCCAGAGGGCTGAGTCACGAGCTTTTCACGGTTCTAATTTCGTTGTAGCAACACACACACAATCATCGTCGCCTTACGCTCTCCGTTGAAACGCCGGGCAGAGTAATCCGCGACGGACGATGTTCTTTGCATCACGGGCCAGGAACACCGCGAACCTCAACGGCCCAAGCCGGCCATTTTCACTAAAATATAAAGGAGCTTCATTATGTCAACACTAGACATCGTTCGCGCATGGAAAGATGACGAATACTGCGAGAGCCTGAGCGACACACAGCGCGCGTCGCTGCCGCAGAATCCTGCCGGCCTAATCGAACTTACAGACGCAGACCTGTCGTTAGCAGGAGGCGGAACTGAAGACACCCCGTTATTTTTCACATTGCCGATCTGCCCCACCTACCTGTGTAGTGTGACGGCTTGCATCCCGGACGGCACTCTTCAATAGCCAGGATGGACCAGAAACAAAAGCGTACGGCTGAAGATCAGCCAATCATCGTCGCCTTACGCTATCCGCTGAAACGCCGGGCAGAGTAATCAGCGACGGACGGTGTTCTTTGCATCACGGGCGAAGAACGCGGTGGACCAACCATACGGCCCAAGTCGGCCATTTCATTTAAAAAATAAGGAGCTTAAATTATGTCAACACTAGACATCGTTCGCGCATGGAAAGATGACGAATATTGCGAGAGTTTAAGTGACACACAGCGCGCGGCGCTGCCGCAGAATCCTGCGGGCGTAGTCGAACTTTCAGACGACCAACTGCGTGCAGCAAGCGGTGGACTCGAAGAAAACTCGACCATCATCCTCTCGATCACGTTGCCGATTTGTCCGACGTTTTACATGTGTAGTCTGACGATCTGCCTGCCGTACGACATTGCCGCCGAGTAGTCGCAGGTATAAGGACCAGAAACAACGCGGCTCGGCTGAATCAACTGTCGATTCCGCCGAGCCGCGTCCGGACAAACTGTTAAGAAAAAGGAGCAGCACTTATGTCGAAACTAGATATCATCCGCGCGTGGAAAGATGAAGAGTACTTCAGCAAGCTGAGCGAGTCAGAGCGATCGCAGTTGCCGGCGAATCCTGTGGGGGTTATTGAACTGACGGATCAGGATCTGACTGAAGTTGACGGCGGCACAACTATGAGCCTCACCCTCGGTTGTGACAGTCTTTTCTTTTGCCCTTACACGCTCGGGTGCACGGCCACAATCACACTCATCCAGGAGAATATCGACGCAGGCTGAGATCCGCGCTGAGTGATCAACGACGGACGATGTTCTCGCATCACGGGCAGGAACACCGCCAACACCGATAACGGCCCCACGTTGGCCCAACCAAAATTAAAAAGAAGGAGCATACCCATGTCCCAATTAGACATCGTTCGCGCATGGAAAGATGAAGAGTACCGTAATAGTTTGAGCGAGACGCAACGTGCATCGCTGCCGCAGAATCCTGCCGGCGTAGTCGAACTTACAGACGCGGAACTAACTGGAGCAGCAGGCGGCGAAGACCCGATAATCACCGTGACCCTTACGGTGCCGATCTGCCCGACGGCCTGGACGTGTACCTTTGCGGGTTGCATAACTATGACTATCACCCTGGAGTGATTGCACGTACGGGGGGCGCAGCCCCTCTTGAGATTTCTCAATCGGACGGCGGGGCTTCGCCCCGCCGTCACGCTGTTAATAAAAAATGGGGCTCTGCCCCCAATCCATTCCCATAAGGGGCACAGCCCCTTTCGAAATTTCTCCATCGGACGGCGGGGCAAAGCCCCGCCTCACATCCGGCGGCAGAGCCGGAGCGACAGCGCTCGATGAAGCCGAGGCGCGAAGTTCAACGGCCGGAGCGACAGCGCTCGAGAAAGCTGAGGCGCCAAGTTCAAGGGCCGGAGCGACAGCGCTCGAAGAAAGCCGAGAAGGTCAAGCTCGGCGGAGCCGCGCGAAGAAGAATTTGGGTGAGGTTGGCTCAAGTAATCGCCGATGCATTCGAGGAACGCCGCTCCGGTAGTTTGACGTTCTGCATCGCCTTCACCATCACGATGGAGTAGTTGTAGGGGTGGCCCTCCGTGGCCACCCCAGCGTGGAACTCAACACTGGGGTGGCCACGGAGGGCCA